>CANRHZ010000003.1 GCA_947630535.1 Candidatus Gastranaerophilales bacterium | reverse complement strand
TTTACTTTAGCTGAAGTATTGATAACACTAACAATTATTGGTATTGTTGCAGCTATAACCTTGCCATCATTACTTGTGAACGTTAACGATAAAGCTTGGAATGCTCAAAAAAAAGCACTTTATGCCAGAATGAGCCAAGCAATAGGAGAGATGGACAGTATAGGAGGATATGGAAGTGATGATGTTCAAAATTCGGCAGAAACTTTCATTATTAATGGTCTATCTAAAGTCTATAGAGTTCAAAACGTATGTAATTCAAAGAACCTCACTGCATGCGGAATACCATCAAGCATAATAACAATAAACGGAAATAATATAAATTTTCCAACATCAACGGAAGAATTAAACAGTGAAATTATTAACAAGGACCATGCAACAAATACAGATGCTGCTGCCTTTGAAACGGTTAACGGTGAATCAATAGCGCTTTTTTATAACCCCAAATGCAGCTCGGATAGCAGCAGCAGTTCCTATGCAGGGAAATTGTTTTGCGTAAATATGGTATACGACCTAAACGGCCTTAAAGGCCCAAATGAGGTTGGAAAAGATATAGGATTTTTATCCGCCATGTATCGTTCTAACAGTATTGTAGTTGCCCCCGTACCGTTATCAACCGATTTAGGCGATGGCATATATCAGGAAGATGCGGTGTCTGCTTGCGCTAAACAGGATAGCGATTCAAGAGTTCCAAACAAAGAAGAATTGATATCTCTTTATATAAATCAAAAACTTATCGGAAATATGGATGAAGGATATTACTGGTCAAGCACGGTAACAAAAGCGTCAGATAACGCTGATGACAGTTATGCTTGGCAGGTTAATTTTGCTGGTGGCAACACATTTGAATGTGCTTTTTCAAATGCACTGGATTCCGGTGATGACGGTGCTGACAGAGTTCGATGCGTAAAAAAATAATTAATCACCCGTCTTATATCAGACGGGTTTTTTTATTATTACGTATTTAAATTTAATGATATAATGTTTTTGATGGCAAAGAAATTCAATTTCAATATATCAACCCAAAACAAACTTATTGCAATCGGGCTTATTGTTTCAACCGCTATAATTATGGCGGTGTCTTATTTTGCAATTGATAAAATCAGAGAAGAACTCTATGAAAACTATGCAAATTCGGGGCAAATTTTGGGAAGAACTATTGCAATTCAAAGCTATGAATTAATGAAAAATTCAAAAAATGTGTCGGAAGAAAATCTTTTTAAATACCACACAAAGCTTGTCATGGAAGGAAACTCCGACATTTCTTTTATAACCCATAAAGACACAAACAAAAATGTTATTTATTCAAGTATAACCGATTTTCCAAAAAGAAAAAATGAAACAAAAACAACCCTTACAACCCCCGTTATTGACGAAAAAGGAAACATAAAAGGGTATGTTGAAATCGGGCTTAACGCTAACTTGGCAAAGTCAATTTCAAATACAACAAAAAATTCAATGCTTGTTGTTTTTGCAATGATGTGGCTTATATATACCGTGGTAATCGTTTTAAACACTATTTTAATAAGACGGGAACTCGGTATTTTAAGACAGGGGGTTAAAGAAATATCCTCGGGAAGGTTTGGAACAATATTAGAAAACAAACAGGCATCAGGTGAAATAAAAGAACTGTTTAGCGCCTTTAACGATATGAGCCAAAGGCTTCACATTTATGAAGAACAAAATATTGACCAGCTCACCTTTGAGAGAAACAAATTTGAATCGGTTTTAATGGGAATTGCAAACGGGGTTGTCGTTTGCGACAAATTTGATAATGTTGTTCTTATAAACCCTTCGGCTCAAAAGCTTTTAAATAAGCCTATTTTAAATACATCAATTCTCGATTTTTCGGATTCTAAGGGTTCAAAATGTTTTAGATCCGGAATTGAAAAATTTAAAAGCTCACCCGTTGATGAAAATGAAACTAAGCCCCTTTCGTTTTCAATCAAAATTGATAACAAAGTCATAAAGGCAATAACATCTTCAATGTATTCAAATGTCCATGATTACCTCGGATACATAATCATTTTAATTGACATAACAAAAGAAGCGGAAGTGGACAAATTAAAATCAGACTTTATATCAAACGTATCTCATGAACTGAGAACTCCCGTTACAATTTTGAGAAGCTACGCAGACACTTTGTACAATTACGGGGACAGCTTTAAATTTGAAGAACAAAAAGAGTTTATAGGAATAATTAATGATGAAATTATCCACCTGAACAAAATGGTTAATGATATTCTTGATTTTTCAAAAATTGAAGCAAACTCAAAAGTTGAAAAGCAAATGCTTGATATAACGGGAACAATAGAGCGTACATTAACGGGCTTAAAAGTCCTTGCGGATGAAAAAAATATAAACATCTTTTTAACAAAACAAAGCGGACTTCCTTTAATTCCATACAACGAAGAAACTATTGAAAGGGTTATAAATAACCTTGTTACAAATGCCATTAAATATTCGCCCGAAAATTCTGCAATAGAAATTATTGTCGGCTTAACCGAAGATTTAGACTATGTTAAAGTAAGTGTTAAAGACGAGGGTATCGGAATAGCGGAAGATGTTTTAGACAGGGTATTTGACAGGTTCTATAGAACCGAAAACACAACTCACACAATAAAGGGAACAGGCTTAGGGCTTCACCTTGTTAAAACGGCAATTGAAAAACAACACGGAGGGAAGGTTTTTGCAATTTCTAAAGTGGGTGTCGGGTCAACTTTCAGTTTTATACTTCCCATATCCGAAGATAAAATATTAAAACATGACGAAATAGTATCTGATATTACAAATTAAAAAAGCGGGCTATAAGCCGAATTCTGTTTAAGGTAATCATCTGTCTGATGCGTTTTTTCTTGCAATTTCAAATGAACGGAAAGTGCAATCCTTCTTGCAAACTTAACTTGCACCCGATTGGGGTTTACCATGACCCCTTATGTCACCATAAGGGCGGTGAGCTTTTACCTCGCCGTTGCACCTGTATAAAAACAAATGTTTTTATAGTCTACTTTTCTGTGGCACTGTTCCTCACGTTCGCACGCACTTGGCTTTCCCAAGCAATCCTGCACTTAGGGTGTTCGGACTTTCCTCACCATATAAACCGACAAAAAAGAATAACCAATTATGCAAGCATATATAGCGCAATTACCCGCCCGCTTCAAATTAATTATATTTAAAAAAAGATTAATTATCAAATTCAGGTTTATTTTTTTGAGATAAGAAAGATTTATTGTAAAATAATTTTTATAAAAAAAGCGGGAAAAAAATGAAAGTCGTTTTACAGAGAGTAAAAAGAGGAAGCGTTAAAATTGATAACAAACTCTATTCAAAAATAGATAGAGGGCTTGTTTTACTTTTTGGGGTTGAAAAATGGGATAAAAAAGAATTTATAGACTTTATGGTTCATAAAGTATTAAATTTGCGGGTTTTTGAAGATGAAAACAATAAAATGAATTTATCGGTTTGTGATATAAAAGGAGAAATTCTTGTTGTTTCTCAATTTACTATTACATCAGACTGCAAAAAAGGTTTAAGACCAAGTTTTGATAACGCAAAAGACCCGATATCCGCCAATGAATTTTATATGGATTTCTGTTCAAAATTAAAAGAATCGAATTTAAAAATTCAAACGGGGGTTTTTGGCGAGGATATGGAAGTTGAAATTATAAATGACGGACCCGTTACTTTTGTTTTGGAAAAAACGGAGTAGGCTATGCTTGAAAAATTAAACGAAACGCAAAAAAAAGCAGTTGAAACAGTAAGGCAAAACGCAATCAATCAAGGTTATAGAGCCTATATTGTAGGCGGGGTTGTAAGGGATTTAATCCTTGATAAAAAAATAAAAGACATTGATTTTTTAATTGAAGGAAGTGCAATAGAATTCAGCCAAAAAAGCGGTTTTAAAATTATATCAAAGCACCCCGAATTTGACACGGTAAAAGTTGAAATTGAGGGAATAAATTATGACATTGCATCAACAAGAACGGAGTATTATAAAAAAAACGGGGCTCTCCCTTCGGTTGAATTTGTGGGTGTGGAAATTGAAAAAGACCTTAAAAGAAGGGATTTTACAATAAATGCAATCGCTATAAATATTATAAACAATGAAATTATAGACCCCTATCTCGGGCAAAAAGATATAAAGGATGGAATTTTAAGGGTTTTACACAATAAATCTTTTATGGATGATCCGACAAGAATTTTAAGAGGGCTTGATTTTAAATACAGGTTTAATTTTGAGTTTGGGGATTTTGAAAAAAATCTTATTAAAGAGTGTAAAGATAATTTTAATAATGAGGGGTTGAGCATTGATAGAATTTATCTAACCTTAAATAAAATCTTTAAAAGCGAAATGGCAGATAAAATTTTATTTGAGATATTAGAAAATAAAATATATAAAATATGGATGAAAAAAACCGATATTAAGCTTGAAGATATTGAAAGACTTGAAGATGCAATAAAAAAATTCAAAATAAAAGAAAAAAATAAAATATATATAATGGCTCTGGATTCGTTTTTTTACATAAAAGCACCCTTAAAAGACGATTTTGAAATATATGAATTTTTTAAAAAATTCAATGAGGTTCAACTTGCCTTTTATTATTTTAAAACAAAAGATGAAAATGCCCTTAAATACCTTGAATTAAAAGATATAAAGACATATATAAAAGGATGCGATTTAATTGAAGAAGGGTTTATTGAAGGTGAAATTATAGGAAAAATTTTAAAATCGGTCCTAAAAGAAAAAATCCTAAACAAAGGGAGTTTAGCTTCAAGGGAAAAAGAAATGGAGTTTGTAAAAAACAATTTTAAATTATAGCCAAGATAGGGAATTTAAGTTTTCTTTTTATAATTTATTATTTGAATTATGAAAACCGTATTTTTTGATATTAAAGACGAAGAACAAAAGTATTTAACCGAAAAGTTGGGCCCCGAATTTGAAACGGTTTTTATAAAAAGAAGCTTGAATTCAGAATTTTTGGTGGAAGAAAATATTCAAGATGCACAAATTCTCTCTGTCTTTATAGACTCTGAATTAACAAAGGGTGTTTTAGAAAAATTTAAAAATTTGAAATTTATAATTTTAAGGAGTGTAGGATACTCTCATATAGATTTATCTTATGCAAACGAAAACAAAATTGCCGTTTTCAATGCCCCGCATTACGGTGATTATTCAATAGCGGAATACACCTTTGCACTTTTATTGTCGGTTTCAAGAAAAATTTTTGTATCCGCTCTTGATGTTAAAAAACAGAACATACTTGATACAAAATATCAGGGAATTGAGCTGAACAAAAAAACTATAGGGATTGTGGGTCTTGGAGCAATAGGGAAAAAAGTTGCACAAATTGCAAAGAGTTTTTCTATGAATGTTGTATATTACGACATAAAAAAAGATGAAGAATTTCAATATTTACCGATAGACGAACTTTGCAAAATATCTGACATAATAAGCATAAATTGCCCCTTAACAAAAGAAACCCTTTATATGTTTGACAGACAAAGGTTTTCTATGATGAAAGACGGAGTTATCATAATAAACACCGCAAGGGGAGAAATAATTAAAATAGAAGCACTCTATGAAGCCCTTACAGATAAAAAAGTAAGCTTTGCGGCTATGGATGTTGTTGAATGCGAAAATGTTTTATACGAAGATATAAATAATACAATTGATATCCATAATGTTAAACAAAGCTGCTTAAAAAACTACTTCATTACAAGAAAACTTTTAAATATGGATAATGTAATTATAACCCCTCATATAGCCTACAACACAAAAGAAGCGCAAAAGAGAATATTGGAAATTACCGTTGAAAATTTATATTCTTCATTAAAGTTTACAAATAGCGCTAAAAACCTTGTTTTGATATAATTTCTTTTATGGAATTAGCAAAATATATAGAACATACAAATCTTAAACCCGATTGTACCGAAAAAGATGTTAAAAAACTTGTTAGTGAGGCGGTTGAATACGGTTTTTACGGAGTTTGCATAAACCCTTGTTATGTAAAGCTTGCAAAGGATTTAATTAAAGAAGCAAACAAAGACATTAAAGTAATTTGTGTTGTGAATTTTCCTCTCGGGGCAAATAAAATAACAACGACACTAAGCCAGATTAAAGAAGCCATTCAAGACGGTGCGGACGAGATTGATACGGTGATTAATATAGGCGCAATAAAAGAGGGGAATTACCAAAAGGCGGCAGATGAAATTGCCCTTCAAAAAAAAGCGGCTCAAGATAAAAAACTGAAAGTTATTCTTGAAACCGACCTTTTAACTCCTGCCGAAATTAAAATAGCCTGCTTAAACTGTGTCGGTGCAAAGGCTGATTTTGTTAAAACGTCTACGGGCTTTGTTAAAGACGGAGTTGGCGCAACCGTAGAAAATGTCAGGTTGATGTATTCAACGGTGGCAAAAAAAGGAATTGAGGTAAAAGCATCGGGCGGAATAAAATCAAAATTGGCTGCGCTTGATTTAATAAATGCAGGCGCAACAAGACTCGGAACAAGTTCCGGTACTCAATTAGTCAGATAGGAAGGAAAAAAATGGACAAAATTACCATTCGTTCAGACAGAAAAACGGATTATACCTTTATGTATAAAGGAGAAGAACAAACACTGAAGGCAGGAAGCATTATAAGCATTGCAAACGGATTAAATGACGTTGTTTTGCCAACGGTAGCAATGAAAATAATGAACAATTTAATAGTTATCAAGGATGATGTGAAATAATGACTGAAGAAAAAATAATCGTAACCGTAACGGGACAGGATAAAACGGGTATTGTTGCAAAAATAGCAACAACATTGAATGAATGCAAAGTTAACATTGAAGATATCAAACAAACGATTATGCAGGATTACTTTGTAATGATGATGCTATGCAATATTACAAATTCCCCCGATTCGTTCAGCACAATTAAAGACAAATTAACGGAAGCATCCAAAAGCTTAAATATGACAATTTGGGTTCAAAGAAAAGAAATCTTTGACAGAATGCACACTATATAATAAGGTTTTACTTTTAAAATGACCATGGATTTTGATGTTCACAACATAATGGAAACAATCGAGATGATAAAAGTTCATCACCTCGATATTAGAACCGTAACACTTTCTTTGAGCCTTAGAGATTGTTGTTCGTCAGATACAAAAAAGCTCTCCGCTAAAATTTACGATAAAATCACAAAATACGCTTCTAATTTGGCAAAATGTGCCTGTGAACTTGAAGATGAATATTCAATTCCCATAATAAACAAAAGGATTGCGGTTACTCCGATTTCAATTATAACGGAGTCGGTTGATAACCCCGATTTTATTCACATAGCTAAAACCCTTGATAAAGCGGCAAAAGAAGTCGGGGTAGATTTTTTGGGGGGGTATTCCGCCCTTGTCGAAAAAGGATGCACCGAAGGGGATAAACGCTTTATGGCAAGCATCCCCGAAGCTCTTGCATCAACGGAGAGGGTTTGTTCTTCCGTTAATCTTGCGGGTTCAAAGGCGGGAATTAATATGGTCGGGGTATATAAAACCGCCGAGATAATTAAAAAGGCGGCAGAATTAACAAAAGATAAAGACGGGATAGGGGCTGCAAAGTTTGTATGTTTTTGTAATTCCGTTACCGATAACCCCTTTATGGCAGGGGCTTATTGCGGTGTGAATGAACCTGAATGCGCATTAAATATCGGGGTTTCGGGCCCCGGTGTCGTAAGGTGGGCAATAGAAAACATGGATAAAAAAGCCGACCTCGGAGAAGTTGCAAACACAATTAAAAAAACCGCATTTAAAATTACGACAACGGGAGAACTTATCGGCAGAGAACTTGCAAAAAGACTTGATATACCTTTCGGGGTAATTGATTTATCCCTTGCGCCTACTCCCGCAGAAGGGGATAGCGTTGCGGGAATTTTTCAGGCAATGGGGCTTTCAGATGCGGGAGCACACGGCACAACCGCAGCACTTGCAATGTTAAATGATGCCGTTAAAAAAGGCGGAATAATGGCATCAAGCTATGTGGGCGGTTTATCGGGCGCTTTTATCCCCGTTTCTGAAGATGCGGGGATGATAGAGGCGGCAAGAAAAGGGGTTTTAACCATAGATAAATTAGAGGCAATGACAAGCGTATGCTCTGTCGGGCTTGATATGATTGCAATTCCCGGGGATACCCCATCTGCTACCATAGCGGGCATGATAGCGGATGAAATGGCAATAGGGATGATAAACAAGAAAACAACCGCCGTAAGAGTAATTCCCGTATGGGGCAAAAAAGCGGGAGAATGGGTTAAATTCGGCGGACTTCTCGGGGAAGCTCCCATTATGAAAATGCATGATTGCGATTCTTCGGTCTTTATAAACAGATTAGGAAGAATTCCCGCCCCAATCCACAGTTTGAACAATTAATCAGGAGAAATAACCATAATGAAAAAGTACAGAATAGGTGTAGATGTTGGCGGGACAAATGTTAAACTGGCGCTCGTAGATTTAAACGGTAAAATTGTATATTCAAATACAACCCCTACCCGTGCGGATTTAGGGTATGAACATTCAATCGGTAATATACAAAATGCGATTGAAGAACTCATGAAAGAAACAAACACCTCTAAAGACACAATTGAAGCTATAGGCTTTGGGTTTCCGGGACAAATTGACTATAAAGAAGGAATTGTAAGGCATCTTCCGAACATGCCCGGGTGGACAGAAATTCCCGTTGCAAAAATTATGGAAGAAAAATTTCAAATTACAACCAAGCTCGATAATGATGTTCGTGTCGCAACTTTGGGCGAATTAAAATACGGTGCGGGAAGGGGTACTGAAAACCTTATTTGTATAACCGTAGGAACGGGCATTGGCTCAGGGCTTGTATTTAACGGTAAATTGATTAGGGGTGCAAAAAATGCCGCAGGGGAAATAGGGCACATTAAAATGACTATGGGCGAAGGACCTATATGCGGATGCGGCGATTTCGGATGTTTTGAAGCATACGCTTCAGGGCCCGCCATTGTAGCTGAAGCAAAAGAGTATATGAAGGGCGGAAAATCTTCAAAATTTAAAGAGCTTGCAACCGAAGAATTGAGCCCTTATATAATTGCACAGGCTGCAATTCAGGGAGATGCCGTCGCAAGAAGAATTTACACAAAAATGGGCGAAATTATCGGGCTCGGATTGACTTCCGTAATAAACCTTTTAAATCCCGAAAAGGTCATTATAGGGGGCGGAATAGCAGATGCAGGGGATATTCTTTTTAAACCCATAAAAGAAACTATTTTAAAAAGAGGTATGCCAATTCAAGCATCAAGTGTCGAAATTGTTCATGCTGAACTTGGCAACAATGCGGGAGTTATCGGAGCAAGCCTTCTTATAGAATCATAACATTTATAAATTTTTTGCCTTTTTTAAGTTAAAATAACTATGGAAAGGTAAAAAACTTTATGCCGTTAACTTTTCTTTGGGGCGAAGAAGACTTTTTAATTGAAAAAGAAATAAACAGTATAAAAAAGAAGGTTTTAGGGGATAATATAACCGAACTTAACTACAAAATGTCGGACAACCCCGACTTTAGCGAACTTATTTTTCTTTTAAGGTCGCAGCCTATAATGTTTTCAGACACCATAATCTGTGTAAAAGCTGATAGATACTTTCTTGATTGCGCAAAGAAAATTACCCTTGATGAAAGACAAATTGAGGAATTTATTAATGCAATTGATTTAATTTCAGATAGAGTACACTTCATTTTAACTTGCCCCATTAAAAGGGGAGAAAGAAAAAAACCGGACTCAAGGAAAAAAATTTTTAAAGAAATTCAAAAAAAAGGAACAATAAAAGAATTTTTGGCATATAAACCTTATGAAGAATATAAAATCCTCCCCGTTTTAAAAGAAATGATGAGAGAATATAACCTTAAAGGAAACACCGGTACATTAGAAAATATTATAAGAAGGGTTGGCCCTTATTTTAGAGATTTAAATACCGCCCTTGATAAAATAAGCCTTTATATATACCCTGATAACTTTATAACGGATGAAGCGGTTAATAACCTTTATCCTGCAAGTCAGAACATTTTTTCCTTAATAGATTTAATTTTAAATAAAAACTATACGCATGCAATAAATGAAATTTCAAACATGCTTTTAAAATCTCATTATCTTGAAATACTTGCCTTTTTAGAGTCGGGTTTTTCAAAACTTATGATGACAAAAATCTATTCAAAAAAGCTTTCAAGTTTTGATATAGCAAAAAAAACGGGACAGAATGAATATGCCGTTAAAATGGCTTTAAACAAACTAAAAAATATAGAATTGAAAGAAATTTTAAAACTCAAACAAAGCCTTATAAATATAGAATATGAAATAAAAACGGGGCAAAAAGAACCCCTGCTTGCGCTCACGGAAGGGTTTATGAAATGATAAATCCTATTTTTGACAGCTTTTTAAAAGAATACTTTGAAACCTTTTTTAAAACGGGAAAAAGATTTCCTCAAAGCATAATTTTTGAAGGAAGCGACACTTTGTATTCTTACTTTTTTTCACTTGAGCTTTCAAGAATTTTAAATTGTTCTCTAAATCAAGATAAGGATTGTAGTTGCACAAACTGTAAATGGATTAAAGAAGGAAACCACCCCTCGGTTATAAGCGTTACCCCGCTTGATTTTAAAGAGGATTCAACAAAAACCGTAATATCCGTTAAACAAATTGAAAAAATAACATCAATCATAAATATATCAAGCGATTACCATAGATTTTTTATTTTTTCGGACGTAAAAAGTTCTTCTTTATCCGAAAAAGAAAAAAATAACCTTAAAAAATTCAATCATGAAGGATTTTTAATACCTAAAGAAAATTGGTACCCATACCCCTTAAACAAAAAAATAATGCAGGATGAAGCATCAAATGCGCTTTTAAAATCCGTTGAAGAAGCCCCCGATAAAGTAACTTTTGTTTTTCTTTGCAATTCAAAAGAAGATATAATATCAACCATAGTATCAAGGTCAAATGTATTTCAGGTGCCTGTTCAATATGAAAAAAGTTCAATTGATATAGTTGAATTTCTTTCAGGTTATCCTGATTTTAAAATAGAAGAAGGAATTGAAAAAATTCAGAAAATAATTGATATGAGTCAGGAAAAAAATATTGATATGATTGATATTCTTAATTCATTTCAGGAGTATTTGTATTCTCTTATGGAAATAAACCCGAATATGGGAAATTTAATTTTAGAAGATATAAAAAAAATACAACTTGCAAAGAAACAAATTAAAGCTCTTGTTGCGCCATATTATGCCCTTGAATCACTTTTTATATCTCTTTCAAAAGAGGGAAGAAATTTA
This sequence comes from Candidatus Gastranaerophilales bacterium, assembly GCA_947630535.1. Taxonomy (GTDB): domain Bacteria; phylum Cyanobacteriota; class Vampirovibrionia; order Gastranaerophilales; family Gastranaerophilaceae; genus Galligastranaerophilus_A. The sequence continues at coordinate 81,396 of CANRHZ010000003.1, read as the reverse complement.
TGAAGCATAAAGAAATAGTGGCAATTTCAATACCGACGGGAATTGGGGCTGAAATCGGCGGATTTGCGGGAGATGGCGGAAAAATTGCAAAAATGTTTTCAAAACATTTTAGTGTCCTGACTCATCCAAATGTTGTTAACGGAGGGATTTTAAGCGGGATAAATTCCGACATATTATACACAGAAGGCTTTATTTTTGATGAATTTTTTAAAGGGAACTTAAATCTTGTTGAGCTTAATGAATATGAAGAAAATACAATAGGGGTTATTTTTGATAAAAGCATACCTTATGATATTTTATCGGTACATATAAACACAATAAATGCAATGAGAGAGGTTAAGGGACTGAATATTCCATACTATGAAATAACGGATGATGAAGTTGGTATTGAATTTTATATAAAAAACGGAATATCAACGGGAACTATAAAAAATGAAAAAACTCTGTTTAATTCGGCAAAAAAACTTTTAAATAAAGGGTGCAGCGCCATAGGGGTTGTATGTTATTTTAGAGATGATATTACAAACGAGGATTATGAAAACGGGGTTGGAATTGATCCTATTGCAGGAATTGAGGCGGTTATTTCGCATTATCTTTCAAAAGAATTAAATGTGCCGATTGCCCATGCACCCGCATTCAGCAAAATTGAAATATCAAAAACCGTAACAAATTCCAAAGTAGCATCTGAAAATATATCCTCAACTTATCTTCCCTGCATATTAGAAGGGTTAAACAGAGCCCCAAAAATAGACAGAACAAGAAATAAAGGAATTTCATACAAAGATATAAAGGCGCTAATCATACCATATAGAGCATTCGGCGGAATAGCGCCCTTATGTGCCCATAAAAACGGAGTTAAAATCTTATCGGTTAAAAATGAAACTTTCTCGGGCATTAGTTGCGAGGAGGTATTAATAAGTGATATAATCATGTATAATAGTTACAAAGATTGTTTGGATGCAATTTTAAAGGGAAATTTTTGATGGATATGAAAACAAGAACAAAAAAAGCTATGGTTATGGCTGAGGTTTTGCTTGCATTATTTCTTTGCGGAATTTTAATGACAATTGCAATTTGCATGTTTAAATCAAGCGATATAGCAGTTACTCCCCATATTTATTCTGTTTTAAAAAATCTCCCGAGGGTAAATAAAATAATTATGGATGAATGCTTTGAAGAAGGCAGATGCTCTGCTTATAACAAACTTCCTTCCGATTTAACGGAATACTGTACAAAACTTAGCGAAGTGTTTGTTACATCAGGAGAAATAAATTGCACAAACGGCGGTTCAACATCAACCAAATTAAATGCCGGAGGGGAAAATTCGGGATTGAATTTTAAACTTACAAACGGCGTTGCATTTTATAAAATAACTCAAGGTAATTGGAAAACACTTGAAACAGGCGGCACAGACAGAAATTATATTGACATATACATTGATGTTAACGGCGCAAGAAACGATGAAAATAAGCTCGGGAAAGATGTTTTCAGATTAAGAATTTTTGAAAACGGGGAAGTTATTCCAACGGATGATAATGACGTTAACTCTCACCTTGATGATGAATTTTTTGCATACAGAGCAATTTTAAATAGAGCCCTTGATGACACTAACGTAAATTCAAGAGTTGAAGAAGTTCTTGAACAAATTGATAATGAAGATAGAAACCAAAAAGATGATATGGAATACAGAAATAAATTTTCATTTCAAGAGGCAATTTGTCTTACCAATCCTTCACATATAAAACACTATTTCGGAAAAGAAGCCGAATGTGAGGATATAGACCTTCATACACTTTGTGATTTTAGACAAAGTAACGATAACAATCCTTATAGAAACGATAAAAGTGCTTATTGCAGAATTGAACCCGTTAAGCCCAAAGGTGCAGGGATATTTAAAATTTTTGGGATATAAAAACAGTCCCTTTTATCCTTCTTTACTTTGTAAAATGTTTATGTGAGAATGTTTCAAGTAAGCGTAAAATTAAAGAAGGAATATAAAAATGCCAAGAAAGACACCTTTGGAGAAAATAAGAAACATTGGTATTGCCGCTCACATTGATGCAGGTAAAACCACGACAACCGAACGTATTTTATTTTATACAGGTAAAACCCATAAAATCGGGGAAGTTCACGACGGTGCTGCCGTTACCGACTTTATGGAACAAGAAAGAGAAAGAGGTATCACAATTCAATCAGCTGCCGTTACGGCTGAATGGAAAGGACACCAGATTAACATTATAGACACCCCCGGGCACGTGGACTTTACAATTGAGGTTGAACGTTCACTTCGTGTATTAGACGGTGTTGTCGCTGTATTTTGCGCAGTAGGCGGTGTTCAATCACAATCAGAAACCGTATGGAGACAAGCTAACAGATACGAAGTACCGAGAATGGTTTTCGTTAATAAAATGGACAGAACAGGCGCAGATTTCTACCGTGTAGTTGACCAAATCAAAAACAGACTCGGTGCAAATGCTATTCCTATCCAGCTTCCAATCGGTGCTGAAGATAATTTCACTGGGCTTGTCGACTTAATGACAATGAAAGCCGAAATTTATACAAACGACCTTGGAACAGACATTAAAGAAGAAGATATCCCATCAGAACTTCAAGCAAAAGCAAAAGAATACAGAGATGCAATGGTTGAAGCTATTGCAGGGGAAGATGATTCCTTAATGGAAAAATTCTTTGAAGATCCTGATTCAATAACCGTTGAAGAATTGAAAGCAGGCTTAAGAAAAGCCGTTTGTGAAAACAAAATTGTTCCTGTATGCTGCGGTACGGCATTTAAAAATAAAGGTGTTCAGCTGCTTTTAAATAATGTTGTTGATTATATGCCATCCCCCGTTGATGTTAAAGCTATTGAAGGGGAACTTGAAGACGGAACAAAAACAGAACGTCATTCTTCAGACTCTGAACCCTTCAGCGCACTTGCATTTAAAGTTATGACAGACCCTTATGTCGGTCGTTTAACATTCTTAAGAGTATATTCGGGTGTTATTACATCAGGTTCGTATGTGCTTAATGCTACAAACGGCAAAAAGGAACGTATTGCCCGCTTAGTTCGTATGTATGCCGATCAAAGGCTTGAAGAATCCGAAGTATACGCCGGCGATATATGCGCTGCCGTAGGTTTAAAAGAAACAACAACCGGTGACACCCTTTGTGATGAAAAAGCACCGATAATCTTAGAAAAAATGACATTCCCCGAACCCGTTATATCGGTTGCTATTGAACCTAAAACAAAGGCCGATCAGGATAAAATGGCAATAGCTCTCCAAAAATTGGCGGAAGAAGACCCGAGCTTCAGAGTTAAAACCGATAATGAAACGGGACAAACGATTATATCCGGTATGGGCGAATTACACCTTGATATTATCGTTGACAGAATGCTCCGTGAATTTAAGGTTGAAGCAAATATCGGTAAACCTCAGGTAGCATACAGAGAAACAATCAGAGGAAATGCCGATCAGGATTCTAAATTCATTCGTCAGTCGGGCGGTAAAGGTCAATACGGACACGTTAAAGTTAAAATCTCACCTGCTGAAGAAAATGCGGGCTTTGTATTTGAAAATAAAATCGTGGGTGGTGCAATTCCTAAAGAATACATTGAACCTGCAAGAAAAGGTATGGAAGAAGCTCTTGAAGGCGGTATCTTGGCAGGATTCCCGATGATAGACGTTAAAGTTGAACTTTATGACGGAAGCTATCACGAAGTTGACTCATCCGAAATGGCATTTAAAATTGCAGGGTCAATGGCAATTAAAGAAGGTTGTAAAAAAGCAAAACCGTGCATATTAGAACCTATGATGAAAGTTGAAATCGAAATTCCGGATGAATTTACGGGTACCATTATAGGCGACATTTCAAGAAGGAGAGGACGTGTCGAAGGACAAGAACCTCAAGGAAACACGGGAAATGTAATTGTAAGAGCAATTGTTCCTCTTGCAAATATGTTCGGTTATGCAACGGATTTGAGATCAAATACTCAAGGCAGAGGCACTTTCTCAATGGAATTCCAATGCTATGAACAGGTTCCATCCAACATTGAAACCGAAATTATTTCAAAAGCGGGTGCAGCCGTTTAAGTTTCCAACAATTAAAAAAAAGAGGCAAAATTTGCCTCTTTTTTTAGTAAAAATTTAATCAAATAAAAGTATTTAATTTAAAAATACTTGATTTTAAATTTTAAAAAATATAAATTATAAATTATAAAAAGGCTAAAGATTTAGATTATTTGAGCCGATTTATATTAAGTATTAAAAGGGGTTTAATAAAAAAGTTTTATATGTTGACGATAGATAAAAGTTTGCAATTTGAGGGTCTGGATAATTTCTTTTACGTTGCAAACGAAGCTATGACAAGTACTATACTTTTGGTTGACGATGAAATTAACAATCTTCAGCTTATTAAACGCACCCTAAGAGGCAAATACAATATTTTAACCGCAAGTCAAGGGGAAGAAGGGCTTCAGGTTTTAAAAGAAAATTTGGATAAAATATGCCTTATAATATCCGACCACAAAATGCCCGTTATGGAAGGTACGGAATTTTTAAGAAGGGCAAATGAAATAGCGCCCGACATAATTAAAATTTTACTAACAGGCTTTACAGACATTGAAATTCTTACGGATGCGGTTAATAAGTGCAACCTGTTTCAATACATAACAAAGCCCTTTGACCCTAACGAGCTTTTAAGCATAGTTGAATCGGGGGTAGAAAAATTCAATTTATCCAGCTCTCGCTCTTTAATGATGAGAGATTTGCAGGAACTCTTTTATAAAACAATAAAATCCATTTCTGCCACATTAGATGCCAAAGATGCTTATACCCACGGACACTCTCTAAGGGTTACTTTGTATTCTCTTATTTTGGCTTCCACAATATCTAACGATACAAAGTTTCTTGAAAATATAGAAGTGGCGGGTTTATTGCATGATATAGGCAAAATTTCCATTCCCCAAAAAGTTTTATGCAAGCCGGGGAAATTGGATGATGAAGAAAGAGAAATTATGAAAACCCACTCTTTGTGCTCTGAAAGGCTGGTTGAAAATATTAAACAACTTGGAGATATGGGTTTATGGGTAAAAGCACACCATGAAAAATGGGACGGAACAGGCTATCCTGACGGACTTAAGGGGGATGAAATACCCTTATGTTCAAGAATAGTTGCAATTGCGGATACTTATGATGCCATGACAAGCACCCGCTCATACAGGCTTGCCCTCTCGCATGAAGTTGCAATAGAAGAAATTAAAAAATGCGCAGGAACTCAATTTGACCCTAATCTTGCACAAAAATTTATCGAAATTCAAGACAAAATAAAAGAAGCCAAAGATAACCCCGAACAATACTATGAAGAATATAGCATGTTAAAAAAGAAATTCGAATCAAAAACAAATCCCTAGGGCTTTAAGAGGATTTTAATCGTTTCTTTTTTTCTGTTCAATTCAAAACCTTCCATAGCTTTATCGAAGGGTAAAATCTTTGTTATGAGGGGCTTTGTATTGATTTTCCCTTTTTCCATAAGTCTTAAAACAGGTTCAAACCGTCCGCAACGGGAACCTATTACGTTTATTTCGTCAATCACAACCGAAGCCAAATTCAAACCTTCTTTTGCGGCTATGGTAGATTTTAAAATAAGCGTCCCTCTGGGACGAACAAGGGATAATGAGGTTTCAAACCCGCCCGTTGAGCCTGTTGCTTCAACAACAATATCGTAAGATTTTATATCATCTTTTGTTATGTCCGAGAGAAGTTTGGTTTTATTTTTCATATTTGATGTTATATTGAGCTTTTCTTTGTGCTTTCCTATATGGACATAATCAACATTCATTGCACTCATAATAATTGAAATTGAAAGCCCGAGTTTGCCGTCCCCTAAAATTGCAACTTTATCTTTCGGTTTAATTTGCACCTGTTCGAAAATTTCCATAGCAGCAGCCAGCGGCTCAACAAAAACGGCGGTTTCATCATCCGTATTATCGGGAACAACAAGCAAATTGGAAACAGGAAGGGTAAAATATTCGCTAAAACAACCGTCTTTGTTAAAAATTCCAAGCGTGCTTCTGTTTTTACAGTGCCTTTGCATAGAATTAGCACAATCAAGACAACTGTTGCACCCTAGGTTGATTTCACCCACAACTCTTTTTCCTATAAGAACGGAATCTTTTTGATTTGCAACTTTTTCAACAACCCCGACAAATTCATGCCCCAATACCCCTTTGTATCCCATATAACCTTTTGTTATTTCTTCATCCGTATTGCAGATGCCAAGCAAAGTTGGCCTTATTAAGGCTTCGTTTTCCTTTAGTTGGGGGTCTTTATAGTTATTTTCAAATTTTAAAACACTGTCAAATACAACTGCTTTCATTTATATGCTCATTGCTCCTTGTTTTTGCGCTTCTTTAATTTCTTCAAGATACTTGACCGCATTAACACCCGCAATAGCGCCGTCTGAAACTGCGGTTATGACCTGTCTTAGGGGAGTTTTTCTGACATCACCTGCGGCAAATACTCCAAACCGGCTTGTCCTCATATTTTCATCGGTCATTATAAATCCTCTTTCATCCTGAATAAGCTGGCCGTTAAAAAATTCAATATTCGGACAAAAACCTATATAAGGGAATACCCCGTCTGTATTGAGTTCAAGAATTTCATCAGTTTTTAAATTTTTATATTGAATTTTTGAAACCCTTTTGTTGTCCCCGATTATTTCAATCGGAACACAATCAAATATAAATTCTATTTTATCGTTGCCAAAAGCCCTTTTTTGAACGATTTTATCCGCTCTCAATTCGTTTCTTCTGTGCATTATATAGACTTTTTTTGCAAACTTTGTTAAATATGCGCCTTCTTCAACGGCGGCATTTCCGCCCCCTATAACAACCACGGTCTTATCCCTGTAAAATGCACCGTCGCAAACCGCACAGTAGCTTACTCCTTTTCCTAAGTATTCCTTTTCACCTTTTATTCCCAATTTACAGGAAGATGCACCCGTTGCAATAATTACCGTTTTTGCTTTATAGGTGTTTTTAAGTGTTGTTACGGATTTAATTTCACTTACTAAATCGACTTTTTGGATTTCTTCGTTTGTGAATTTTTGTATGTCGAATTTATTAATATGATCCTCAAACTTTTCTGCAAGCTCAAACCCTTCTATGCTTTTAAACCCTAAATAGTTTTCTATTTCAAGATAATTAACGGGCTGGCCGCCAAGCGAGGATGTATCAATAATTGCAGTATCCACATTTCCTCTTGCCGCATACATTGCAGCCGACAATCCCGCAGGCCCTCCGCCCAAAACAATGCAATCAAAAATTTTATCTTCCATTAAAATCCTTATCTCCTGAAATTCGTTGACCGACTACTTTATATTTTACTACATCAATAGATACAATTACGCCATTTAAATAGTATTTTTCTATTTTGAAAGTATCATACCCCTTGAAAATGTCCCCGTTTAATATAAATTCAGGGGTTTCGGTTTGTATATATTTGTATTTGGAATTTTTTTGTTCCTTAACTCTTGTAAATTTTAGTTTTTTTCCTTCGATACTTTGTGTGGCTTCATCAATTTTAATTTGAGAAATAGCACCCGTTAATCCGTTTTCTAATATTAAGACGTTATTTTGCCCCGATAAGTTCCAAATATCTACGCTCAGTTTGTTAAATTTTGAAGGGTTGTTTGTGGATTCAATTTTGCTTGTAACATGCCATGTGCCATAAAATGATTTTATGGGTTCATCAAAACTTGCAGAAGCCCTAAGGGTTTCACCAAAAGCTTGAAATTGGAAGATAACAATAAAAAAAAGAGTAAAAATAATTTTAATCATTTTTATATTTTAATTAAAGAATAAAGTTTTTCAAAAGCCCCTTAGAGGGTAAAATTAAAAAATGGGTTGAATTTATTCTTTTTTTTAAGTATGCTTGATTTATAAAATAGCTTATTGTTGTAAAAAAGCGATTTATAAAGCAAATGGCGGGCATCGCCAAGTGGTTACTTAGGCCCTTGAGAGATGTATGGTTCCGAGTTTGAGGAACCACAAATCCGAAGAAAAGTTAAAATTGAATAAAGCAAATGGCGGGCATCGCCAAGTGGTTACCCGGCCTTGAGGGATGTATGGTTCCGAGTTTGAGGAACCACAAATCCGAAGAAAAGTTAAAATTGAATAAAGCAAATGGCGGGCATCGCCAAGTGGTTAAGGCCTCGGATTGTGGTTCCGATATGCGTGGGTTCGAATCCCACTACCCGCCCCATTTTAAGAGTCATTCAAGACTCTTTTTTTGTGGGATTCTTCACCCAATCATTTTGTAAAACAAAATGAAGTGGGTTCTTCCCTCTCATAAAAATGCTCAACGGTTCGCATTTTTATTTTTGCTGAGTCACTACCCGCCCCATTTTTAACTTTTTTCCAATATTTTAGCTTATAAAATATCGGAAACAGTTCTATTTTAAGGGTTTCGCCATTATAGCTTATGGTTCGGATGCAAGTTTGTATAATTTCCTTTTTCACTTGCGGCTCTGCTAATCTGAACAGTTCGGGTAATTGGTTACAAAAGGTAATTATAGAAAAGTTTGAAATTAAATTTTTCGTTGTTTCATTTACCTCTTTTGTTGTCAAGGGAAGCTCTTGCATTTCTGAAGAGCTTTTTTATGTTTAATTCTTCTTAACTGTACACTTGAAAAATAATAGAAATAGTCTATAATAAGAGTAGGGAGAGGGTATCGCTCAATACCCTCTATGCAGACCCTACAACGATGACGAAATAATTAGTAAAATGTGTCCTATGATGCTAAGGACACATTTTATTTTGTGTCTAATTTCTTCAATCATAGTTATAATCACCCCCTTTCGTACACCTTATGCAGAAAAGTTTGTTGTGCGTGAAAAGGCGGTCAGGTCTGTTCTACTCTCGGCATTAATGCTAAAAGTTTTTATTTAAATTTTAAAATGTGCGATTTAATTTACTTTTATACTAACATGTAAATAAACTTTCACAAAGTTCATGCAGCTTGCAATTTTTCAATTCTTCTGAAAATAGCTTGATGTTCTTCGTTGTCTATAATATTAAATATGTTGTGGAGCGGTTCGGAAATCAAACCATAGCCCGCCCCATTTTAAGAGTCATTCAAGACTCTTTTTTTATGGGATTCTTCACCCAATCATTTTGTAAAACAAAATGAAGTGGGTTCTTCCCTCTCATAAAAATGCTCAACGGTTCGCATTTTTTTGTAAGGATTGAAAAATTTAAAATGTGGTATAATGAAAATATCGGGGCGGTAGCTGCGAACTACCGTGACCTGCAAAGGACTAAAGCGGCACTCATTTCTTGGGTGTCGTTTTTATTATGAAAAGAATTATCGAGATTAAAATTAAACCAAGAGTATATTCACTCATAATTTTACCTCCTTTCTTTAGAACTATCGACCAAGGGTCAAAGTGTTTTTGTTGTGTCGATGTTTAAAAGAAAACGAGAATCCCGTCTGTTTATGCAGCAGAAAGTTTAAATTTTAAAATCGCTAAAACTCGTATGTTGCAATAGTTTAAAAAAGTTTGACTTTTCTTTTTTCTTTTTCATAAAGACACCTTCAATTTAATGTCACCCTTTTTGTGTCACCCTGAACTTTGCAAAGGGAACAGGCGAAAAACAAGCCTTACAAGCCTTGAAGTATGTACTTAACAACATTACACTCTACTCTGTCACCCTGAACTTGTTTCAGGGTCTTATGATGTGAAGAATAGTAGAAATAAGGTTGTAAAGATTTATTGATATACTTGCAACATGATAAGATGCTGAAACGAGTTCAGCATGACAATTTTATTGTGCAACGAGAAATTCGTTTTTTTAATAATTCAAGTTGTTTTTAAAATTAAAAGATTTTTGGGTTGTTGCATAGTATTTACAAGAGTTTTAGGGGTAATTTATACCTCTAAAACATAGACCTGTCAACATTAACCGCCCTATATGCCTGAAATCAAATGGAACAATTATTTACTCTGGGTTATAAATTTGTTCAGATATTTTTACAATTTCTTGCACGATATCCGCTTTGGGTATAATTCTTTCAAATGTATTTTACAATTATTTAATTGCGGTAATATCAATAATATTGCTTATAATATCGTATATTAAGCCTAATTGGGTGCGATTTGCGTATTTTAGCAAGTCATTTATGGATTTTATTGTTTTCTTGTCACCCTTTATATCTCTTGGGATAAAAAATTTATATAATTCAACATTTAAAACATCCGCAATTTTACTTAAAAGAGTTAAAGAAATTCTATCTTTGCCATTTTCGCAATGACCTATGGTTGATACTTCGCAGCCTGCTAATTCGGCAAGTTGTTCTTGCGTGTATCCCGCATTAAGTCTTAAATGTCTTAGCCTTGCACCTATTGATTTATCAAGTAATGTACCCATATTAGTATTATCCTCACAATTAACCGGTAATTTAATGAGATATATACTAATTTGCATGGGTATATTTTCCATGTTAAACTTTAAAAATGAAAAAGGTTTTCACTTTTTTAATATGTTTAATGTTCTTGGTATATATACCTTATGCCAATTCCGATACATCATTTGACTATAAATACTATAAACATTGGAAAGCGGTCTATCATCCTCACAATGAATCAAGCTATCAGCATGCCTATTGCTCCACACATAAAGGAATTGAGGAGTATGAATTGCCGGATAAAACCAGGGTTGACTGTTTAACTGATGAATATGCAATTGAGTTTGATTTTGCAAATAAATACTATGAAGCAATAGGTCAAGCCCTGCATTATGCTATCTTGACAGGTAAAAAGCCAAAAGTAGTTTTAATTCTTGATAAAAAATACAAGAATAAACAAATGATTTATTTTGAAAGAGTTAAGGAAATAGGTAAAATCTATAACATAGATGTTGAATATATTTCAGATGAAATTTTAAATCTTGATGAAAAGAAAAAATGCCTATATAAAGATTATAGGTGCAACAAAAAAGGATGGTTCAAAAGTCATTTTCAATATAACAAAGCTTGTTGGTTTATATTTCATACAAAACAAGCACAAAGCTTTAATAAGCAAAAAAAATTTTTCCCTTATATTTAACTTTTAGTCAGTAAATTTATCTAAAAATTAATATAACTTTTCATTTAAAAAGCCCCAAATTAAAGGGGCTTTTTAAATCAGTTTCTTTGTTTCATTGTGGGAAATGCAATAACATCTCTTATTGAGGGAGAATCCGTTAAAAGCATAACAAGCCTGTCAATTCCAATTCCCATACCGCCAGCAGGAGGCATACCGTGTTCAAGCGCACAAATAAAGTCCTCATCAATGCTCATAGCTTCTTCATCCCCCATTGCTTTGGCTTTTGCCTGTGCTTCAAAGCGGTTTCTCTGGTCAATAGGGTCTGTAAGTTCTGAAAATGCGTTGGATATTTCCCACCCGTTAATCCTTGTTTCAAAACGCTCGGTCAGTCTGGGGTTATCTCTGTGGACTTTTGCAAGCGGGGAGATATCCCTCGGGTAATCTATAATATGAACGGGCTGAATTAGTTTGGGTTCAACTTTTTCTTCAAAAATTCTATCCAAAACTTTGCCCCATGAATCCCCTTCTTCTGTTTCTATTCCCAGTTTTTTAGCTTCTTTTGCGGCTTCATCAGGGGTTAAGTATTCGCTAAAATCTATGCCCGTATATTCTTTTATTGCGCCAATCATGGTTTTTCTGTCCCATGGGGAGGTTAAATCAAGCTCGGTGCCTTGATAATTGATTTTGGTAGTTCCCAAAACATCCATTGCAACGGATGCAATCATATTTTCAAGCAGACACATCATATCGTTATAATCAACATAAGCCTGATATAGTTCTATCATAGTGAATTCGGGGTTATGGCGGATGTCTATGCCTTCGTTTCTGAAACATCTGTTCATTTCAAAAATCTTTTCTGAAACTCCGCCTACAAGAAGCCTTTTTAAATGCAGCTCGGGAGCAATCCTTAAATACATATCAACATCAAGCGCATTATGGTGTGTGACAAAAGGTCTTGCCGTTGCGCCGCCTGCCTGAATATGAAGCATAGGGGTTTCTACCTCTAAAAATCCCTGTTTTGTGAGATATTCCCTAATTTTTTGAATGATAAGGCTTCTTTTTCTGAATGTACTTCTTACATCCTCATTCATAATCATATCAAGGTATCTTTTTCTGTATCTGGTTTCAACATCCACAAGTCCGTGGAACTTTTCGGGGAGCGGTTGCAAAGATTTTGTTAAAAGCTTAAGGTCTCTTGATTTTATGCTCAATTCTCCCCTCGGGGTTCTTCTGATTTCGCCTGTAAAACCAACTATATCCCCTACATCCAGCAATTTTAAAATCATCATTTTGTCTTGGGACAAGTTTTCTTTATGGGAAAAAATTTGAATTTTGCCCGTATCATCAACAAGGTCAATGAACATGCCTGTGTTTCTCATTGCCATAACACGTCCTGCAACGGAATAGGTATCTTGTGTTTCTGCGCCCGCTTCCAGGTCTTTATACTTTTCCTGAAGGGCTTTTGCGCTTATATTTTTATCAAACGAATAAGGATAAGGATTAATCCCCTTATCAATCAAATCGGTAAGTTTTTGAATTCTTGCTTCTCTAATCCCTTGTATACTGCTATTTGTAGCTTCCATATATTTTTCCTTTTAAATTACTGTTAAATAAATTCTACCTTAAAGAAAACTAAATAACAATTTAAGCAAAGATAAGATTAGATTATTAATTCTTAAAACTGATTTAAAAATCTTACGTCATTATTGAAAAAAAGCCTGATATCATCAATTGCATATTTCAACATTGTGAGCCTTTCAACCCCCATGCCGAATGCAAATCCCGAATATATTTCAGGGTCAATATCAACCGACTTTAATACGTTAGGGTCAACCATGCCGCATCCTAAAATTTCAAGCCAGCCCGTGCCGGAACAGGTAGGACAACCCTTTCCTTCACACATAATACATTGTACGTCAACTTCTGCCGAAGGTTCGGTAAACGGGAAAAAACTGTTTCTAAACCTTGTGGGACGGTATGAACCAAAATAAAGTCTTATAAACTCGTTCAGGACCCCTTTCAAATCGGAAAAAGTTACACCTTTATCCACATAAAGACCTTCAATCTGGTGAAAAAGGTTGTTTTTTCTTGCACTTACGGATTCCGAACGGTAAACTCTACCCGGAGAAATAATTTTAACGGGGGGTTTGGAATTTAACATCTGTCTTACTTGAGAGTTTGATGTTTGGCTTCTTAAAACAACATTTTCGCCCAATTTTGAATAAAAAGTATCTTGAACATCTCTTGCGGGGTGCTCTTTAGGGGTATTAAGAAGGTCGAAATTATATTTAACCGTTTCAACCTCGGGGGCGTATTCGTTTTTTATTAAAGAAAACCCTAAAAGTTCAAATATTTCAACAATTTCATTAACTGTTTTTGTTAAGGGATGGACTTTGCCTGTTTTATCAAAATTTGAAGGCAAGGTTATATCTATTTTTTCTTTTTCAAGCTTTTTGTTGAGCTCTAAAGTATAGAATTCTTCTTCTTTTTTATTTATTAAGCTTTCAATTTCTTTTGAAACTTCGTTTGTAAGAGCGCCTATTTTGGGTCTTTGTTCGGGGGGAAGGTCTTTTAACCCTTTTTTTAAATTGTTTAATTCTGATGCCCTTGATAAATATTTATTTTTAACTTCTTCAAGAGATTTAAGGTCAAATGCTTTATCTACTTCACTTAATGCCGTTTTTTTAATTTCTAATATTCTGTTTTCCATTTATAAAATACTTCTTTATTATCTACATGGTAATAATATCAAAAAAAGTACATATATCAATATTTTTGTTATAATTCACATATTATGGAAGTCATATTTTTTATCACCCTTTTTCTTTATATTTTTATTTTCGGGAGTCTTACAAGTTTTGTTGATTACGATTTTTTTGCAAGACTTATAGTCGGAAAAGCTTTTTTCCAAACGGGCGATATTTTTAAATACGACTTTTTATCATATTCAAAAACCCATCCGTGGTATGACCATGAGTGGGGTGCAAGCGTAATATTTTATTTCATTCATGATAACTTTGGGGATATCGGGCTTCATATTTTTAAGGCTTTATGTGTTTTTATTACATTTTTCTTTTTGGTTTCAATAATAAAGCTAAGAAGAAGAATCTTAACTCCCGACAAAAAGTATCCGATTTTTAACTTCCTTTTCTTCTTCCTTATGATTCAGCCCTTATCAACTCTTGTATTTTCTTTAAGGTGCCATCATTTTACTTTTGTATTTTTTGCAATTTGGCTCTATGTTTTAGAAAAAGCAAGGTTAGAAAAAAATTATCGAATTTTATGGGTTTTGCCCCTTTTAATGGTTGTCTGGTCCAATATACACGGCGGATGCTTTATGGGGCTTTTTATAACAGGGCTTTATATTTTGGGAGAATTTTTAAACAAAAAGCCTATTGTGCCTTATATTTTAACTTTTATTTTTTCTTTTCTTTTAATGTTTATAAACCCCTACGGAATAGATTACGTTAAGTTTTTAATTGAAGCAACAACAATGAAAAGGCCAAACATCACAGAATGGCAGCCGCTTTTTGGGAAATATTTTCTCTTTAAATTTATAAAATTCAAACTCATATTGGGCGGGTTTTTGGCTCTTACAATTTATAAATTGAAAAAATCTTTTTTGTGTCTTGAAGGAAATACATTCTTTGATAAGTTAAAGATGCTCTATATAAATTTTGATAAAACAAAGTTTATTTTACTTTTTACAATGTTTTTATTGCCCTTTAAATCCGCAAGGTTTATTACATACTTCATTTTTATTGTAACCCCCTTTTGTTATGATGATTTTTATTCAATTTTTAATAAAACCATGGGGGATAAAAAGAATAAAATAAAAGAACTTACAATTTTTACCGTTATATTAATCGCTTTTATTTTAAATGTAATTACAAGAGATATGAAGTATGAGAGTTTTCATAGGATTTATCCTTTAAGCGAAATAGAATATTTGCTTGAAAACAATGTTAAAGGAAATCTTTTTGTACCTTTTGAATCCGGAAGTTATACGGCCTATAAGCTTTATCCTAATATGTTCATCCTTCAGGACGGCAGATATGAAGAAGTTTATCCGCCAAATTTAAATGATGAATATGTTAAAATTATAACGACAGGTGCAATAGGATGGGAAGAAAAATTTAATTCCATTCACCATGATGCTGTTATTACATACAAAAATTATAACTTATACGAAAACCTGAAAAAAAATCCCGATTACTATCATATAATAGAATCCAAGTCTTATGCGCTTTTTATAAGAAAAGATGTTTATGAAAGAATTAAAAAGCCTGTTAAAATACCTACAAGCGACCCTGAATTTTATAAAAAAACAATATGGAATACCTCAATTGATTGGCTAAAAAAATGAAAAAAGTTGTTTTAATATTGTTAACCGTAATATTTTTTAATTGTGCCCTTGCCGCCGAATTAAAAGGCGGGGCTTCCATTAATGAATGGGACGAATTTTTTTCTTCCTTAAATTTAACATCAAAACAAATTGAAGCCATATCGAAAATAAAAAAAGAGGAAGAAAATGCACTAAGACCATACATTTTGGATGTTTCATCAAAAGAAAACGCTATTCAATTTTTGAGTGGGTTAAAGTGCGACTTTAAAGATAAAGAATGCAAAAAAAGGCTTCAAGATGACATTTTAGCCCGCAAGGAAGAAGAAAAAGAAGCACTGATTAAAATACAAAGAAAAAAAACATACTATAAAATAAGGTATAGAAATGTTCTTACAAGACAACAGGATATTAAGCTTCAAAATATGATTAAAGAAAAAGAACAAAAAAAGAAAGTTGAACAGGAAAGAAAAGAGTTTCAAAAAAGGCAAGAGAGAATTAACAAACTTAAAATTTGGAATAAATTTAAAAAACAAAAATAAAATTTATTGTTTAAAATACACTAATTGATATCCGACAATTTACCCTTCAATATTGTTTTGCCCGAAACACAAACATATTGCGGATATTAAGAAATTATAAAGAGGGGTTGACAAAACATTTTTTATGGTACATAATACAAGTATAAAGAAAAAGTGTTAAGCATACACTAAAAACAAAAGAAGAATTAGACAAAAGAGAACAAAAAATGTTAAGCGTAAGCCCAATAACAAATGTAAATAATACACCTAATAAAAACTTGAGCTTTAAGAGCGGACTTCAAACAAACTTCCTTTTATCCGCTCCCGCACCAAGCAAAAATGTTGTTGAAGGCGGACTGGTTACAGGTTTCTTAGGAACATTAGGAACAGATATAAAAGAAATCCACTTAAGAGCAAAAAACATTGAAAACGGACTTTCAAAACAAGTTTTAAATTATTTCGCATAAAAAAAGCATTAAACAACAAATACTATTTATCGACACCTAACAACACAATCCCGAAGCTAACAACAATAGCTGACACCGCATTTAGACGGTGTCTTTTAATATGTAAGGTTTTTTAAAATGATTGATAAAAAAAGTGAAACAATAAAAAATATGTTTGATAAAATCTCTAAAAACTACGATTTTACAAACAACATAATATCTTTTTTTACTCATAAAAAAATCAAAAGAGAGGCGATTTTAAATTTAAATATCAAACCCTATTCAAAAGTTCTTGATTTGTGCACGGGAACAGGCGATTTTGCCGGTATAATAAAAAAAATTAATCCCAATGCAAATGTTATCGGAGTTGATTTTTCGCAAAATATGATAAATATTGCAAAAAGTAAGCATAAAAATATTGAATTTTATACACAAGATGCCATGAATTTAAATTTTGAAGATAATTTTTTTGATTATGTTGTTATGGGATTTGGACTAAGGAATACGGAAAACTATTCAAAAGTTTTATCTGAAATATACAGAATTTTAAAAAAAGACGGGGAATTTTTGCATCTTGATTTTAATAACGGGGGAATTATAAATAAAATTTATGACAGTATGGTTCTTTTATTTTCAAATTTTTTAAAAGAAAAAAGCGCATATAAATACCTGATAAATTCAAAAAAATTTTTTTATAGCGGCCTAAAACTTTTAAATCTTTTTAAATCTTGCGGTTTTAAAACGGTTTTAAAAAAAAGTGCCGCCTTTAATGTTATTTCCTATCAAATATTGAAAAAATAATTTTGTTCTAAAAAGGTTTTTAGTATAATTTTTCTATGATTGAAGATGCAATAAAAAAACTTGTTTTAAAAGAAAACTTAAATGAAGCTCAAATAAAAGAAGTAATGGATGAAATTTTGGAAAAAAGAGCAACTGAAGCTCAAATTGCTTCTTTTTTAACCGCCTTAAGAATGAAGGGGGAAACTGCGGAAGAAATTACGAGTACCGTTTTTTTGTTAAGAAAAAAGGGGGAAATTCTTAATATAGATACAAAAGATGTTATTGATATAGTGGGAACGGGCGGAGATGGCGCAAACACATTTAATATTTCAACCACAACCCTTTTTGTTGTAGCATCATCAGGCCTAAAAATTGCAAAACACGGAAACAGGGCAGCATCTTCAAAATGCGGTGCGGCAGATGTCCTTGAAGCTCTCGGTGTAAATATAAATCATACAAACGAAGAAAATCAAAGAATTTTTGAACAAACGGGAATTTGTTTTATGTTTGCTCCGACCTACACCCCGATTTTAAAAAATGTTCAAAAGGTTAGAAAAGAAATTAAAATAAGGACAATTTTTAATTGCCTCGGGCCCTTGATTAACCCTGCAAGAGCAAAAATGCAAATAGTGGGTGTGTATTCTAAGGATTTAATTGAGCCTGTTATTAATTCAATGAAAAATTTGGGTGTGCAAAAAGGGATGGTTCTTTTTGGAGAGTGCGGGCTTGATGAAGGGAGCATTGTTTCAAAAACATACTATTCTCAAATTAAAGACGGAGAAATTATAAAGGGCGAATTTTGTCCGGAGGATTTCGGATTGAAAAGGGCAAAATTAAACGATATTCAAGGGGGTGATTTTAAGGAAAACGCCCTTATATTAAAAGGGATACTGGATAATTCAATAAAAGGTGCAAAAAGGGATGTTGTACTTTTAAATTCGGCTCTTTCTTTTTATGTTTCATCAAAAGTTAAAACAATAAAAGAAGGAATAGAACTTTCCGATAAATTAATTAAAAACGGAAGTGCATATAAAAAATTTATTGAATTTCAAGAGGCTTCAAAATGAATATTTTAGATAAAATAACGGCTAAAACAAAGGAAAGAATTGTTTTTTTAGACGGAGAAAAATTAAAAAATAAGGCATATAGTTGTGATAAAGGCAATTTTCCTTTTTATGATGCGATTAAAAAGGACGGTATTTCAATAATAGCGGAAATTAAACACGCTTCACCTTCAAAGGGAATAATTACAGACGATTTTGATGTCAGGAAAATATCACAAGAATATAAATTGGCACAAGTTGATTGTATTTCTGTTTTAACCGAGCCTTATTTTTTTATGGGAGATAATTCATACGTTGAAATTGCAAAACATGAAGCTAAAAAGCCCGTTTTAAGGAAAGATTTTATAATTGATGAAGTTCAAATATATGAATCAAAAGTGATAGGTGCAGACTGTATTTTATTAATCTCAGCCATATTGGATATGGAAAAATTAAAAAAGTTTTCTTATATAGCAGAAACAATTGGGCTTAATTGCCTTGTTGAATGTCACAATGAAAAAGAAATAGAGCTTGCAATTAAATCAAGTGCGAAAATAATCGGGGTCAATAACAGAGATTTAACAACTTTTGATGTGGATATAAATAACTCTTTAAGATTAAGAAAATATGTGCCATCAGACATTCTTTTTGTATCGGAATCAGGAATTAAAACAAAAAAAGACATGGATAAATTAAAAGAAATCAAAACAGACGGGGTTTTAATCGGTGAAACTTTTATGAGGTCAAACAACAAAGTTAATCAAATTAAGCTTTTAAAGGGATAAAATGAAGGTTAAAATCTGCGGAATTAAAAACATTGAAGAAGCAAAAATCATAAATGAAACAAATCCTGATTATATGGGCTTTGTTTTTGCAAAAGGCAAAAGAGAAGTTAGTTATGATTTAGCACTTAAAATATCAAAAATAATTAAACCTGAAATTTTGAAAGCGGGAGTTTTTGTTAATTCAAATTTTGATGAAATTATAAAGCTTTACAGGGATAAAATTATTGATATAGCGCAGCTTCATGGAGAATATGATGAAGATTTTATTATAAATTTAAAAAAAGAAGGAATTAAAACAATAAAAGTTATAAAAGTTAAAAAAGCAAATTACGACATAAAAACAAATGCCGATTTTCTTCTTTTTGACAGATATTATAAAGACATTCAGGGCGGAGGAAACAAAACTTTTGATTGGAATATTAATATAAATTCAAATGTCCCTTATTTTGTTGCGGGGGGTCTGAATGAACAAAACATAGAAGAAATGGCAAAAAAATTAAACCCTTATGGGGTTGATGTATCGTCAGGAGCGGAAGAAAACGGATTTAAGACAAAAGAAAAAGTTTCTAATATAATTAAGGTTGTAAAAAGGATTTAATATATGACAAATGGAAAATACGGAGATTTTGGGGGCCAATATATCCCTGAAACTCTTATGAATGAAGTTATAAACCTTGAAAAATCGTACGAGTTTTATAAAAATGATGAAAAATTTAAAAGCGAGCTTGATTTTTTATTGAAAAATTATGCCAATCGTCCTTCAATATTGTATTTTGCAAAAAATATGACAAAGGATTTGGGCGGATGCAAAATATATTTAAAAAGGGAAGATTTAAATCATACGGGCTCTCATAAGATAAATAATGTTCTCGGGCAAGCACTTCTTGCAAAATATATGGGTAAAAAAAGAATTATAGCAGAAACCGGTGCCGGTCAGCACGGGGTTGCAACCGCAACGGCAGCTGCACTTTTGAACCTTGAATGCGAAGTTTTTATGGGGGAAGAAGATATAAAAAGGCAGGCGCTTAACGTATATCGGATGGAATTATTGGGCGCCAAAGTGACCTCGGTTAAAACAGGAACGGGAACACTGAAAGATGCGGTTTCGGAAGCCATGAGAGAATGGACAAGAAGGGTAGATGATACTTTATACGTTTTAGGTTCCGTTATGGGTCCTCACCCTTATCCTATGATAGTAAGAGATTTTCAATCCGTCATAAGCAAAGAGGCGAGGTCCGAAATTCTGAAAGTTGAAAACAGGCTCCCTTACGCTGTTATAGCTTGCGTTGGCGGCGGGTCAAACGCAATGGGAATGTTTTACAATTTTATTCAGGATAAAACGGTTAAATTAATAGGTTGTGAAGCGGCAGGGCTCGGGGTTGATACGGATAAACACGCATCAAGCATAACCAAAGGAAGTATAGGTATTTTCCACGGTATGAAATCGCTTTTTTGTCAGGACAAATTCGGACAAATTGCCCCCGTTTATTCAATATCGGCGGGGCTTGATTACCCCGGAATCGGGCCTGAACATGCTTATCTTCATTCAACAAAAAGAGCAACTTATGTTCCAATTAAAGATGAACAAGCGGTTTTAGCCTTTGAATACCTTGCAAAAACGGAAGGCATAATTTGTGCAATTGAATCTGCCCATGCAATATACCATGCAATGGAAATTGCCCCCCATATTGATAAAAATGAAAACATAATTGTCTGTCTTTCAGGCAGAGGGGATAAAGACGTAGCTTCAATTGCAAGATATAAAGGACGCAACATATATGAATAATTACTTTAAAGATAACGTATTTAACAAAGGAAAAGCTTTTATTCCTTTCATAACTGCCGGATATCCGACATTAGAAGATACAATTAAATTTGTCTTAAAAATGGAAGAAGCGGGAGCAGACTTAATTGAAATAGGAATACCTTTTTCAGACCCTATTGCAGAGGGCCCCGTTATTCAAAATGCAAGCACGGTTGCACTTAAAAGAGGAGCAAGCTTGGATAAAATTTTTGAAATGCTTGAAGTTTTAAGACAAAAAACCAAAATTCCTTTATGTTTTATGAGCTATATAAATCCTCTTTTTAAAATGGGTTATGACAATTTCTTTAAAAAGTGTGATGAATTAAACATAAGAGGGGTAATTTTACCTGATGTTCCTTTTGAAGAAAAAAAAGAAGTTGAAGATGTGGCAAAAAATTACAACGTACATATTATTTCATTAATTGCACCGACATCAAACGAAAGAATAAAAACGATAGCGCAAAAATCAAGCGGGTTTATATACGTTGTTTCATCTTTGGGAACAACCGGAGTCAGGGAAAAAATAACAACGGATTTATCCAAAATTGATGAAATAATAAGGCAAAATACAATTACAAAAACCGCCATAGGTTTTGGAATAAATAACCCTGTTCAGGCAAAAGAAGTTTCAAAACATGCGGATGGCGTTATTGTGGGCTCTTACATTATCAAAATTATTGATAAATACCAATCAGACGCTCAGGATGAAATTTATAAATACGTAAAAGAGATGAAAAGCGCCATAAATACTCCCTAAATTAAAGGTAGCATTTATATTCGCTCCCTTTAACACCCGCATACAATTCTACAAACTGTTTTGCCGGACTTGAATTTATTTTGGTCAATAAAACTTCTTCTATCTGGAAATATCCGACCTCGGACGACATTTCTATTTCAATTCTTATGGGTTTTGTTTCACCGTGTCTTATTTTAACTCTTGAAATTGCATTGGCTGAATATATATGAATATCTCCCGCTCTTGGAGTATTATGAAGCGCAAGAGGAATTCTTGCCCTGCCTTTTGTCATATCACACCCGTCTGCAATAAGGATTATTCCAGCTTCAAGAGAGTTGATTTTTCTTGTTGTCATGTGCCCTATAATAGCTTCAATTGCAAGGGATTTAATTGTTACTTTCTTTTTAATATCTTCTTTTATAATTTCTTTCAGAGCTCTATCTATTATAGGAAGTGCAAGCATAACGGATATTTCTTCATGTCCTTGTCTGCCTGCGCACATACCTAAATCATGCATAAGAGCGGCAATTGTAACTGCGCACATACTATCTTCAAAAGTGCCCGTTTCTTCCTTTTCAAGAGAGGTTTGAATTTCAAAATCTTTTAAAATTTTAAGCATTTTAATTGCATTAATTGCAACCTGCCTCATATGAACGGGCCCATGGTCGTTAAAACCAAGTCTTTTAATTGATACAGAGTTGGCATAATCCTGCATTTCTTTTAATTCAATATCAGATAAAAGATACTGTGCAAGTTTTATACAGGTTGGAAAATCTTTCAGACTTTCAATTATCTTAGCTTCTGCGCTGAGTTCTTTTGCTGATTTCATATAACTCCGAATATAGTCTATATTTAAATTATACACTATTATTAAAATATTTTTTATAAAAAAAGTAAATTCTACTCTTTAAAAACTAAAATAAATTGTGTATAATGATGAAATAAATCTGATTTTAAATTCTGTTCAAGAAGGAAGTTATATTTAATTTAGAAACGGAGAAAATTCTATGCACATTCATGTTAACGGGCGCAATGTTGAAATTACCGATGCAATTAAGGCTTATGCAAAAGAAAAACTTGGAAAGGTATCAGCTCATTTTGACCAAATTCAAGCCATTGACATTATTTTAAGCGTAATTAAAAACCCGTCGGTTGCAGATTCGCATGTTGCAGAAGTAAATTGTAAAGTAATGGGCGACATGATTAGAGTTGAAGAAAAAGCAGAATCTATGTATGCAAGCATTGATCTTATTTCTGACAAACTTGAAAGACAGGTCAGAAAATATAAAGAAAAGAATTTAAAATCTAAAAACAATCTTGAATCAATAAGAACATCTTCAAAAGAAGAAAACGAATAATCAAAAAACCCTTCTTTTTAAAAAAGAAGGGTTTAATTTATTTTGTTAAATTAAGCATTTCAAGTTCAACTTTTTCTTTGAATGCTTTTTTTATGTTTTCCTGAATATCAGAATCAGGGTTAATCCAAAGTTTTTTATTTGTTAATATTTGAACCCTTTTATCCTTATTCATACATTCAGGGTCCTCAAAATCAATTACAACGGGGCTTTTTCCCTGATGCTGAGATAAAAGTTCTTTTAAATACTCGTTTTCTTCAAATTCAAAGTGCTTGAGCATTTTTATTGTAAGAACATTCACATTTTGAATAGGCTGAGCTTCCATAACGGCAAGGTTAATTTCGCCCGTATCTCTTAAGTTTAATCTTGCAGTCAGTATCACTTTTTCATCATTTGCAAGAATTTGGCCATAGTGTTCGGTTACTTTCGGAAATGAAATAAATTCGGCCCTGCCGCCCGATAAATCTTCAATTTCACCGATTTTTAAAAGTTTTGCGGGGTCATTTCTTGTGGGCTTTGTAACCACTTTTGATAAAAGTCCGCAAATAGTTACTATTTTATCTTTAACAGGATTTTGAGTTATCTCTGATAAAGTATCGGTTGTTATATATTTAAGTGTATTTTTTATACTGGATAGAGGGTGGCTTGAAACATAAATTCCCATTAAGTCATGCTCAAACTGTTGAATTTCGGTATCTAAATATTCATCATCCGAACTCCCCGACAATTCAAAAGTGGGAAGCCCCAAATCCTGTGCATTTTCTCCCAGTGAATCAAAAAGGCTAACTTGACCCGCTTTAGCATGTTTTTTCTTTTCCGCTATTTCTTTATTCATTCTCTCTAAGTTTTCAACAAGTTGTTTTCTTGATTTTTCAAGCCCCGAGAATGCTCCGACTTTAATTAAGGCTTCAACCGTAAGTTTGTTAACTCCCCTTCCGTCCATTCTTTCAAGGTAATCATACAAAGATTCAAACTTCTTTTCCTGCCTTAATGCCATAATAGTTTCAACAACTCCCCTGCCTACGTTTTTAACGGAAGCAAGCCCAAACCTTATACTGTTACCGTCAGGTGTAAAATCGGCATCTGATTTATTTATGTCGGGGGGTAAAACTTCAATTCCTAATGACTGGCATTGAAGAATGTAGCTTTGTGTTTTTTCCTGATTATTTGCCTGTGAAGTCAGCATGGCAGCCATCCATTCAACGGGATAATGAGCTTTAAGGTAAGCCGTTTGATAGGCAACAAAGGCATAAGCGGATGAGTGCGCTTTATTAAAGCAGTATTTTGCGAAACTTTCAATCTGCTCAAAAAGGTGACTTGCGCCATCTTGGGTCATTCCTTTGCTTGCTGAGGCTTTTACAAATCTTTCTTTTTGTTCTGCCATCTGCTGGAGTTTTTTCTTACCCATCATACGGCGCACCATATCCGCATCTCCCAATGAATAATCGGCAAGAGTTTGGAAAATTTGCATAATCTGCTCTTGATACAAAATTGTTCCGTACGTATCTTTTAAGATGGGCTCTAAAAGAGGATGAGCATATTCTATTTTTTGACGTCCGTGTTTTCTGTCTACGAAGTCTTTAACCATACCGGCCTCTAGCGGCCCCGGACGGAAAAGCGCAACAAGAGCACCCAAATCTTCAAATACGGTAGGCCTTAATTCTTTAACAAGACGTTTCATTCCCGCACTTTCAAGCTGGAACACGCCGTCTGTTTCTCCTTTTTTCAAAAGTTCAAATGTTTTAGGGTCATCAAGCGGAATATCGTTTATTTTGATATCTACCCCTTTTCTTTTTTTAATCATTTCAAGGCAATCTGAAATAATGGTCAGTGTTTCAAGACCAAGAAAGTCCATTTTCAAAAGGCCTATTTTTTCAATTCCTGCCATTGGATACTGTGTGGTGGTGGATTTTTCTTTTGACAGGGCAACGGGAATAATCTCGCTCATTGGTTTTGGTGCAATAATAATGCCTGCCGCATGGGTACCTACCTGATTTTTAAGCCCTTCCATATGCAAGGCTTCATCAATAAAGCCTTTGGCCTCTGAATTTGTATCGTAAAGCTTTTTAAACTCGGTTCCTTCAGCAAGTGCATCTTGAAGTTTTATACCGGGTACCGTTGGAATTAAACCGGCCCAGGAGTTTGAAGTTGTAAAATCAATATCATATACCCTTGTAACCGCTTTTAGTGCCGCTTTAGCCGCAAGAGTACCGAAAGTTATAATCTGACACACATGGTCTTGTCCCCATTTATTTGAAACGTAGTCTATAACTTCTCCCCTTCTTCTTTTGCAAAAATCTATATCAATATCAGGCATTGATATACGTTCGGGGTTTAAAAAACGCTCAAAAAGGAGGTTATGTTGTATGGGGTCAAGTTCCGTTATTCTAAGAGCATAAGCTATTATGCTTCCCGCCGCAGAACCTCTGCCGGGGCCCACCGGGATATTATTTTCTTTTGCCCAGTTAATAAAGTCCCAAGTTAAAAGGAAATATGCGGGAAATCCCATTTTAAAAATTACGCTTTTTTCATACTCGTATCTTTTCATTAATTCATCAGGCACGGGGTCTCCGTATCTTTCCTTAAGTCCTTTTTTACAAAGAAAATCAAAGTATTCTTCTTCGCTCATATTGTTTGGACATGGGTATTTTGGAAGGTATTCTTTGGTTTTGCCAAACTCAAGCTCATCCATCTTAAAGTCAATTTTATCCGCAACTTCAACCGTGGTTTCAATACATTTATTAAAGTATTCTTCATCCATCCACGAAAAGGATTTTCTTAATTCTTCCACGGTTTTTACATAAAATTCATTGTTTTGAAATCTAAATCTTTTTTCTTCGTTTTTGGAAGATTTTGTTTGTTCGCAAAGAAGTGTATCATGCCAGAGGGCATCTTCCGCCTTCAGATAGTGAGAATCATTGGTTATAACGGTTTTAATGTTATATTTTTTAGCCATCTCCATTAAAAATGGATTTGAAGCTTTTTGTTCCGTCAATCCGTGGTCTTGAAGTTCTATATAGTAGTCATCCTGAAAAAGTTCTTTATAGTATTGAACCCTTTTTTCCGCTTCCTTTTCATTTCCGTCAAGAAAAAGCTTTGCAACCTCCCCCTGAATGCAAGCTGAAAGACAAATAACGTCATCTTTATACTTTTCTAAAAGTTCATGGTTAATCCTCGGATATCTGTAAAAGCCTTCTGTTGCAGCAATTGAATCCAGTTTACAAAGGTTATGATACCCTCTTTGGTTTTTGGCAAGTAAAATCAGGTGATATCTTGTTTTTTTGGTTCTGTCTTGAATAACATCCCCGTCACAAATATAAAATTCGCACCCTATAATTGGTTTAACGGCTTTTATTCTTTCTTTTTCTTCCTGCACATCATCTGATAGCATATGGGATAAAAGTTCGTTTTTTGCAATAAACATATCGGAACACCCGAACATTACCCCGTGGTCTGTTATCGCAACGGCAGGCATATCATTATTTGCAGCAAATTTATATAAATCGGGGATTTTAATTGCCCCGTCTAACAGACTATATTCTGTGTGCAGATGTAAAGGTACGTATTTCATAGTTAAAATATTACAATGAATTTGTACTGTTTTGAAGTTAGTTTTAACTTATATTAATTTAATTTATTGCCAAAAACTCCTAAAAAATGGTATTATGGTTTAGTAAAGAAGAAATCTTCAGAAACGGCAGGTAAGTTGTTTAATTTTAAATTCCAAAGACAAAAAGAGAAAAAGATTGCAAATATGTATACTTTTACGAAAATTGCAAGTATTTTTCTCATATTGCTTGCAACTGTTTTTGTTCAATGGATAGTACAAAGCGAATATAGAGCGACTGAAAATAATCTTGAAAAAAACGCAATTCAAACCGCATCAAATTTAAGAGGAAGAATTCAAAATTCAATAAGCGAAATGAGGGTTTTATCCTCTTGGCTAACAGATTACACCTCAACTTTTGATTCCGGTGAAGTTTATACTTTTTTAAAAAACCATATTAACGATTACGATTACAACAAACTTGCCTTTGCTTATTTAGACGGAAACACAATAAGGGTTCAAAAAAACGCAGGCAAACTGCCTTCCGTAAACTGGCTCAAAGACCCGAGATTGGTTAAAGCCGTTATGGGAGAACCCTCGGTTACGATTACTCAAAAAGATTCGACTTCCCCATCGGGTTATGTTAATGAATTTGGAGTTCCCGTTTACAATAAAGACGGGGATGTAATCGGGGCTCTCGGTTCTCAAACTTATGCGGATAAATACATAAACATTTTAAGAGTTAACGATTATAATAAAACCGCACTTAACTATATAATAAGCAAAGACGGAAATATAATAGTAAGCCCCCCAAAAGATAAAAGCAGCGCAAAAAACTTTTTTGACAAAAAAATAAAACTGCAAAAAACAACTAAAGATAAAATTTTATCAAACATAAAATCTAAAAAAACGGGCACTTTTATTTATAAACAAGGAAAAGCCAAATATATCGCAACCTATTCCATAATTGATTCAAACGAACATTATGTATTGAATGTCGTACCCTATGATATCATTATGCACCATATGAATAACCTTATCATAGGTTTCTTTACGGTCATTGTTTTAATAAGTTTACTTCTTTTGGCGCTTTATTACTTTTCAAGCTACATTTTAAAACAGAACGAAAAAATAATTTATGATATAGCCTTTATTGACCCTGTTACGGAAGGAAATAACAGAAATAAGTTTTTGCTTGTATCAAAAGATTTAATTGAACAAAACCCCGATAACAACTATGCCATAATTTCAATGGATTTAACCAGATTTAAAGCCATAAACGAATTATACGGGGTAGAAAATGCAAACGGTATAATTAAAGATGTCTATGAAATAATTAAGAAGAATACGGGTGAAGATGGTTTTTGTGCAAGAGATTATGCGGCATCATACATCATTCTTTACAAGTATGAAGATGAAAAAGACATTCTTGATGGTTTTATAAATAAAATGCAAAAGGACATAAAAGAATATAATGAAAATCACATGTCCCACATTTTTGATAAAAAAGAAAGCCATATAAGTGCAAAACTTACTCTTTCGTTTGGAATTTATCCCATGACGGATAAAACTCTTTCCGTTGAAATGATGTGCGAAAAAGCACAAATTGCAAAAAGGAACTTAAAAGATGATGCCATGAACTATTACAAATTTTATGATGATGCAATAAGGGCACAAATTTTACAGGATAAATCAATCGAAGCTGAAATGTATAGTGCACTTAATAATGACCAGTTTAAGATGTTTTTGCAGCCTAAATTTTACTTAAAAGATAAAAAAATATCGGGCGCAGAAGCCCTTGTAAGATGGATACATCCGACAAGAGGAATGATTCCGCCTATAAACTTTATCCCGCTTTTTGAAAGAAACGGGTTTATAATTGAACTGGACAGGTGTATCTGGAAACAGGCATTTGAATTTATATCAAAAAGGCAAAAAGAAGGAAAGGAAGTTTTCCCGATTTCAGTTAATGTTTCAAGAATACACCTTAATAACGATTCATTTATTGATGAACTAAAGGACCTTTGTGATAAATATAATGTAAATCCTAAATACCTTGAACTTGAACTTACCGAAAGCGCTTGTTTTAATAATGAACAAAGGCTTATGGAAGTGTTAGACAAATTAAAAGAAATAGGATTCACTATCTCTATGGACGATTTTGGGACGGGGTATTCTTCTCTTACTATGTTAAGGCTTTTACCCGTTGATATTTTAAAGTTGGATAGAAGCTTCATTAAAGATACCATTGGAGATAATAAAGGTGAGGCGGTTGTAAGGTGTATAATTGAGATGGCAAACAAATTAAATATGACAACCGTTGCAGAAGGCATAGAGTTTGAAGAACAGGCAGAATTTTTAAAGAATATGGGATGTGTTATTGCTCAAGGATTTTTATACGGTAAGCCTGTTAATAGCGATATTTTTGATGAAAGTTATATAAATTTAAATGTCAAAGAATAAAACAAAACCGCACAAAAAATATTTGTGCGGTAAATATGGATTACTTATGGATATTTAAGATTGTGCTTCGCTTTCTTTGTTTTTCTTATTAAATAAACTTCTTGCGGCAATTCCCAAAACGGTTATAACGGCTGCACCTATCAATGCGGGTTTTGCAACATTTTTAAGCGAAGATTTAATTTTGTCTTTATTGTTTAAAATGAATTCTTTTTTAGAATCGGATTTAATAAATGTTTCAAGTATGTTTTTAGCATTTGACAATTTTGATTTTGCCTTGCTTGTTGTTGCAGAAAATGCATCTTCAAGAGCATAGAATTTTGATGTTTTTCCTTTAGCAAGAATATTTTTTTCTTTTTGAAGTTGTCTTTCGAATTTTTCTATACCGCCATTTTTGCAAATATCGTTAACTTGCTCTGTTAAATTTTGGGCACTTTCTTTAATGGGTTCAAATTCGCTCATTTGTTCCTGAAGCTTGCTCATTGAAAACTGCTCTTGGCCTGCCTTTTTACCTGCTTTAAGTTGTTCCATAAGTCCGCCGACTCGTTTATAATATTTTTTCAAACCGTCGGACACATTATCGTATAATTTGCCGCTCTTAATAATATCTACGACATTTTGCTTATTCTGTATATAGCTTGCCGCATCGGGAGATTGTAAAAGGCTCATTTGACTTTGTATAGCTTTTTTATAAGCGGGTATAGCAGCTTTTATAGCTCTATTACCTGCATAGGCCGCCGAACCTATAGCTGCGCCCTTTAAAAAATCTTTTCCAATATTTGAAAAATTATTCTGTCCGTTAATTGAATTTGACATAAATCCTACACTTTCCTTCATTAACATGTTTATAAAAACAACTGATAATAAAAAAATGTCTTTTTGTGTGTTTATTTGTAAACTTATGTAAATTAATGAATAATAACGGAAGAAAAAACTTTGTAGTAAATATATAAAGAAGATGCTATAAGTAATATTCCGCACAGCTTCATAAGGTAAACACTGTAACGGTTAAATCCTCTTATTTTTTTAACAAGAGAGGTAAAAACACCTGCAAGGATTATAATAACCCCCTGTCCCAACGAAAATAATAAAAGCAAAAGGGCTGCATATAAAATATTTGATGATAAAGTTGCAAAACTCATAATCCCCGCAAGAATAGGAGTAGAACACGGGGTGGCGGCAAGGGCGAATAAAAAACCCAAAATAAAAGGATAAACAAAAAGGCTTGCCCCCTTTGATTTTGGCATTCTTTTAACAAAAGTCGGTGTCGGTATTTCAATCAAACCAAGCAAATTAAGCCCGAATATCATTATCAAAGAGCCCATAAAAATTACCCAGTAATTTCCCCCGATTGCCATAAAAACTTTTCCCGTCAGGGCGCAAAAAATCCCTATGAAGGTTAAAATTAGGCTCAAGCCGAATACAAAAGACAGAAGCTGAATAAATGTTATAAAAGAATTTCTTTCTCTGTCCAATCCGCCCACATACCCTACTATAATAGGTAAAATCCCAAGAGTACAAGGGCTTATTGATGCAATAACTCCCCCTAAAAAAGATGCCAAAAGAAGAAGGGGAGAAAAATTTCCCCCTTGAAGCTGAGTTTGAAAATTTTGTATTAATTCAATCATTATTTAATCTCGTCTAAGTTGTTTCTTATTTCTATTTCTTCAATCATGCCTTCCTGTCTGTTCGTTATTTTTCCTTGTTTGTCAACAAAAATAACCGTTGGAACAACCGTAACTTTGTATGCTTCAATTAAGTCTTTTGTTTTTTGAGAAGTGTCTGCAACATTAATTTCTTCAAGAATTATAATGTCTTTATAGTCGTTGTGAACATTTTTAACATTTTCGCTTACTTTTTTACATTCCGAGCACATTGGGGAATAGAATTTTATTATTTTTGCTTTGTCTGTTGATTGATAGGAATTAGCGTTTGCAACCGAATTTTTTGTAATACCTTGCAAAAAAGCAAACATGGCAATAGGAACCATAAATACAAGCAAAATTATAATTTTATTTTTCATAAATTTTTCTCCTTTTTTTAACCTTATAAAATTATAATTAATTTCAATTTTAAATTATTTCTCTATTCAGGCGATATAAACAAGAACAGTTTTTAATTTAAACCCCTAAACATAAGAGCCTGTGCGATATCTTCATTAAGGATATTTTCATGTAAATTCAAATCCGCTATTGTTCTTGAAATTTTTAGTATTCTGTCATAGCTTCTTGCAGAAAGGTTAAATCTGTTTATTGCACCTTTTAACATTGATTTTGAAGTTTCATCTATTTTACAGTATTTATTTATAAGTTTTGGAGTTAACTCGGAATTTGTATAAATGCCTTCTTTTTCATACCTTTTTAGTTGTATTTGTCTTGCATTAATTACTCTTTTTTTTATTTCTTTTGAAGTTACATTATCGGGCTTCATTGCCGTCAATTCTTCATCCGTAAGTCTTGGAACATTGATTTGGATATCAATTCTGTCTAATAGAGGGCCTGAAAGCTTGGCTTTATACCTGTTTATTTGAAATTCGGAACATATACACTGTTTTTTTCTGTCCCCCAAAAACCCGCACGGGCATGGGTTCATGGCACCGATTAATATAAAGTTTGCAGGATATTTAATTGTGTTTTGAATTCTTGATATTGTAACAAAATTTTCTTCCAAGGGTTGTCTTAAAACTTCAAGTACCGAACGTTGAAACTCCGGCATTTCATCTAAGAATAAAACGCCTCTGTGGGCAAGAGTTATCTCTCCCGGTTTTGGATTGGAACCTCCGCCCGTTATACCGACGGAAGATGCGCTATGGTGAGGTGCTCTAAAAGGACGTTTAATTACAAGCGGGGTTTTAGAGTCAATTAAACCCGCTATAGAATAAATTTTAGTTAATTCAATTGCTTCATTTTTGGTTAAGGGAGGAAGAATTGAAGAAAACGCTCTTGCAAGCATTGTTTTACCGGACCCCGGGGTTCCTGACATTAAAACATTGTGTGCGCCCGCTGCGGCAATTTCAAGAGCTTTTTTTGCGTGAGATTGTCCTTTGATATCTTTAAAATCAATATCATATTCAAATTCCATATTTAAAAAATCATTCGGGTCCTGTTTTAGTTCTTTTAATTCCATATTCCCGTTTAAGTATTCAACAACCTCAACAAGATTTTTTGCCCCCATAACCTCAATGCCTGAAGCAAAGCTTGCCTCGGATAAATTGTCATAGGGAACAATTACTTTTTTTATTCCTAATTCATATAACCCCGATACTATGGGCAAAACCCCGCTAACGGGGCGAATAGACCCATCAAGCGAAAGTTCGCCTAAAAATGCAGTATCAATGGGAATGTCATTAATAATTTTTTCTTTGGTTAAAATTCCTGCTGCCATTGCTAAGTCATAGGCGGCGCCTTCTTTTTTAAGATTAGCCGGTGCAAGGTTAATAACAACCTTGGTTGAGGGGAACTGATAGTTTGAATTTTTAATTGCAAGCTTCAATCTCTCTTTTGCTTCCGATATTGCAGTATCTCCAAGACCTACAATTGCAATTTGCGGAAGCGAATTTGTTATATCAACTTCAACCGAAATTTTATGGACTTCAAGCCCTATAGTAGCAGCACTGATAACTTTTATAACCATAGAAGAATTATATCATATTTAAAATTTCTGATGGCGAGTTTACAAAAATTTCTCCGCCCGATTGAATTAAAAATTCTTTTGTTTTTAGCCCCCAAAGAACGCTGATACAGGGAATTAAAGCGTTTTTTGCGGTTTGAATATCAACTTCCGAATCACCGACAAAAATACAATTTTTAAGTTCAACTCCCAATTTTTCAACCACTATATTTAAGCCCTTAATGCTTGGTTTTCTTAAAATTCCCATATACTCATCTTCCCCTTGGGCATAATCAATCAAATCGTTAAAAAACATTTTTGTGTGCATTTTTGCACCTTTATCAAACTTATTTGAAAGAACCCCCGTTTTAATTTTTCTTTTCTTTAATTCAATAAGCATATCTATAATGCCTTCATAGGGCTTTGTTTTAGAGGTTTTTAAATTCATATAATACTCTCTGAATTTTTCAATTGCAAGATTACAGGTCATATCATCAACATTGCTTGGAAGTAATTTTTGCATAAGCTTATAAATTCCGAAGCCTACATTTGTTCTTACTTCATCTTTTGTTTTTAGGGGTAAATTTAAATAATTAAAAGCATAATTAACGGAATCCAACAAATCATCAACCGTATCCAGAAGGGTTCCGTCCAAATCAAAAATTATTCCTTTTATGTTTTGAAATTTCATATATCTCCTTCTATTTTCCAAACGCACATATCCGTGGACGAATTAAAAAAGCAGGTATATTTATCATTTTTTATGGCATTAGAATCAAGCGGGAGAATATTGGATGTAAAAATTGTTGCATTCTTATGAGCCAAAAAAATCTTTTTTATTAGTAATTTTGTACTGTTTATGGAAGAAGAAAACACACAGATTGCTTTATTTGTATATTTATCTTTGTTATCTAAATAATCAGGATTTGCAAAGTCATTTAAGATTGCAAATGTTTGTTCTTTGGGATGGTTTATTTCATAATACTGTTTGGATAAAACAAGCGGGCCTTCAACCAAAAGTTTTCTTCTGTTATTTTTTTCATAAAACCCTGATTGAATAACTAAAAGCCAGATTATAAAAAGCAGAATTGAATATTTATATTTGTGATTGTCTGTAAAAATAACGCTTAAAAAAATTATATAAAGAGGACTTAAAAGCAAAAGGTATCTCGGGACAAGCATTGGTCTAATTATATAAGATAAAATGCACCCGATTAAAATTGTAAGGAAAATAGCTAAAAAGCAATATATAACAACACCTTTTCTTTTTGATTTTGAAAAAAGATAGTAAATAAAAACCAAAACGGAAATTAAAACCGCATAAATTCCTCCAAAGACATAGTTAATGCACTTTATAATCTGGTTAAAATCCGTTTTTGGAATCCATGTATTAAAAGATTTATTATTAAGCGCATCAGAAAATGCAGTATGAAAAAAGAAGGGAAGGAAAAATAAAGCCCCTATAAAATTGGATACAAAAAACTTTAATATATCTTTATACCTTTTTTCTTTAATAAAATAAATGGTAAGAATAATAAAGTTTGATAAAAGAAAAATTATTTCGTAATAGTGTATATTTACCGTAATCATTACACATATAGAATAGTAAATATAATATTTGGTTTTATTTTCTTCGATTATTTTAAACAACATATAAACAATAATCGGAGTAAAGAAAACCTGTAAAATATAGCATCTTGTTTCTTGAGAAAAATGTATAAGGGGAACATTTAAAAACGCAAGAAAAGCTGCTATGTTTGCGGTTTTAATATCATATTTTGTTTTAATAAAATACCATAGTATAAAAACGGCAAAAAAGCTTATTATTATAGGGAAAATTTTCATGGAAAATACCGTAATACCAAAAAATGATATAAAGGCTCTAAATAATATATAAAATAAAGGAGGGTTCCCCGGGTCAGAAAAGGTTGTAAAAAAATCTTTTTTGGGGTCTGAATATTCAATTGTACAATACTCATCCACCCACGGAAGGTAATCAAGAAATCCGTTTATATAATTCAATCCCAAAATAAAAAATATCAAAACAAAAGCCATATAAGGATTAAATTTTAGACTTCTTATTTCTGATTGGTTATTTATATAAAAAATAATCGTTAAGAAAAGCAAAATATAGGGAATAAAAAATATTTTTATATTTGAAAACAGGTGCAAAATAATGTTTGAAATTGTATTTATATTTGAATGATAATTCAGGGAAGAAGAATTTTTGTTATATTTAATGTAATCGGGAAATTGATAAAGGGTTGAATTATAACAGTTATTTTTAATGCATATTTCTTTTTCGGTCTTTTTTAAACCTTGAATTCCTTTAAAATAAAAAGTTTTTAAGTCGTTATATAAAACAATTTCTTTAATACAATCAACATCATCCGAATTTAAAACAATATATAAAGAGTTTGTTTTTCCCCTTATGGTACCATAAAGGGTGTTTTTCTTTGTTGTCATTGAATATAGGGAATTATCACTAAGAAGATATGCTTCAAGATTTTTTGAATTGTATGTATTAATGTTAACATCAATATTGTTATAAATTGGTGCATAAAGGTTTGCATGTACTTTTTGTTCGGGTATAAAAAATATACCGACAATAAATGCAAATACGGTTAATAAGCATAGAAAATAAAAAAGCAGACTCTTTTTCATAAAAAAAATTATAGATTAAAAATATAAATTTTTCATTTTGTTGATAAAATAAATATGAATTGAAGGATAACTATGTCAAAAACAATTGTAGATAAAGCGGAATATGAACTTAAAGAAGAATTCAAACGAATTGATGAAATAGCGGAATTTAATCAAAAAAAGGTATTGGATGCTTTTTATAAAAACAAAATCGGAGAAGAACATTTTTACACCGTAACGGGCTACGGTCATGATGACCTTGGAAGGGAAGCGCTTGATAAGGTTTTTCAGGATACCTTCAGGGCTGAATCGGCAATTGTCCGCCCCCACTTTGTTTCAGGTACTCATACATTATCTTGCGTTTTATTTGGAATACTTCATAATAAAGACCACCTTTTATCAATAGCAGGTGCGCCTTATGATACTTTAGAAGAAATAATAGGCAAAAGAAAAAACGACGAGTATTTTGAAACTTCTCTTATGGGCAACGGAGTTGAATATGATGAAGTGCCCTTAAAAAACGACTTTGAAATTGACTTTGAAAAAATACCTTCATATATTAAAAAAAATACAAAAATAGTCTTAATCCAAAAATCAAGAGGTTACTCTTTAAGGAAATCTCTTTCTTTGGAAGATATTGAAAAAACGGTTAAAATTGTAAAAGGCATAAACCCTGAAATTATATGTTTTGTTGATAACTGTTACGGGGAATTTACCGATACAAAAGAACCTCTTGAAGTTGGTGCCGATATTATTGCAGGAAGCCTTATTAAAAATCCCGGAGGGGGTATAGTGGAAGCGGGCGGCTATATTGCAGGCAAAAAAAGGCTTGTTGAACTTTGCGCAAGAAGATTGACTTCGCCCGGGATAGGAAAAGAGGGGGGCGCAATGTTTAATACAACAAGAACAATTCTTCAGGGTTTATTTATGGCGCCTTCAATTGTTGCAGGGGCTCTTAAGGGGGCAATACTCTCCGCTAAGGTTTTTGAGAATGTCGGTTTTGTAACTCACCCAAAATCTAATGAAAAAAGGGTAGATTTAATTCAGACAATTAAATTTAACTCTGAAATTGAACAGGAAAAATTTTGCAGAGCACTCCAAAAGTATTCTCCTGTTGAAAGTTATTTAACCCCCGTGCCTGATATTGTCCCCGGGTATGATACAAAATTAATTATGGCCGGGGGAAGTTTTATTGAAGGCTCCACTATAGAGCTTTCCGCTGATGGGCCCATTCGTCCGCCTTATGCTGTTTATATGCAGGGGGGCTTGAGTTATTACCACGTTAAAATTGCATTAATCGGAATTTTAGATGAGTTATTAAAGTAAATTTTTGTCATAAATAGTTGATTTTTCTTGACAGTATTCTCACTAAAATGTAGAGTATAGGTGTATCTTATCACCTGTTTATTATGAGAGGCAAAAAAACTAATGTGCAGAATAGGGGCAATTAAATCAAGCGAATACTTTCACCCTTCAAAAACCCTTGAGTTAATGCGTTCTCAACAAAAAGGGCATGACAATTCCGGATTTGCATTTGTGATGCAGGATTTGGGCGGAATTTTTGAACCGTATAAAGATTTACCTCTTTTATCCATGGCATGTACCGATAAAGGGATAAGAATAGCGGAAGATATTCTGCATTCAATCGGTTTTACAAGGCTTTTACAGTGGACACCCGATATAAACAAAAATGCAAAAGGGCTCCAAATTTCCCCGATGCCAAACTACGTTTTTGAGGTTTTTAATTACCCCAAACTCTATAAATACGCAACAAAAGAAGAAAAAGAAGAACTTCTTGTCGATACAAGACTTCAGTTAAGACGTGCTCTTGAAGTTGAAGATGAAGGATATGTTTATTCTTTCTGGCATGATGTTTTGATGTTAAAAGAAATAGGCAACCCCAAAGATATAGGTACTTATTTCGGGTTGCACACTCCGAATAACGACTTTGTATCCAAAATTATAACCGTTCAATGCCGTCAAAATACAAACTATGACATTGTAAGATATGCCGCTCATCCGTTCTTTTTGCAAGGATACACGGTTCTTGCAAACGGTGAAAACACTTTCTATGAAAAGAATAAAAACTTCCAAAAGAACCTGCATAAAGGATATATAGGTTTTGAATCGGATTCGCAGTGTTTTTTATATACTCTGCACTATGTGAATAAAATTTTAAAATGGCCCTTAAAATATTATAAACACGTAATTACACCGCTTGAATATGATGAAATGCTAAAAAGGAGCGATTCAGAGGTTTTGCTTAGAATTAAAGCATCTCTTGCCCACCTTGAAATTAACGGCCCAAATACAATAATAGGTGTTACTCCCGACGGAACTTTATTTGTAACCTGCGATAGCAAAAAATTAAGACCCGTGGTTGTGGGGCATGACGATAAAACGGTTATTATTACAAGCGAAGTAACAGGAATTAACGAAGTTTTACCAAACAGAAAAAATGAAACCGATATTTATCCGAATGAACGAGAGATGGTAATTGTCGGTGGGGATTTAAAGGTTGAAAGATGGCAACAGTAGAAATAACGGGAATAGATAAACAGGATTTAGTCTGGGAAATTGAACATGACGCAAATAAGTGCACTCTTTGCGGAAAATGTGTTGCCGTTTGTACCTTTGGCGCAATAAAAGCCGACGTACAAAAAAGAAGAAAAGTTATATCCGAAGGGGATTTACCTACTCCGCATGTTAGTGAAACAACCATACCCGTTATTAAGCAGGTTGTTACAAAATCAAAAAACTGTGTCGGGTGTACAATGTGCGCTAAGGTTTGTCCGAACGGAGCAATAAAACCCGTTTATAATGACAGAAACAGAATGAATGTTAAATATAGGGCGCAAAACGCAGAATCTCCGAAAAGAGGGGGAAGAACAAATCTGCACACCGAAGGAAGGACTTTAGATAAAATCAAAGTGGGAAGAATTTCCCAAATGACCGACCCTTCATTGGATGCAATGAGGCACACCTTTGAACTTCTCGCACCGTTTGGAAGGGTAATGCCCCCTGAAAATCTTCCTTTTTCGGTTGACGGAATGGGAAATTTAACCATAGATAAAAAAATCCCCACAACAAGATGGATTTATCCGATTATTATAGGGGATATGTCAATAGGGGCGCTATCTCCCCGCCTGTGGGAAGCTATTTCGATTGCGGTTGCCTATCTTAATGAAGTTCATAACATTCCAATCAGAATGAGCTCGGGAGAAGGGGGTTTGCCTGAAAAACTTTTGAGATCAAAGTATATAAAATATATGATTTTACAAATAGCCTCGGGACATTTCGGATGGAACAGAATAATAAATTCAATGCCCTATATGATAGAGGACCCCGCCGGTATACTTATTAAAATCGGACAGGGCGCAAAACCGGGTGATGGCGGGCTTTTGCTTTCAAAGAAAGTTGCACGTCATATACAAGAAATAAGAGGAGTGCCAAAATCAGACCTTTTATCTCCCCCCAACCATCAGGGGCTATATTCAATTGAAGAATCCGTTCAAAAGATGTTTTTATCAATGAATGCCGCCTTTAAGTTCAGAGTTCCCGTTGCAATAAAAGTTGCAGCTTCCACTACTTCGGTTTCTGTGTATAACAACCTTTTAAGAGACCCTTATGATATAGTGGGCGGATTTTTCTTAGACGGTATAGCAGGCGGAACGGGTGCAGCTCATGAAACATCCCTTGACCATACGGGACACCCCATTGTTTCACGTCTTAGAGATTGTTATTTGGCTGCGGTTCATCAGGGCAAACAGGGACAAATTCCTCTCTGGGCAGCAGGCGGTCTTGGAATGAGAGGAACTCTTGCAGCGGACGCATTTAAAATGATTTGTCTGGGCGCAAACGGTGTATTTACGGGACGTTTAATCCTTCAAATAGCAGGATGCTTGGGGGATGATTACGGAAGGTGCAATGCATGTAATACGGGCCTTTGTCCTGCGGGATTAACAACTCAAAATCCCATACTTATGAAAAGGCTTGATATAGATAAAGTTGCGCAAAATATCGTAAATTACTTTTTAGCTTGCGATATAGAATTGAAAAAATTAATGGCACCTATAGGTAATTCTTCTTTGCCTGTCGGGCGCTCGGATGCACTTGTTACGGTTGACAAAAACGTATCTGAGAGATTGGGCATTCAACATGTTTGTTAAGGTAAAAAATTATGAATACAACTATAATTGATAGCTTACAGGACAATAAAAGATTATCGACTAAAGAACTTCTCGATATTATTTATGAAAAAATCGAGATGGGATTTAACGAGTTTAAAATTATAGCCTCAGGCCAGCATGATATAGGAGGCCCTCTCTGGTCAAAAGACGGAAAGCCGTTAATTTTCCATATAACAAACCCCGGTCAAAGAGTAGGCTCAATGGGTATGGCAGGAACAAAAATTATTGTAAAAGGTTCTGCGCCTGCTGATATTGGTTGGCTAAATTCGGGAGCCGAGATTGTAGTTTTGGGAGATGCGGGGGATACTGCCGCACACTGTCAGGCTTCGGGAAAAATTTATGTAGCGGGCAGGGTAGGAACCCGTTCGGGCGCTTTAATGAAACATGACCCCAAGTTTGAAGAACCCGAATTTTGGGTTTTAAAAAACACGGGCTCTTTCTCATTTGAATTTATGGGCGGGGGCAGGGCCGTTGTTTGCGGATATCAATGCGAGGATATGGAGTCCGTTTTATCTAACCGTTCATGCTGCGGCATGGTAGGCGGGGTTGTATACGTAAGAGGAAACGTATCGGGGCTTACAAATGATGTTGATATTTATGATTTGGATGAAAACGATAAAAACTTTTTAAAATCGGGATTAATTAAGTTTTTAAATGAAATTGAAAAACCCGAACTTTATGAAGAATTAATTGATTTTAGAGTTTGGAAAAAAATTCTTGCAAAACCTTATGATAAAAAAATAAAACAGGTTCCCTTTACCATTAAAGAATTCAGAGAACAAAAGTGGGTGAGGGGGGGTATATTTTCTGAATTTTTCGGAGAATATACGGATGTAATTGATGTTATAAACACAGGGGATAACCGTTTAAGATATCCTACATGGGAAAATAATTTATACTCCCCCCCTTGTGAATTTGATTGCCCTGTTTCAATTCCTACCCAAAAAAGAATTGAACTTTTAAGAAAAGGTGAAACTTCAAAAGCAATGAACCTCGTATACGATTATTCCCCTTTTCCTGCAAGTGTTTGCGGTCAAGTTTGCCCTAATCTTTGTATGACTAATTGCTCAAGAACGTCCGTTGATGAACATATAAAGGTTGCACCTTTAGGAATAAAGAGCTTTGAAAATGTAGATATTAAAGTATATGAGCCAACTCGGGACAAAAAAATAGCAATAATAGGAAGCGGGGTTGCGGGGCTTTCTGCTGCATGGCAGTTAATAAAGCTCGGATACAGAGTTGAGGTTTTTGAAAAGGATGAAGAAATCGGCGGAAAATTAAGGCAGGTTAT
Source organism: Candidatus Gastranaerophilales bacterium (assembly GCA_947630535.1). Classification (GTDB taxonomy): domain Bacteria; phylum Cyanobacteriota; class Vampirovibrionia; order Gastranaerophilales; family Gastranaerophilaceae; genus Galligastranaerophilus_A. Next base: position 40,764 of record CANRHZ010000003.1, on the reverse strand, counting down.
TCCTTCTGACAGATTAAACCAAGAAACCTTAAGAGCGGAGCTTGAAATCATTAAGAATTCGGGAATTGTTTTCCACACCAAATCAACAATAGATAAAGACGAATTTGACAGAATTAAAAAAGAATTTGATGCAATCGTTGTTGCAATAGGGGCGCATAATCCTGCGGTTTTACCCGTGGAAGGAAAAGAAAGACTTATAAAAGGGCTTGATTTTCTAAAACACATTAACAAAGGCGAAAAATTCAAAATCGGCAAAAATGTTGTAATAATAGGTGCAGGTAATGCCGCAATGGATGTTGTAATCGGGGCATATAAAACGGGGGCAAAAAGTGTTTGTGCAATTGACATTCAAAAACCTCTTGCATTCGATAAAGAACTTGAACATGCAAAGTCTTTAGGCGCTAAAATTTTATACCCCTGTTTTACCGAAAAAATTGATGAAGCAGGAGTTCATCTTAAAGACGGAAGGGTTCTTAAAGCGGATTCCGTTATTATTTCAATAGGCGACAGGCCGATTTTTGATTTTATTGATGAAAAATATTTAAATGAAAGAAAATTCCCTCTTATAAACGAATTTAACCAGTCAGAAAAAAACAAAAAGATATTTTTTGTGGGAGATTGCACGGGACAAGGGCTATTTTGTAATGCAATCGGCAAGGGCAGAGAAGCTGCCATAAATATAGATAATATGCTAAATAAAAGAGAAATGACACTCTTTAAAACTAAAGAAAGAATTAAAAATGATGAGGTTAAATGTGCATATTATCCAACAAAAAAAGGATCTGACCTTTATGCAATGGATACGGAAGATGAAAAAAACAGATGCTTAAGTTGTGCCGTATGCAGGGATTGTAAAATGTGTATGAATTCTTGCCCCAAAGGCGCAATTGAAAGAGTTGAGATGGGGGATGAATTTGCATATATTTCAGATGAAAAAAAATGTATAGGATGCGGAATATGCGCAGGGGTTTGTCCTTGCGGTGTATGGAGAATGACAAGCAACATAGAATAAGAAAGGAGTTTTTATGTGGGAAAAAGACGTCAACATTAACGAAGTAAAAGAAATTTTATGTAAATCAAATGTTTATTTTGGGGTTGGTGCCATTGAAAAAATAGACGATATTGTACAAAAACTAAAAGAAAAAGATATTAAAAAAGTTATTGTTATAAGCGGTAAGGGCGCTTATAAAATAACCGGCGCTTGGGATTATGTTGAAAAAGCTTTAATTAAACACAATGTTTCATATACAAACTATGCAAAGTGCTCCCCAAACCCGACTACAACCCAAATAGATGAAGCAACCAAACAGGCCGTTGAATTTGGAGCACAGGCTGTTATTGGTATCGGCGGGGGAAGCGCCATAGATACCGCAAAATCAACTGCTATTTTAATTAAAAACCAAGATTATAATGCGGATAATCTTTATGAAGGCACATTTACACCAAATTCTGCGGTTCCGATTGTTGCAATTAATCTGACCCATGGAACCGGAACGGAAGCAAACCGCTTTGCCGTTGCAACAATAACTTCAAAAGATTATAAACCTGCAATTGCTTACGATTGCATTTATCCTATGTATTCAATTGATGACCCTAATCTTACGGTTAAACTTTCTTCCGATCAAACAAGGTATGTTTCAATTGATGCAATTAATCACGTTATTGAAGCTGCAACATCTAAAGTTGCATCCCCTTTTGCAATAACACTTGCAAAAGAAACAATAGAGCTTGTAAAAAAATATCTGCCCGCTGCTCTTGATAATCCATCCGACCTTGAAGCAAGGTATTACCTTTTATATGCTTCATTATTGGGCGGAATTTGTTTTGATAACGGACTTTTACATTATACCCATGCGCTTGAGCATCCTTTAAGTGCACTTCAGCATGATTTATCTCACGGGTTGGGGCTTGCTATGCTTCTTCCTTCGGTTATAAAAAATATTTACCCCGCTAAATCAAATGTTTTAGCATACATTTTATCTCCCATAGCTCCGGGACTTAAAGGTACGCCTGATGAAGCTCAAATTGCGGGCGATAAGGTTTATGAATGGTTAAAATCAGTCGGAGTTGGCGAAAAATTAAAAGATAAAGGTTTTATGGATAATGATGTTCAAAAACTTACATATCTTGCATTTAATACTCCCTCTCTTGGCGGACTTCTTGCAATTGCACCGACAGAGGCAAATGAAACTTCGGTTATGGAAATATATAAAACTTCTTTATAAATTTAAGCCGCCATTTTGGCGGCTTTTTTTATTTTAGTCTTATAGAGTTTACACAAGGGCAATCTTTAAAATTATAATTGTGATAATATGATTGTATGCAAAACGTACTGTTAAAAAAACTCACCTTTGAAGATATAATTAATTACTACTCGGAAGGCGAATCTTTTGATAAAAAGATTGGGCTTGAATATGAAAGAATTTCATTAAATAAAAATGATTTCAGACAACCTGATTTTAAAAATCTGTTTGAAATTATAAGAAATTTTGCAAACCTTTATAATTTTGAAGTTATTTATGATAAAGACACAATTATAGGCGCAAAAAATAATGAAGGAAGTTCTATTTCTCTTGAACCGGGGGGTCAATTTGAAATTAGTCTGAGCCCCAAAGAAAGTTTATACGAAATTCAAATTCAAGCTCAGGATTATATAAATAAAATTGATGAACTCGCCCAAATATATAAAGTTAAATTCTTTGCAATTGGTAATAACCCTAAAACCTGTTATAACAACCTTCAAATTTTAAATAAAAGAAGGTATAAAATTATGGCAGACTATCTTTTTAAAAAAGGAAAGTTGGCTCCCGTTATGATGAGGGAAACTGCGGGAGTTCAAATCAACATTGATTATACAAACAGGTTTGATGCAAAAAGAAAAATTAGGGCATCTTGTCTTATGAGCCCGTTTTTAACAGGCTTTTTTGCAAACAGTCCGTTTAGAAATAACAAACTGACAAAATATAAAAGTATAAGGGCACTTGCTTGGAAATATACGGGAAGTGAAAGATGTAACCTTTTTTATAAAGATATAATTGATAAAAAAGGAGATATCTATGAACAGTATGCAAATTATATCCTTGATGTTCCAATGCTTTTTATTGAGCGGGATGACAGGTATATTGAAATAAACGGACAAATTACATTCAGAGATTTTATGGAAAAAGGGTTTATGGGATATAAGCCTGAGCCTAAAGATTATATGGTTCATCAAAGCCTTTGTTTTCCTGATGTCAGGTTAAAAAATTGTATTGAAATCAGAAACCATGACAGTCAAAACCTTGAAGTTGCAATCGGAATAGGAGCTATTTATAAAGGAATACTCTATTCAACAAAAGCAACTGACGAAATTTTAGACTTTTTATCTCCCTTAAATTCTTATGATTTGGAAGAACTCGGATTTTTATCTGCTAAATTCGGGGTTGATTACACTGTAAAAAAATTAAATATGAAAGCTTATGATGTTGTGAAAAAAATACTATATCTTGCCCAATATCACCTTGATATAGATGAACAAAAATATTTGGATTGGCTTATAGATTTAATACATTCAAAAAGATGCATTGCGGATTTAATCTTAGAAACAATTAAAAATAATTCCTAAAATTCCGCCAGAAAATATAATAAGGCTCGGGCGTTTTTTCATAAAGGGATAGAATATAAAAAGGATAATAAGTATAATAAATGCCTTTATATTAAGTGTTTTCAGATTATACACATTATCATATATTAGTCTTAAAACAACATAAGTTAAAAGTGCGCAGGATGTCGGACGAAGGGCAATAAAAATTTGATTTAGGGTTTTTGAATTTTTGAATTTATTTAAAAAATAAATTGTAATCAATGTTAAAATAAAAGGCCCTAAAATGATTGCAAAAGTAGTTATAAAACTTCCCGTAATTTTTAAGGTTTTAAACCCCGAATAAGTCGCCATGTTAATCCCGACGGGCCCGGGGGTAATATTTGAAATTGCAATCATATTAATAAGTTCGTTTTGATTGAACCAATTATGAACTTTTGTCATTTGAAATAAAAAAGGAATTGTAGCATACCCGCCGCCTACCGCAAAAAGACCTGTTTTTAAAAATTCATAAAATAAAATAAGATATTCCATTTTATTTTCTTCTCCCGAATAAAACCGCTAAAACAGTTAACAAAACAAGCATTGCGGGAGTAAGAGGGGTAAATATTATTAAAAATAAAATTATAAAATACAAAATAACGGAAAATAGCTTATTTGAATAACTTTTAAAAACATCATAAATCATATAAAAAATAAGAACAATAACAGAAATTCTTACCCCGAAAAATATATCTTGTATTATTTTGTTATTTGCTAAATTATTTAAAAAAGAAGCAATGAGAATAATGCTTATAAAAGAAGGCAAAATGAGCGCAAATAAAGAAACAATGGCGCCTTTTATTTTTCTTAATTTGTAGCCTGAAAATATTGAAATATTAACGGCTATAATCCCCGGCAAACACTGGCTTAAAGAAAAATAATCAAGAAGCTCATCTTCTTTTATCCATTTTTTATCTTCAATTAAATACTTTTTTAAAAGAGGCAAAATGACATATCCGCCGCCAAAAAGCTGACAACCTATAACAAAATAAATTTTAAAAATTTCAAAAAGGCTTATCATTTTATAAACATGCAATCCCCGTAGCTAAAAAAGCGGTAATTTTCATCTACTGCAATTTTATAGGTTTTTAAAATTGTTTCTTTGTCTGAAAATGCAGATATCAGCATTAAAAGAGTAGATTTTGGAAGATGGAAATTGGTTAAGAGCTTATCTGTTACTTTAAATTCAAAAGGGGGATAAATAAAAATGTCGGTTTCTCCCGTTGTTTCAACAATCTTATTATATTTTTGATAAACTGCTTCAAGGCATCTTGTTGTAGTTGTTCCAATTGCAATTAATTTTCCTTTTTTATTTTGAATTATTTCTGCCGTTTCTTTAGGGATACTGTAGCTTTCAGTGTGCATTTTATGTTCTTTGATATTTTCGGTTTTAACGGGTAAAAAAGTTCCAAGCCCCACATTCAGGGTAATATAACATATTTTTATCCCTTTGTTTTGAATTTTATCAAGTATTTCTTCCGTAAAATGAAGTCCTGCGGTGGGGGATGCAACAGAACCCGAGATTTTTGCATAAACCGTATTATAGTCCGTTTTATCTTTTGTTGTAGCGTTTCTATTGATATATGGAGGAAGCGGTATTGAACCGAATTTATTTAAAACATCATCAATATTGTTTTCATCAAACTGTAGTTTTACTATGTGCTCAGGAATATTATCTTTTATGCTCTCTTTTTTTTCTTTTAATAAAACACTAAAATTATCTGAAATTTTAATAATATCTCCCGTTTTAAGACGTTTTGAATTTCTTATAATTGCACACCACTCATTATTTTCTTTTGGCTTGGTTAATAAAATTTCAATTTTTGCGCCTGTTGATTTTTTTCCAAAAAGTCTTGCGGGGATAACTTTTGTATTGTTTAAGACAAGAATATCATCTTTATTTAAATAATCAATAAAATCATAAAAGTGTTTATGGGAAATCTCCCCCGTTTTTTTATCCAAAACAAGCATTTTTGCATCTTCTCTTTTTTCTAAAGGGAATTTAGCAATTTGTTTTTCGGGAAGAAAATAATCAAATTCAGATAGAGTAAGGTTATTTTTCATTTTTATATCTTAAATTAAGTTGTCTTGCCGCAAGAACTTCGTCTACTTTTTTTGTTTCCGTTGTAAGCGGATATAAATCAAATTTTTCAGGTTCGATATCTGCTTCTTTTAATATTTTTATCATAACATCAATAAAATTATCCAAAACTTCTTTGGATTCTGATTCTGTAGGTTCTATCATCATTGCTTCATGGACAATTAAAGGAAAATATATTGTAGGGGGGTGAATATTAAAATCCATAAGTCTTTTTGCAATTTTTAGGGTGTTTATGCCTTTAGAATGAAGATTTTCTGTGGTTAAAACAAATTCATGCAAACTTTTAGTATCGTATGCGACTTTATAATATTTTTTTAATTTTTCTTTAACATAGTTTGCATTCAATACCGCATCTTGGGAAACTTTCTTTAAATCCCTTCCAAGCATTAAAATATAAGTATACGCTCTTAATAAAACGCTGAAATTGCCATAAAATGCACTTACTTTTCCTATGGAATTTTGATGATTATAGTTTCTAAAATATTTTCCGTCTTTTTGTTCAATTGTGGGAGCGGGTAAGAAATCTTTCAGTTTTTCAACAACCCCGACAGGCCCGGCTCCCGGTCCTCCGCCGCCGTGGGGGGTGGAAAAGGTTTTGTGCAGGTTCATATGCACAACATCAAACCCCATTAATTTAGGGTTAGTATATCCCATAATTGCATTCAGATTTGCACCGTCATAATATAAAAGCGAGCCGTTATTATGCATTATTTTAGATATTTCAAGTATATTTTCTTCAAAAAGCCCTAAAGTATTAGGGTTTGTCATCATTATTGCAGCCGTGTTATTATCTAAAACTTTTTTTAGTTCTTCAATATCAATTAAACCCCTTTTATCAGATTTAATTTCAACAACTTCAAACCCTGCCATTACAGCACTTGCCGGGTTTGTACCATGGCTTGAATCGGGGATGATAACTTTTTTTCTTTTTTCGCCTTTTTGTTCAAAGTACTTTTTTATTATCATCATTCCTGTTAATTCACCGTGCGCACCTGCCATGGGCTGCAAAGTAACATAATCCATACCTGATATAATTTTAAGAGCCTCTTGTAATTTATACATAACTTCAAGAGAACCTTGCGCATCTTCATCATCCTGATGGGGATGAAGATTTAAAAAACCTTTCAGGCTTGATATTTCTTCATTTACTCTCGGATTATATTTCATTGTGCAAGACCCGAGAGGATAAAACCCTTTTTCAATACAAAAGTTTTTATCTGATAACATTTTATAGTGACGCATAACTTCAAGTTCAGATAACTGGGGAATATTTACTTTTTCTTTTCTTTTAAATTCTCCCTCATAACAAAAACCTTCAAAAAACATAGGTTTTGTGGAAATATCATCAATGTTTTTTTCAAATATACTCTTTGCCATAAAAAAATTATATAATAGAAAAATGATAGGTGCAAAATTTAATTTCATAAAAAGTTTATATAAAATCTTTATCAAAGAAATTTTTGATTTGATTTATAAAAAGAAATGTATAAATTGCAATTGTTCAATTCAGGAAGGAATTCTGTGCAAAAGTTGTTCAAAAACTGTTCAAAACTTATCCCCTTTTGCACATAGTATTATAAACGGATATAAAGTTTATTCGGCTTTTTATTATGAAGGGGTCATAAAAAATTTAATCCATGAACTGAAATTCAAACACAATAGAAAATGCGCCAAATTGGGGGCTATATACTTATTTTCATATTTAAATAAAATAAAAGAGTATGAAAAATCAGATATTGATTATAAAGATGCAATTATTATCCCCGTTGTAACCCATAAAAAGAACTATAACAAACGAGGATACGATAATGTAGTTGAAATAGGATACAAATTAAAAGAGCTAATCGGTTGTAAAATTAATGAAAATGTACTACACAAAGTTAAATATACAACTCCCCAGTACAAACTAAATGCAAAGACAAGAAAAAATAACCCCGTCGGTTCTTTTGAATTAAACAGTGATTTTTATACCGATAAATTAATAATTTTACTTGATGATATTATAACAACAGGCTCTACTCTTGATTTTATAACCTCTTTATTTAAAAGAAACGGAATTAAAAATTTAATCTGTTTAACTCTATCAAAAACAAAAAAGTTTTAAACAGGAATTGAACAGTTTTTAAACAGGAATTGAACAAAAACGGGTTTTTATTTTTACCGTATTTTTTTATGGTTTTACCCCGTTTTGCACAATTTTAACAGTCTTTATTACTATTATTAATTATTTATATTATAATTAATATAAAATATAAGGAATTAAAGAAAAATGAAAATAGCAATTAAGAAGGATAATTTTTTAAATTCTATAAAAGCCGTAAGGGGTATTATAGCAGGCAGAGGCGCTCAACCGATACTTTCTTCAATACTTATAGAAACAATTGAGAAAGATAAAATCAAATTAACCACAACGGATTTAAGCCTTTCAATGAGTTATGTAACGGAAGCTAAAATTGAAGATGAAGGAAAAATTGCAATCCATGCAAGAACGCTTGAAGATATGATTACAAAGCTTCCTGATGAGAGCGAAATTACACTTGAATTGAATAAAGAAACAAACACCGTTAAAATTCAGGGCGGAAAAACAAAATATGAAGTTGTAACACTTAACAGTGATGAATTTCCTGACGTTTTTGCAACAAGAAAAAATGAAGAAATATTAGAAACAAAAGAGTTTGAAATTTCTACAAAAGATTTAAATAAAGCAATTAAACAAACGGCTTTTTCCGCAGTACAAACTGAATCAAGCGGAGTATTGGGCGGGGTTTGTTTTACAATATCCGATAATACTTTAGAAATGGTTGCAACTGACGGTAACAGACTTACAAGAAGCAGAATTCCCATTAACTCTAAATCTGAAAGTGCGACGTTTATATCCCCCTATAGAACCTTAATTGAGATTTCAAAATTAATTCCTTTAGTTTCGGATAAAACCGTTAAATTTACCGTTAAGGGTGCAAAAATACTTTTTCAATTCAGCAATATTAATTTTCAATCAGGCTTAATAGATGGTACCTACCCTAAGTATCAACAGTTAATACCTACCACAAATGAAAAAATTGCAATAATTGACAGAGAAAAGTTTATAAATTCAATAGACAGGGTTTCTGTCATGGTAAATAGCAGAACAAATATAATTAAATTCAATTTTGAGGATTCTTCAATTGAAATAAGCACGGATACTCCTGAATCGGGTTCTGCTAAAGAAAAAATAGATATAGAATATAACGGCGAAAATCTTCTTATTGCATTTAACTACAGATTCGTTCTTGATGTTCTAAGGAATATATCGGAGTCAAAAATAAGGTTTGAAATGTCAACAAACCTGTCTGCTTCCGTTATAAAACCTGAAGTAGAGGATGATAATAAAGAAACAAATAATTATCTTTGTCTTATAATGCCGGTACAGGTGAGGTAATAAAATGAAAGTAAGTGTCCAATCACCTGCCACAATTGCAAATTTAGGATGCGGGTTTGATTGTTTCGGGCTTGCGCTTCCCGTTTACAATGTCATTACGGTAGAAGAAACCATTTTACCCGGAAGCGGGGTTGAAATTAACGTCCTTGGAGCAGATGCAGATTCTCTATCCGAAAATATTCCGACCAGTAAAAACAATATAGTATTTAGAGCTATTGAGCTTTTATATAACTATGTGGGTCAAGCCCCGAGCGAATTAAAAATAAATATTAAAACGGGTATTCCCATTGCAAGGGGAATGGGTTCTTCCGCTTCCGTTATTACCGGCGGACTTCTTGCCGCAAATGAGCTATTGGGGCGCCCTGCCGATCAAAATGTTCTGTTAGCAATTGCAAACGAAATAGAAGGACACCCTGATAATATCACTCCCGCTTTTGTCGGGGGAATGACCATTGCATGTCTTGAAGAAACAGGCTCTGTTACATATAGAAAGCTTCCTTGGCCAAAAGAATGGAAAATAACCGTTTGTAACCCCGATTTTGAACTTGCAACCGATATCTCCCGTTCCGTTTTACCTGAAAATGTACCAATGAAAGATGCAGTTTTTAATTTAAGACATGCAAGTATGTTTATTCAGGCAGTACATACCAAAGATGAGGAATTAATGAAACTTGCAATGGCGGATAAACTCCACCAGCCATACAGAATGAAGCTTGTTCCTGGATTAAATAATATAATGGATGAACTAAAACACACAGATGGTGCTCTCGGTTGTGTCCTTGCGGGTGCAGGCCCTTCAATTGCGGTTGTTTCAAACGGGAAAAATACGGATGAAATTAAAGATATTGTCCATACATGCTGGGATAATATCAATGTTAATTCTAAAATTCATACCTATTCCATAGAAGAAAAAGGCGCAAGGATTTTATAAATGTTTAACTTTGATGTACTTGTAGTCGGAGCGGGACATGCCGGTATTGAAGCTTCTATATCCGCAGCTAAATTAGGATGCAAGGTTGCTTTATTTACCTTGAATATTGAAAATATCGGACTTATGCCCTGTAATCCGGCGGTCGGGGGGCCCGCAAAATCTAATTTGGTAAGAGAAATTGATGCCCTTGGCGGTGTTATGGGAAGAATTTCAGATAATACCTATGTGCAACTAAAAACTCTTAATTTATCCAAAGGCCCTGCCGTTAGGGCGCTAAGAGCGCAATCTGATAAAATTTTATATAAATACACAATGCGAAAATTAATTGAAGAAGAAAAAAACATTTCTCTTTTTCAAACCCAAATAACCGAATTAATTATAGAAAATAATGAAATAAAAGGTGTAACAGATGAACTTGGTGTTCAATATAAAGGAAGATGTTGTATTTTAACAACAGGTACAAGCCTTGGCGGTAAAATTTTTATCGGGCTTCAATCTTTCTGTGCGGGCAGAATGGGAGAAAGATCAGCATCTTATCTTTCATCATCTTTAATTAAAGCGGGTTTTCCCCTAAAACGCTTAAAAACGGGAACTCCTGCAAGAGTTGATTCAAGAACAATAGATTATTCAAAGCTCCAAATTCAACCGCCTGATGAACCCGATAAATACGGTTGTTATAATTTCTTTTCTTTTAAAAAAGAAAAAAATATAAGACCCCAAATACCCTGTTATCTTACAAGAACAAACGAATTAACCCATAAAATAATAAAAGAAAATCTGGATAAATCTCCTCTGTATTCGGGGTTAATCCATGGGGTGGGTCCAAGGTATTGTCCTTCAATTGAAGATAAAGTTGTAAGGTTTAAAGATAATCCCTCTCATCATATTTTTATAGAACCTGAAGGAATGAATACTTATGAAACCTACGTTCAAGGGTTTTCAACAAGTTTGCCTATTGATGTTCAATTTAAAATGTTAAGGTCCTTAGAAGGGCTTGAGAATGTTTCGGTTATTAAACCTGCCTATGCCGTTGAATATGATAGTGTTCCTGCCGTTGAATTAACACATTCGCTTATGACAAAAAAAGTTAAAGGTCTTTTTATGGCAGGGCAAATAAACGGAACTTCAGGATATGAAGAAGCAGCAGCTCAGGGGCTTATTGCGGGAATTAACGCTTGTTATTATCTTCAAAACAAAGAAATGTTTGAACCCGAAAGAAAAAATTCTTATATAGGAACGCTTATTGATGATTTGGTTACAAAAGATTTATTGGAACCATACAGAATGTTAACTTCAAGGTCTGAATACAGATTAATTTTAAGACAGGATAATGCAGATTTCAGATTAATGGAAAAAGGGTATGAAATAGGGCTTGTTAAAAATGAAGATATTGAAAGGTTCAGATTTAAAAAAGAAGCCGTATTAAAAGAAATTGAAAATCTTAAAAATTCAAAAATATCTTTTAGTGAAAAAAATCGGGAAATAATGAGTAAATTAAATCAAAGTTTTGATTCCGCAAAAAACGCATACGAACTCATAAAAAGACCCGATATTGATTTTCTTATACTCCTTGATATGGGCCACAAAAAAAGTTTTGAAACCGATGATATTTATCTTAATAAAGAAATAATTGAACAGGTTGAAATTTTAATAAAGTATGAAGGTTACATTGAAAGACAAAAAAATCAGGTTGAAATTTCAGATAAATTGGAAAAAATAAAAATTCCTGATAACATTGACTTTATGGAAATTAAACAAATTTCAACCGAAACAAAAGAACTTTTAAATAAAATTAAACCCAAAACTCTTGCGCAAGCTCTTAGAATAGGCGGAGTTAAACCTGCTGATATATCTGTATTAATGGTGTTAATAGAGAGTGGAAAATTAAGAGGAAAAATTGTATAATAAATTTTATAACAAAGGAATTATACAGGTAGTGAAATTTGAATAATATCAAAACAGATGAAATATCTTTGCAAAAAATTAAAGATAATCTTATAGAAACAGTTTTAAATCTCCCCGAAAAAGCAAAAAAAACAAATATTAAACAAATTGATGAATACAGAAAAATCGGAATTGCAAATAAAGATTTTGAACTTGTATCAATATCAATGAGTTTGTATGCTTATCTAAAATATATAAACGATGAAAAAAACAGTTATAGAGCCTACAGTATTTTAAATGATGCAAAGTATCTTGCGGTATCTTCAAATTTATATCGGGCGCAAAAAGTTAACCTTTTTATGTTTGCTCTTATGGAATATGAAGAAGAAAACTATGATGATGCGATAGACTTTATCAATAATGCCAAATTAATTAATATAGGCGAATTTATTTTTGATAACAAGCTTATGTTTATTAAAACGACAATTGAAAAAGCAAAACAAAAAAGAATTATAAAGCTTGCTCCCCCAAGCTTTATACCCGACCATAAAAATGACCCTCTTTTAGCCCTTTTAAAAGTGGGAAGAACAATGGCACTTGAAACAAATCTGGATACACTTTTAAATATTATTGCAAAAGAAATTAATCTTGCCCTTAACGCAGACAGATGTACGGTTTTTCTTCTTGATAAACAAAAAAACGAACTATGGTCAAAAGTTGCTCTCGGGATGGATTTAAAAGAAATCAGGTTCAAAGCCGACAAAGGTATTGCAGGGTATGTTATACAAACGGGAGAAACCATAAACATAAAAAATGCTTACAACGACAAGCGTTTTAATAAAGAGATAGACCTAAAAACAGGGTATGAAACAAAATCAATACTCTGTATGCCTATAAGAAATATGAGCCATGAAATTATAGGCGCATTCCAAGTTCTAAATAAAAAAGGGGGGCACTTTACCCAAAAAGATGAAGATTTGCTTATTGCAATAGGTTCATCCGCAGGCATAGCCTTAGAAAATGCCACACTTTTTTCAAAACAAAAACAGTTTATAGAAGATCAAAAACAACTTTTATCAAGCTTTATAGATACTCTTTCAGCTTCTATTGATGCAAGAGATAAAATAACCGCCGGTCATTCTTTAAGGGTTACAAAATATGCCGTTTTAATTTGCAATAAAATGGGAATGGATGAAAACGACATAGAAATTGTAAGACAGGCATCTTTGCTTCATGATATCGGCAAAATCGGAATAAAAGATTACATTTTACAAAAGGAAGGAAGTCTTACAAAAAAAGAATACAAAGAAATTCAACAACATGCAAAAATTACACATGATATTTTATCTAAAATTTATTCTACAAAAGACTTTAAAAGGGTTGCCAATATCGCATCAAGCCACCACGAAAAATATGACGGCACAGGGTATCCAAGCGGTATTTCAAAAGAAGATATTCCTTTAGGCGGAAGAATACTTGCAGTTTGTGATGTTTTTGATGCTATTACAAGTAAAAGGCACTACCGTTCAAAAATGGACATTTTTAATGCCCTTGATATAATTGTAAAAGGCAAAGACCATCACTTTGATTCTAAAATCGTTGATATTTTTATGTCTATTGAATCTGATAAAATATTGGAAATTATGAAAGATATACAAATCAACCCAAACGATACTTCAATTTTATCCAAATACAAAATGAATGATTTATACAGACTTAATAAAAATAAAAAAAACAGAAAATTTTCAAGCGAAGAAGAAAGATTTTTAAAAACATTCCTTAACTATTACGATGCAGCATAAACAACTTATGAAAATAAAAAAAATAATTACAATTTTAACAATAATTTTTATGCAAATTCCAACAACAGTTTTTGCACAAACTCAAGATGCTTTTAATTTATCGGGAATTATCGACAACATAATTAACTACCAATCAAAAGAAGGGGATATTTACGAAAACGAAAATTCAAAAGATAAGTTTTTATATGCAATTGAAAATTTAAATAACGGAAACGTGGTTGTCGCATATTCGGAATTTCAAAACACAATTGATTTATTAAACGACAACTTGGCACTTTTTATGCTCTCTAAAAAGCTTTATGAAATAGGGTTTTTTTCGTTAGGGGATATTGCAATTTCTAAAATTTCAAATAAAAATGCAATGAAAAATCAGATAGAAACCCTTAAAGCAACATATAAACCCTTATATACTCTAACCAAAGACGAAGAAAGCTATCTTGCAAAAACCTATGCAACAATATATTTTAATAATGCGCCTGAAGAAGCGGCATTTAATTTAATAAAAAAGACCATTCTTCTTGAAAATTCAGACTATGCAAATTTCATAATGGCTCAATGCATGTATGAGTGTAAACAGTATAATCAAGCACTGATATACGTTAATAAAGCAATTGAAAAAAACCCCGATAATTCCTGTTATAAACTTTTTAAATTAAAAACTCTTGTAGCTTTTAAAAAGTATAAAGAGGCAACAAAATATATTGAAGAAAATGAAAATTCAATATCTGTTTTTTGTTTGAACGATTTTGAAATATTAAAGTATCAAAATTTATCTTACCTTTCATCAAACGATTCGGATAAAAAATACAATCAAATTTATACATACTACCTTCAAGGAAACTACTACAAAGTTTTAAAAGAAACAAAAAATATTTTGAATTTCTATAAAAACGATTATAAAATTTTAACCCTTCAAGGGATGGCAAACCTTGCAATCGGTAATAAAGAAGAAGCCAAAAATAACATAAAAACAAGCTATGATATAAATAACAAATTTAATTTAACCGTTTTAGGAATGGCAGATTGCTATTTTATGGATGGAGAATATAAAAAGGCATACGAATTTTATAAAAAACTGTTCAATTCAAATTATAATGTTGAAGCCCTTATAAAAGCGGGTCTATGCCTTCAAAATATTGAAGGGGGAGAAAAAAAACTTGCTAAATTAAATAAACAAAAAGATGAAATTGATGATAAGGCTTTTTATATATACTACAGAATTTCAAATGACTTATTTGAAAGTGAAAACGACAAAAAAAAGCAGTTTGCAATAAAATCTCTTGCAATAAACATTTTAAACCCTTATACATATAATGTTTTATTAAACCTTGATTATAAAGAAAACAACTTTACCAACATAGAAAAAATGGTATACAGACTACTATTTTCAGACAACCTTAATGCCGAATATTATTATTTTAGCGCCCTTTTATCAGACTATAAAGAAAATAAAAAAGAAGCTTTTTATGAACTTAAAAAAGCAGTTCATATTAATCCAGATTATAAACCTGCAATTGAACTTATGAACAAACTTCAAAATGAATTAATTTAAAAATGTTGATAAGATTTATCTTCGCTAACTTCAACACCGTCAATAACAATTTTTTCTTTTGTAACTTCGCCTATTTGAATTAAATTCAATTCTTGAGCCAATTTTTTATATTTGGGGTTTAAGCATATTAAAAGTCCGTAATCTTCTCCCCCGTATAATACAAGGTTTTTATCTTCCACTTTTTTTTGAACCTTATTTGTATCAATTATAAACCCTATATTGCTTGCTTTTGATACTTTATATAAAGCATCATAAAGCCCGTCTGATGTGTCCATCATTACATAGTTTTTAGCTTTTTTTGAAATACCGTATGCAATTTCAGGATATAAAACAGGTTTTATATGGGCTTTTATAAATTCATTATTTTTATCATAATTCTTTTCATTTAACATCTTTAAACCCATGGCACTGGAACCGTGGTACCCTTTCAGATAGACTAAATCTTTATATTTTGCATTTTTTCTTGATGAAATATTTCTTCCTTTTGTATCTCCCAAAATACTTATTGAAACCGTTATTTTATCCCCTTTGGTTAAATCCCCTCCAATCAATTTTAAATTATAGGTTTTAGATATATCTTCAAGCCCTCTGTAAAATTCTTCAATAAATTTTTCATCCAACTTTCCCGATAAAGAAACGCTGTAATATTTGGGAACCCCCCCGCCGGCTAAAATATCACTTATATTTACAAGCAAAGATTTCATCCCCAATTCGTAAGGCTCAAAATAAGAAAGCGAAAAATGAACCCCCTCAATTAAACTATCTTGGGATAATAAAAGATTTAATTCTTTAATATAAGCGCAATCATCCCCAAGATAAGAGTTATCGCTTATTGTTTTATTAATAATTTCTAAAAAAAGATTTTCTTTATTCATTTAAGTAATTATAAAGTCCAAACAGTGCCATTTTATAACTATCTTGCTTAAAACCCTGAACGGTTCCTATTGCAGCTTTTGAAACGTATGAAACACTCCTGAATTCTTCTCTTGAATTTGTGTTAGAAAGGTGAACTTCAACAACGGGTTTTTTTATAGCTTTAATACTGTCTAAAATTGCAATTGATGTATGGGTATATGCGGCAGGATTAATTATTATGCCATCAATATTTTCTTTTAGAGCGGATTGAATTTTATCTACAATAGCACCTTCTGAGTTGGATTGAAAAAATTCCAATTCAAGATTTTTAAAATTTTTGGAATATTCCCTCAACCCTTCTTCAATTTTATCCAATGTAACAGAACCGTATATTTCAGGTTCTCTTATTCCGAGCATATTAATGTTAGGGCCGTTTATTACAAGAATTTTCATAGATTTTAACCTTTTTTATTTATCATACACTAATTTATAATTTAATAAAATATCCTCATTAAATCTTTTTATTTTTAAATTTTCAGTTTTAATTGATTCATCAATTTTTTGAAAGCAAAACCCGGATACAAAATCAAGTCCGCCTCCTAAGATTTTTGGTGCAATAAATTGATAAATTTCATCTGCCATTTTGCTTTTTATAATAGCAGAATTAAGTTTTCCTCCCGATTCAACCAAAATAGAATAAATATTCATTGAATAAAGCGTTTTCATTAAATCATAAACCGTGCTAAATCCTATTTTTTCAATATAAGAAGGGTACTTTTTTTTGGTGTTATCAATTACAATAACCCTTGTCCCGTCATCATTAAAAACATTGGATTTTAAATCTAAAATTCCTTTTCTATCCATCACAATTCGAATCGGGTCAATTCCCCCTTTTATTCTTGAAGTTAATCTAGGGTTATCATAAAAAACGGTGTTAGAGCCCGTTAAGATAGCCTGATAAGAGCTTCTTAGTTTCATAACACAGTTTCTTGATAATTCATTTGTAATCCACTTTGAACAGTAATTTTGAGTTGCGATTTTAGAATCAAGAGTAACGGCGGTTTTAATTGCAACATAGGGCAGGTTTTTTGTTATATTTTTTATAAAAACTTTATTAATTTCTTTTGCTTCTTTTTCTAAAACCCCCGCTACAACTTCAATACCCGCATCTTTTAGTTTTTTATAACCTTTTCCGTCCACTTTTTTATTAGGGTCAAACATTGAAAAAACAACCCTTTTTATTTTTTTTTCAATAATTAAATCCGCACATGGAGGGGTTTTTCCGTAATGTGAGCAGGGTTCTAAGTTACAATATAAAGTTGAATTTTTTAATAATTCATCTTTAGTTTTTAAAATAGCATTTCTTTCCGCATGAAATGAACCGATTTTTTTATGGAAATCTTCTGATATTATTTTGTTATCCCTAACGATAACACACCCCACAAGAGGGTTTGGCAGTACATTTAATTTCCCCTTTTTTGCAAGGGAAAAACATTTTTTAATATATTTTTCATCTTCTTTACTTAAATCCATTCATTTTACCCAAACTTTCCACTACCTGAATAATAGCAGGAGTTAAAACAACGGCAAACGTAGCAGGCAGTAAACAAAGTACAAGCGGTATAGTCATTTTTGTACTTGCGGCAGATACCTGAGCTTCAAGACGTTGTTTCCTTTTTGTTCTTAAACTGTCAGCCGATATTGCAAGAGAATTTGAAATGCTTGCGCCCATTCTGTCTGCCTGCACAATAATTGCAACAAAAGATTGAATATCTTTATTTTGAACTCTTTCTGAAAGCCCTTTTAGCGCATCTTGTTTGGAAACACCGGAAAGCATATCTTTTGCAACCCTGTTAAATTCAGAACCTACCTCTTTTGAAAAGTTTGAAAATTCTTTTCCGACACGCTCTATAGCCCCGTCAATACTAAGCCCCGCTTCCACACAAACACAAAGAAGGTCAATTGCATCAGGGAAATATTTTTCAAAAGCTTTTTCTTTTGCTTTAATTCTTTTAGTAAGTATCCAGTTTGGACTTTTATAAGCAATAAATGCGGGCAAACAAATAAAAATTGTGCCAACAACAAGTTTTAGGGAAGATTCATGGACAAAAGGAATTAATATAAATGCAATTATAACACCCATAAATGCGGCAACTATAAATCTTAGAACCCTTCTATTTTCAAAGTCCATAACATCACTTTCGGTTGCGGACATTCCGAGCCTTATAAACATTTGTCTTACGGTGTCTTGATTTTTATTACTTTTCATATTTGCTGCGGTTAAGGGTTTTAAAATTTCAAGCAAATCATCCAAGATACTTTTTCTTTTTGATACGCTATGACCTCTTTTGAGCCTTTCAATAAGGTAGCTTGTATCTCTGTTAAATATCATATAGACCAATAATCCGCTCATTACGGTCATAATCAAAAGTATGAATATTTTTAAAATAAATTCTATGTTCATTATATTTCTATATCCGTAATTTTATGTATAACAAAAAATCCTACAATCATTAACAAAATTGCACCTATAAGTGCACATTTGCCCCATATATGATTAATTAAATAATCCATATATTCAGGTGCCATAAAAAACAATATAACAGAAATAATCGGAGGTACAAGAGAAACAATAATGCCTGACAATCTTGCCTGCATTGTTTGAGCCTTTAATTGCCCCATCATTTTAAACCTTTCTCTTATTGTTGCAGCCAAAATTTCAAGCAGTTTTATTAAATTACCGCCTATTTCTCTTTGCAATATTACAACGGTTGTAAAAAACCTTAAATCTACCGACCCCGGAACTGCTTCTTGAAGGGAAAGCATCGCATCTTTTGTATCAACCCCGAGGGCTATTTCATCCGTTAAAATTTTAAAAACTTTGTTTATAGGCTGGGGCATTTCATTAACAATAATTTCAAATGCACTAAAAAGAGAATGTCCCGCCCTTAAGGCATTACAAAGTAAATCAAGCGCATCAGGCAATTGCTGGGTAAACAGATTGGTTATTTTTTTTATCCTCAAATTTACAAATATAATGGGAATAAAAAGAGCAATCGGGCAAAGTATTGCAATCACGGGAAAGAAAAACAGTGCAAAAACCAAAGGAATTGCAGACAAAACAATGCTTATAATTAAAAACGTATCAACCTGAAGCGAAATATCCGCCTGCTCAAGCTTTGATTTGATTTTATCCGCAAGTTGAAAATTTTTAAATATTTTTGAAAATATTTTAAACTGGAAATTGCTTCTTCCCAATGTAAAACTATCTGCTGCGGGAGTTTTGTATTTATATTTGTGGTCTTTAACCGATATAAGTCTTGATACGACCTCTTTTTCGTCAACATGAAAATAAAGACAGAGGTTAAGAACGCTGAAATATGCAAGCAAAGAACAAGCAAAACAACATGTCAACTTAAAGATTAATATTCCGTCTACCATTTTTATTCAGCCTTCTTAAAATATCTATATCAGATTCATTCTGGCTTTTTATTGATTCTCTGACAGAATCTATTTGTCTTGTATCCAATTTTGGTTTTATGGGTGTTTTCTTAGCCTGTATCAAGTTTTCGTTATTTGTTTTAATCATGTATGAGTGTTTATATCCGGCATCAAAAATTTTTCCGTTTATTTCAATTCCTGCTCTTTCAATCTTCTTCAAAAACTCGGGTCTTATTCCCGTTGAAACATGAACTCCCAAAACAGAATTTTCACTCATTCCGGTTTGATTAAATACAAAAATATCCTGCATTGTAATAACCGATTCTTCCATGCCTGTTATTTCGGAAACCCTTGTTACTTTTCTTGAGCCATCTTGCAATCTTGATGCTTGTATAATTATGTTTATTGCAGATGCTATCTGTTGTTTTATATTTTTGGAAGGAAGGTCAACTCCCGCATATAAAACCATGGTTTCAAGCCTTGATAGAGCATCTCTCGGAGAGTTAGCATGCAAGGTTGTCAAGGAACCGTCATGGCCTGTATTCATGGCCTGAAGCATATCAAGAGTTTCTGCGCCACGACATTCACCGATTACTATTCTGTCAGGACGCATACGGAGTGCATTTATAACTAAATCTCTTGTTGCAATTTCTCCTTCACCTTCAATATTTTTAGGTCTGGTTTCAAGCCTTACAACATGGTCTTGTTTTAAACTCAATTCGGCCGAATCTTCTATTGTAATAATTCTCTCTCCGGGCGGAATTTTTGCCGATAAACTGTTTAAAAGAGTTGTTTTGCCGGCGCCCGTTCCTCCGGAAATTATTATGTTACATCTTGCCATAACGGCAGCCGATAGGACATCTGCCATTTCTTTGCTCATAGAGCCCCACCTTAAAAGGGCTTCAATGGTTCCCGCATCTTTTTTAAATCGTCTTATGGATAAAGAAGGCCCATCTATTGCAAGAGGAGGTATAATAGCGTTAACACGGGAGCCGTCAGGTAGTCTTGCGTCCACCATAGGAGACTTTTCATCAATCCTTCTTCCCACTTTTGATACTATACGCTCAATTATATTTTTTAAATGTTCGTTATCTTTAAATGTGATAGAGGTTTTATAAAGTTTACCGTTTTTTTCAATATATACGCTTTTTGCTCCGTTAACCAGAATATCGCTTATCCCGGGGTCCTCTAAAAGAGGGTCAATCGGGCCGAACCCTTTTGTATCCTGTATAATTTCTTTTATAAGACGTTCTTTTTCGGATTTATTAATTGGTACCTGTCTGAAGCTGCTTGCTATTTGAAATTCAATAAATTGTCTGATTAAATTTTTTTGTTCGTCATCATCAAAAGATGACCAGTTGGGGGTTGTGTTGACTTTTTCAATCAATAAAACGTGGAGCTGGTCTTTTAAGTTTCTTAATTCTTCATTTAAAGGTTGTAGCACATAGCTTGTGTATGTGCTGGTGTCATTTATATTTCTATCCTGATTTGGATTTGAATTTAGTCTGTCTTTTAGGGACAATTATTATTCTCCTTTATTTTTCTTAAATAGGTTTAAGAAATTGAAGCCATATTCTCTTTGTACCGTATGATTTCCGTTTTTATTGTATGAATAACTGTCGGATACAAGTGCGGCCATCTGTTTAAAACTTTTGCAAATGTTGGAATTTGGTGCCGCATCTGATACAGGAACACCTTTATTTATTGAACTTATAATTGTGTAATAGTTGTTTGGAATTTTGAAAAAGACTTTATGGTCTAAAACTTCTTCAACATCTTCAATTTTTATATCGTCTGCTTCCATATAACGATTTATAACAAGTTTTATTTTATCTTTGGAATAGCCCAATTTTTTGAACAATTCAAAACATCTCTGACAGTTTCTGATTGAAGGAAGATTAATTATGGATACAAGCAAAATTAAATCCGAATTATCAAGTGCGGTTATGGTTTTTGAATCAAAGCTTGATGTTGTATCAATAATTATATACGAAAATACGTTTCTCAAAATATTAATGAGGGTTGTTATATCTTCACTTGTAATAATTTCTGCCTGTTCAATATCGGGCGGGTCGGCAAGAACATACAAGCTTGTTTTATTATACTGTTCGAGTGTTGTTAAAAGGAAAGTTTCATCTATCCTGTCCATATTGTTAATAACATAAGATGTATCAAACGAAGGCTCTATATTTAAAAATGTTGTAATATCGCCCATTTGCATATTAAGGTCAACAAGCGCAACCTTTTCTTTTGTGAGGTTTGCAATTTCCATTGCAAGATTAACCGCAAGAGAAGTTTTCCCTATTCCGCCTTTGTTTGAAAATGTTGTTATTACCTTACATCTGGTTGTGTCATTAATATTGCCTAAAATAAGGTCTTTCATTTTTTCAACGGCCTGAATAAAATCCTGTTCTATTAAAGGTTTTATTAAAAACTCCCTTGCCCCGGCCCTTAAAGATTTAATTACTATGTTTGAATCGGTGTCATAAGTTAATACAATAATTTTTATGTTTTTAACACTTGAAGTTAGTTTTGAAATTATATCGAGGGAAAGACCTGTTTGTTTTGAAATATCAACTATCACAAGCGGGGGTTTATTTTCCGTTATATAATCTTGTGCGGCAAGAATATCGCTAAACTGTTGAACCAAATTTATGTCCTCGACCTTTTCAAGAAAGTTAATCATAATTTCTCTTGAGGTCTGTTCAAAATCTATTATTACTGTGTCTATTTTTGGTGCCATAATTATAAGTTTTCTACATTTTTTGAGTTATCTACAATTCTTGGAGTGATGAATATAACAAGTTCATCATCCGTTCTTTCATCATCGGTCACTGAAAACAGTGCTCCTAAAACAGGTATATTACCAAGAATAGGAACCTGTGTCCTGCTTCTTGAAGATGAATTTCTATTTAGCCCTGCTATTATAAGTGTTTCACCGTCCATAAGTTCAACGGTTGTTTCAACTTTTCTTGTTCTAAATCCGTATACTTCTGCCCCGTTAGCCGAGGTAACAGAAACCGAATTGTCCACCTCAGATACTTCAGGTTGTAAATTCAGCCTGATTCTTCCCGATTCTTCCATAATTGTAGGGGTAAATTTCAAGATAACACCCGTATCTTTGTAATCATATGAAACATTTCCGTAGTTTCCGACTCCTGAAGGAACGGGGACTTGATTACCGACAGTAAAGCTTCCTTCTTCTCCGTTAACGGATAAAAGTTTAGGTTCGGCTAAAATTTTGATATCTCCCTTTGCTTCACTTGCTTCAAAATCGACACCCAGTTTGCCGCCCTTCCAATAACCTATAACAAGCCCTTCACCCGTTTGGATTATACTTGCTTTTCCGCTTGTTCCATGACCGTTAGGCCCCCACTGTCCTGCATGAAAATCCGTTACGTCCATGTGTTTCCCCGCAACAAGGTTTAACCCTAATGTTCTTGCAAAATTTTTACTTGCTTCCGTTATTTTGACTTCCAAAAGAACCTGTTTTGCGGGGCTTTCTGTCATATCAACAAGATTTAAATTATAAGCTTTAGCAAGATTTGTAATTTTTTCTTTAACGGCGGTTGAACTTATATGACCTGTTATGACGGCACCCGTATCATTAAAGATAATTGAAATGTTTTCATTTGGTGCAACGTGTTCTACCGCCTGAATAAAAGGGTCTGTGTTTTGTTGAATTATAAGGTTATAAAAAACCGGAGATTCATTTTCCTTTGACCAGAAAATCATGCTTGTGGTTCCGGGCGATTTACCGTTAATTAAAAGTTGTTTAGGAGATAAAACTACAATGTCCGCAACTTTATCGTCCGTTATTGAAACTCTCTTTATATTTTTATCAAAATTCAATACCTGAGATTTCCCGACCACACCATACAGTTTTTGGTTGTTGTCTTTTATGGCATTAACGGTTTCAAAAGAGGCTTGAAGCTTTGATGCATAGTTTATGTTTTGATTTTTTTCATTTAGAATATCATCTTCAAAAGGATTAGAATTTACTTCTCTAAAGTCTGCGCAAAGTGCAGGCATAATAAAGACAAACATTAAAAATATTATTAATTTTTTATATATTTTTCTCATCTACTCTGTAAATTCCACCTTTGATTTATTGTTTCCGACGATTATCTCTACTTCATTATACTCGTTATTATTGCTTTTTGTTGTTTGTTTTTCATTGTTTGAGATATCAACAATATTTTTGTCTATCTGACTTATGGGAGGCAAAACTTCCATATTATCCGAAGTCTGTTTTTTAATTTGGTTTGAAGCTTTTAGTATGGGTGTTCCCCCAAGGGTACTATAAAATCTGTATTCTCCCATATCACTAATATTTTTTTGGAGCAGAATAAGACCCTTTGTAGAGCGCAAACTTTCTATAAAAATAGGAATGTCCCCGTTTTTTATTTCCACAATAAGCATTTTGTTGCCCTCATCTCTAGGGGCATCCAAAACATTTAAAATTTTTAAATTTTCTATTTTCATTGAATTTTCTTTTGTATAAAGATCAAAAACAGACCCCACCTTAAGATAAGGAGGGATTGAAGATTTTTTTATCAAAACAGGAATTGCCCTAAACCCTTTTTTTGGTTCCAGTGCAATTGCATCCGGTTTTTCTTCCACTTTAATTTCTTCGACAAAACTTTTCATTATAGGTTTTTGCGGGACTATATCCGTTGCCGCTTTTCTGCCGACAACTTCTCCCGTTGCTTTTTGTGCTCCCTCTATATCAATTACAAAGTCCTGTATTTTAACATCTTCTTCTTTTATGATATCGCCCTTTTTAATTTCTTTGTTTGCAACAACGTACTGGTATGAGGGATTAGAAGATGTTTTTGTTGTCGGAGTTGTTTTAAGTGTAATTGAGCCAAAAATAATAAACACAAATGCACCCGCCACAAAAGCCGCTATAAGTGATTTTTTATTATTTATTAAGCTCATTTTTCCCTTTTTTTGTTATTTAAACAAATTTTTGATATAGATATACAACGGTATTGTACTATATTTTATCTGCCAAGAAAAATCATTAAGTTATTTTACAATTCAAGTTTTATGAAAAATTTCGATTTTTTTAAAAGAAAAAAATTTAAATTTTACAAAAAACGGTTGCTTGTGAGATAATAAACATTGTATATTATGCTAAATGAAATTTTCAATAAAATAAATTCTGCCAATAAAATTCTTATTTTAACCCACGTTAACCCTGATGGTGATACCTTAGGGTCTGCCGTTTGTATGAAAGAATATTTGGGAAAAAAGGCGGATATTCTTGTTCAGACCG
Source organism: Candidatus Gastranaerophilales bacterium (assembly GCA_947630535.1). Taxonomy (GTDB): domain Bacteria; phylum Cyanobacteriota; class Vampirovibrionia; order Gastranaerophilales; family Gastranaerophilaceae; genus Galligastranaerophilus_A. The sequence goes on along the minus strand of CANRHZ010000003.1, from coordinate 15,877 downwards.
ATAAAATAACCTCAATTCCATACAACTATCAGTTTTTAGATGCCCTGCAAGATGCCAAATACCTTGATACCATAAAGGATGAATATGACCTTATAGTTGCACTCGATATTGCATCAATTGACAGAATTGTAAGTACGGCAAGAAAAATTTTTGACAGGTCAAGAAATACAATTTGTATTGACCATCATAAAACAAACAGAGGTTTTGCTTCGATTAACTTTATAAAAGGCGGTTATTCAAGCACGGGCGAAGTTTTATTTGAAATGTTTGAAAAAAAAGGTATACAAATTACCAAAAAAATGGCTGAAGGGCTTTATGTTGCCATATTAACAGATACCGGTTGTTTTAAATATGAAAATGTTACTCCTAAAACATTTACTGTGGCATCCTCTCTTTCAAAAACAGGAATTGATACATCCTATATTGCAAAAAAATGCTACGACAACAAGCCAAAATCAATGATAACTTTTCAAGCCGATATTATTAAAAATTGCAAATTTTTATTTGATGATAGGGTGGTTTATTCCATTATTACTCAAGAAAAAATGGATAAATATAAAGTTAAAAACGAACACACCGAAGGAATTGTTGAAACTCTAAGAAGCATTTCAAATGTTGATATCTCAATTCTCTTAAAAGAAAATTCGGATAAAACAACAAAAGTCAGTTTAAGAAGTAAATCCTGCGATTTAACTCCCGTGGTTGAGCATTTTCACGGGGGCGGACATAAGATGGCTGCGGGTTGTACAATAAAAAAACCTGCCAAAGAGGCAATCGAGCTTATATTGGATGAAATTTCAAAATGTTTAAATTGATTAAAGAGTATATTCTAACCCTAATATCAACAATCATAAGCGAGGATTTCGGTAATGCTGCCGCTGAAATGGCATATATGCTTGCGATAGGCATATTTCCTTTCATGTTATTTTTAACTGCCGTGTTTGGCTGGCTTGGGAAAAAGATATTTGTAACAAAAATTATAGCTGCCCTGTCAACCGTTGCACCGGAAGGAGTTATTCAACTTATAACGGGTGTTTTAAGGGAAGTTACTCTTTTTCAAAACGGCGGAATTGTTGCGGCATTCGGATTTATAGTTACCTTAATATTGGCTTCAAACGCAATAGCGGTAATTATCAAAGGTTTAAATCGTGCAAACAAAGTGAAAGAGGACAGACCCTTTATTCAAACAAGACTTCTTGCCATAGCAATGGTTTTTTTAAACGCTTTTTTGCTTTTTATCAGTGTCAACCTTGTAATTTTTGGTAAAGTTATTATAGGCTTTTTACAGTTTTATTTTCATCTTTCAAATGAAATTACAAACGCAATGCTGATTACAAGATGGCCGCTTGCTTTTGTTATGCTTTTTTTACTTGCTGCGGTTAATTACTATGTGCTTCCTTCCAAACAATTTTCCATCAAAAGAAGTGTGGTCCCCGGGTCTTTATTCTTTTGTATATTCTGGTTGCTCGGTTCGTGGCTTTTTTCTTTATACATAAACAAATTGGGCACATACAATAAAGTATATGGAACAATCGGAGTTTTTGCCATTTTAATGGTTTGGCTCTATTACACATCGGTTATTATGCTTATCGGCGGAGAAATAAACGGGCATACTTTGGATAAACTGGTTGAAAAAAGAACAAAATAATACACGAAAAGGAGAAAATGAATTCATTTTCTCCTTTTTATATTTTATGAAATAGACATTTTAGCCAAATGTCTTAAACGTATTTTCAACACTATCATCAACGAGTTTTTGAACAGATTCCATTTCTGTTTCGATTGCTTTATGTTGTGTGTCCAATTGTTCCAACCTCATTTCAAACATTGCATCTTTCTTTTCTGCCGTATTCATTCTTTTATCATATTTTGCTTTTGCCGCCGCATCATCGGCTCTGTCCCATGTTCTTCTTACGGTATCAATGTGTCCTACCGTTTTTTTATCCCATTCGCCTGTTTTATCATCTCTTGATGCCGCAAAATAAAAGTTGCCATCCAATATATTTTTTTGTAATACGTCGGTTTGTTTTACCTGTTCAAAAATATAGAAATCTTCAATTTTTAATTGGTTTCCCGATTTTTCAATCTGACGCTGCATTTCTGCTTCATCAGGAACAACAATTTGTCCGTTTGATGTTACAAGATTCATTCCCAATCCGCCATCAAGCGGGTCGCCTATTATAACATTATAATCAAGGGTAACTTCCGATACGCTGCCTTGAAGGTCATAAACCCTTGCAACAAGCGTTTCATTCGTGGTTGCATTCTCATATTCATCAGCATACAATTCCATTTGATTGTTGAGTGCAAGCCTTTCTTGTGAAATTTGCTGCGCTTCGTATTCGATATCAGACAATCTTGATGTCAAAGACAAAAATCTTGCTTGACTTGCTGCAAATCCCATTGGATTTTACCCCCTTAAGTTCTTTACATGTACCATGTCGGCATTTAAGCCCAAAAACTTAAATTAAACATATATTTTTTGTTACAAATATTTACAAAATTAAATATTAATAAATCATTAATTAATATGGCAAAAGATTTTTCTTATTCTATAATGTTAATAATGCCTTTTTATACTATTAAACAGGAGTTTTAACCAATGTCGGATAATGAAAACACAACAAACCCTTTTGCACAGGCTGAAGCAAAAGAAGAAATAAAAGAAGAAAAAGAAACTAAAGAAGAACAAACCGAAAAAACGGTTGATGAAAAAGAAGAACTCAAAAAAGAAATCGAAGATATTAACAACAAATATATAAGGCTTGCAGCTGATTTTGATAACTATAGAAAACGTCAGATGCAAGAGAGAGAAAGTCTTATTAAATACGGGGCGGAAGATACCTTAAAAAAGATTATTCCCGTCCTTGATACATTTGAGCGTGCATTAGCATCAATTGAAAAAATCGAGGATGTAAATTCAATAAAAGAAAGTTATGATGTTTGTATAAAACAGTTAAATGATGTTTTAGCAAAAATCGGATTAACAAAAATTGAAGCCCAAGGTAAAGAGTTTGACCCCAACATAATGGAAGCTGTTATGCAAACTCCGACCGACGAATTTGAACCCCATACGGTAATTAAAGAGCTCCAAACAGGATATAAGCTTCATGATAAAGTATTAAGACCCGTAATGGTTAATGTTGCAACTGAAAAGACCGAGGATAATTAATGGATTACTATGAAATATTAGGGGTGGAAAAAAATGCCACAAAAGATGAAATAAAATCCGCATTCAGAAAAAAAGCAAGACAACTTCACCCCGACGTTAATAAGGCACCTGATGCGGAAGAAAGATTTAAGGAACTGGGGAAGGCTTATGAAACCCTATCCGATGATGAAAAGAGAGCTCTTTATGACAGATACGGAGAGGACGGACTTAAAAATGCGGGATACAGTCAGGGGCCTTTTGATTTTGGGTTTGGAGGAATAAACGATATATTTGAAGCATTTTTTGGCCAGGGGATGGGCGGCGGATTTTCAAGCCGTCATGACCCGAATGCGCCTATTGAAGGCGATAACTTAAGAATGGATATGAAAATTGATTTTATGGATGCGATTTTCGGGGTTGAAAAAGAAATAAAAATTAATCACCTTGAAGAATGTGATGAGTGCCATGGCACAGGCAAAGATAAAAACGCAAAAGAAACCGCATGTAAAACTTGCAGGGGGATGGGAAGAATTCAACAAAATACAAGAACTATTTTGGGAAGTTTTACTTCGGTTACAACCTGCCCCGATTGTAACGGAAGCGGTATTGACCCATCTTCAAATTGCAAAAAATGTAAAGGTACAGGGACAATCCATAAAGAAAAAACAGTAAAAATAAGAATTCCTAAAGGTGTAGATTCAGGTTCCAGAATTCGTCTTGCAAATGAAGGAAATGCCGGCAAAAACGGGGGACGAAAGGGAGATTTATATATTGTTTTATATGTTAAAGACTCAAAAGAATTTATAAGGGATGGGGTTGATATTCATACAGTTCTTGAAATATCAATGCCGCAAGCCGTTTTGGGTGACGAAGTTATTGTTAAAACCGTAGACGGAGAAGAAAAAATTCACATTCCGCAAGGGATAGAAAATCTTGAAAAGGTTTTAATAAAAGGGAAGGGTGTCCCATATCTTGGTAAGGAAGGACAAAGGGGCAACCATTATGTTACAATTAAAATTAACACACCAAAAAAACTTTCAGGTGAAGAAGAAAAGTTATACAGACAACTTTTTGAACTTTCAAAAAAAACCGAAAAAAACGGTATAATGGAAAAAGTTAAAACCGCTTTTAAATAAAAAGGGATAATTTATGAAAATAAATAAAAGAGTGAAACTGTTTTTAAGTGCTTGTTTGATGATGCTTTTAGCCCAGGCTTCCTATGCAAGCAAATTGCCCGATAATGTTTGGAACTTTGTTAAAAAAGAACTTCCAAACGCAACGCAAAGGTTTGACAGCGTCATCATTGTCAACAATTCCACAATGTATGTGCCTTTATATCCCGCTCAAAGAAACGATATTGCAAATATAAAAATTGATTACACATACCCCTCATCAAAAACTCTAAAGAGTTTGCCTGAAGTTGTAGTTTTAAATAATAACTACGTTTTGATGAAAATTTTTAAAGATTCAAACGGAAACTATTCAATCACAAAAAACGAAAATTTGCCCGATAAAGTAAAACTCGGGGTAATGCCGCAGGATATGCTTGTCCCTACAGGATTAAAAGTCCCAGAAAGCTTAAAAGTCATAATGGGTAACCTTTTAATCCCAAACAGAGGGGATAACCTTTTAATTACAACGAGTGATTCAAAAGTAAGCGAGAATGAAGAATCAGAAGGCGGGGATATTGTTCCGATTGTTGAACTTAGAAATACAAAAACATTTTTTACCAGCAACAAAACAAAATTCGTTCTCGTATACGATAAAGGGGGAACAAAACCCCTTTATGAAATCAAATTAGCGGGGCTCCCGAATAAAATAATAGCGTCCCCTTTAACTAAATTTGCGCTTACTATGTATTTCGGCTCTAAAACAGCAGAGGTTATAGACCTTGTTAATGAAAGAGTTTTAACAAAAATAGACTTTGAAAACATACCATCCGACGGAGATTTGGATACAACTTCACAAATTGCATACATTACAAGCGCAAAAGCAAATTCTATATATATGGTAGATTTAAACAGTGCGCAACTTTTAAAAACAATAAAATCAGACAGAAACCCCGATAAAATTTCCGTTTCAAGTCAAGATAAGGCACTTGTGTTTAACGATAAAAACAATGAAAATATATACGTTATGGATTTAAAGTCCGGTTCGTACGCTATTAAAAAAATTGATACCATTCAAAATTTATCAAACCTTATGATGGCAAACGGCAAAATAGTTGCAATATCAAGAACCCAAAACAAAGCAAATATCTATGATTTTATTGATTTTGAAGCGGAAAAACCCGCTAAATTAACGGCCGAACTTGATTTGGCGGAAAAACCCACAGATGCCATATTATATAACGATAAAGCATTTATTTTGTGCTCAAAAGACAATATAATAAATGTTTACGACTTAGCTTCAAATAAAATGCTTGAACCCATAAAACTTGATGATACCGGCTTTTATTCAAAAATAACCGTAATCCCCGAAAAAAATAATGCAATTGTAACAGGGCTTAATACAAAAAAAATAATTATTATCAATCTTGAAACCAATAAACTCGAAAAGAAGGCAGCATCTGATATTGATGTGGCTGATATCGTAATAATAGATGATAAACCTCAAGTTAAGGTTGAAGATAAAAAAGATGAAGTAAAAGAGGCCATTTAGATGAAATTTAAAGAGGAGCTTGATAAATCCAAAGTAACTTATCAAGACAACATAAATAAACTTTTTTCATCCGAAACATCTTCCGTTATTTTAGAACTTGAACAAACAATTCAAGAGTATTGGAATGTAGACAGGCAATCTGCCAACTTTTTAAATATGATGGTTAAAAATAATAAGGTAAAATCCGCCCTTGAAATCGGAACATCAAACGGCTTGAGCTCAATTTGGATTGCAAGTGCCCTGAAAGAAACAAAAGGAAACCTTATAACGATTGAATACTGGGAAAAAAGAGCAAAGCTTGCATTAGATAATTTTAAAAAGACTAATTTATCCGATATTATAACGGTTGTTGTCGGGGATGCGATTGATGTTTTGGATGAAATGGAAAAAAAGAGGGAATTTGAATTTGATTTTATTTTTATAGATGCCAATAAAGAAGAATATATTGATTACTTTAATTCTTTTAACCCGCTTCTTAAAAAAGGCGGAATTATAATAGCAGACAATATTTTATCCCATTATAAAAAAACAAAAAATTATGTTGAATTACTTTTAAATCATCCCGATTATCAAAGCCAAATACTGAATTTTGATGCGGGGATGATGTTATCAATCAAATTGAATTAATTTTTTAATTTTTCTATTTCTTTAATTTGTTTTTTATTAAGGCTTTTTGGCGAAGATATGATTTTAGAAAATATGTAGGTTTTAGAGTATGCATTGATGGATTCAAGCATATAAAAGGCTTCTTTCAAGCTTTTTGAGCCGACAATTATACCGTGATTTTTCATTAATACCGCATTTTTATTCTTAAATAAATCGGAAACATTTTGCGCAAGCTCATAGCTTGATGGAAGAAAATATTTTGAAATCGGAATTGAACCGAAATAAAGCCCGAATTCAGGCATTATAACCTCATTAATTTCTTTGTTTGAAACCGCAAAAGCCGTTATATAGGGGCAATGACAGTGAATTATGGCTTTTATATCGGGCCTTTTTTTATAAATTAGAAGATGCATATTTTTTTCGCTTGAAGGCTTTTTTATTCCTTCAATAATATTGCCTTCCTTATCAACTTTTACAATATCATCTTCCTCTAAATCAGCGAAGGATGAGCCTGAGGATGTTATTAAAACTTTGTTATCAATATCAACACATGAGATATTTCCGCTTGTGGCAGGGCTTAAATCTTTATTATATGCTCTTTTTGCCCAATATATAATTTCTTTTTTCATTTTTTTCCCTTTAAAACTATTGTACTAAAAAAATGTCCATGGTTAAATATTAATCAGCATAAGATTTTTCTTATGACTCTAAGAAGAAGGGTTGTGAATAATATAGTTAATTCACAAAAAAACATAGTAATAGCAAGCCACTCGGGTTTTTGTTACGGCGTTAAAAGAGCCGTTGAAACAACAAAGAAGCTAAAAAAAGACCATCCTGATAAAAATATTTATATTTTGGGTGAGTTAATTCATAATTCTGACGTTATATCAGAACTTGAACAGTTGGGGATTAAAACCGTTCTTGAACTTGAAAATCCGGCAAAAGAAAATTCTATCTGCGTTATAAGAAGCCACGGGGCAAGCATTGATTTAATTAACGAAATAAAGAAAATGGGATATATCGTGGTGGACTTAACTTGCCTTGACGTTAAAAAAGTCCAAGACACCGCAATTAATCTTGTGAGCGAAGGATATTTCCTTTTAATTTTAGGACATAAAATTCACCCTGAAGTTATTGCAATTGAACAAAATGCCAAAAAATACGCTCTAAATAAAGAAGATGTGCTTGTTATAGGCAGTTTGGATGAATTAAAACAGAATGAAGAACTTTTAAAAAATAAAAAAATCGGAATTGTTATTCAAACAACCCAAAAAATCGAATTTTTAAAAGAGGTTGTTGACTATTTAATTGATAAAACAAAGGATTTAAAAATCGCAAATACAATATGCCACTCAACTTATTTAAGGCAAAATGAAGCAAAGGAGCTTGGCAAAAGGTCTGATTTAATGGTGGTTGCAGGTTCCAAAAAAAGCGCAAACACAACCCACCTTGCCGAAATTTTATCCAAAATAACCCCAACCCTTCATATTGAATCGGAAAAGGAGTTAGACAATTTTAAAGAGATAATAAAAAAATCAAAAAATATAGGCATAACGGCAGGTGCTTCAACCCCCGATTATATTATTGAAAAAATTAAACACAAACTTGAAACTATTTAGAAAGGATAAATAAAAATGCAAACAGAAGAACTAATTTCAAAAGAAGAATTTGAAAAAATGCTCCAAGACAGCTACACTTACAAATTAAACGTAGCAGATGTCGTAAAAGGGGTAATTGTAAAAAAAGAAAAAGACGGCTACCTTGTTGATATAGGAGCTAAACAGGAGGCTTTTCTTCCGAACCGTGAAATCACAAACTTTGCGGAACAAAACCCTGATGATATTGTTAAATTATGGGAAGAAAAAGAGTTTTACGTTATGAAAGACGAAGAAGATGACGAGATTGCAACGCTATCTTTAAAGAAATTATCATGTGCTCAAGCATGGGCTAAATTATCGGAAATCAAAAACGAAAACGCTAACGCTATGGCAAAAGTTATTTCTTCCGTTAAGGGCGGCCTTATTGCAGAAGTTGAAGGCTTAAGAGGATTTATACCTTCAAGCCAATTAAGAACGGGCGCACCCATTGAAAATCAAATAGGACAAGAAATTGAAGTTAAAATTCTTGAAGTTGACCCGAAAAGAAATAAACTTATACTTTCTCAAAGACAGGTTTATACTCAACAAAGAGAAATGGTTGCAGACGAAATTATTTCACGTCTTGCCGTTGATCAGGTTGTTGAAGGCGAAATTGTAAGAATTGCAGATTTCGGCGCATTTGTTGATATTGAAGGAATAGACGGACTTCTTCCGATATCTGAAATTTCTTGGGAAAGAATTAAACACCCCTCTGATGTTGTTTCATTGGGTCAAAAAATTGAAGTTAAAATCATTAAAATTGATGAAGATTTAAAGAGAATTTCGTTATCATTAAAAAGAATGGGCGCAAATCCTTGGGATGAAATTGCAGATAAATTGAAAGAAGGGGATATTGTAAAAGGTACTGTTAATAAAATAACCTCTTTCGGTGTATTTATTAATATTTACCCCGGAGTTGAAGCCCTTCTTCCTTCCAATGAAATATCGGATGAACATGTTAATTTAAACAATATGTTTACAATCGGTGAAGAAGTTGAAGTTTTGATTAAGAAATTCACCCCTCAAGAACATAGAATAGGTTTAAGCCTTAAAGATAAAAACGAAGATTAAAACACTTAAAAAAACCAAAAGCCGGATGAATGATTTTATTCATCCGGTCTTTTTATTTTAACCCCCCATACAAGACTATATGGAGGGAACCCTAAGTAAAAGAAACCGTTATTTAAATATCTTAAAAGTAAGAAATGTTCCTTTTTTAAAAATAGGGTTTTATATTTCAATACAATCGTTTAAATAATTTATAACAGACATTTTTTTATCGTATAAATATTTAACGAAATTTAAAAACTGCGGGGATTTAGAAGATAGTGTCATAGTGATTTCAAACCCCTCGGAACAAAAAGGTTCATAATCATATACCACATAGTTATTATATTTGCTTCTCCATTCTTTTTTATCAACCTTGCAATGGTATTCATCAGCAAGATATTCAAGCCATGGGATAGTTTCCTTCATAACGCCTTTAAATTCGCAGCATGCATAATTTTCATTTTCTTTGTATTTTTTTTCAATTAGCATATACCACTCCTTCAAATACTGTTAAATTCAGTTTAAATAATATATTAAGGAGCTAAAATACACAAAAAGGCAATTCTTACGATTAAACTAACAGATAAAAAAAATTAAACATAAAATATAAATTTGCGAATTATTGGTAATATTTTAAATTTTTTCTTTAATTTTTTACCCTTTAATAAATTAATTAAGTTAATCCCTAAATTTAAGCTTTTATATGCTTTAATAAATTTTTTATATTCTGCTTCTTTTTTTAAGATGGTATTATACAATCGGGCAATTTTTGAGATGCCATTTAGGATTTTTGCCGTTTTTTTAAAGTTTTTATTAAAAGAAATAAATTCTTCTTTTAATTTGTTATCTAAAGTTATTATACGTTTATTTAGCCCCCTTAAAGCAACAACCAAAAATAAGGTAACGCTAATTTCTATAAAAGATATTAAGATATAAACAACTTCCATATTGTTGTATTATAATTTAATTTGATAAAAAATTAATCGTAGGACAACTGTATTTTATGCCAAATTTTAAAAAGGCAATTGTTTTATCTAATATAGTATCAAAAGGACTTAAGTTCTTTAACTATGAGGCAACAAGCTTCCCCGGCAGAGTTGTGCAAAAAATTTGTCCCGATTTTTTAACGGAATGCAATAACTATGTTAATCATCCCAGATTTGCCGTAACCGGAACAAACGGAAAAACTACAACTTCAGGGGTTTTAAGCGAAATTTTATATAAACACGGATTGAATGTCATAAATAACAAATTAGGCGCAAATATGCCAAACGGGATTGTAACGGCGCTATCTTCAGGCTTATATCCCAAATTAAAGAAAAATAAAGATCTGTTTATGGCAGACGGGGTTGTTTTAGAGTGTGATGAAGCGTATTTTTCATATGTAGCAAATAAGTTTGTTTTTGATTACCTTTTAATTACTAATTTATTCAGAGATCAATTGGACAGATACGGCGAAATGGACACCGCAAGAAAAAAAATTATAAAAGGTATAGAATTAAGCCCCGATATAAAAATAATTTTAAATGCGGATGACCCTTCACTTTTTGAAATATCAGACTCCCTAAAACATAACGGGGATAAATTTATCTACTATGGTATTACATCCGTTGATTATGCCGATTATGAAAAAACTTCAAAAAGCCCATCTGAAGCCATATATTGTCCTTTATGCCATGATGAAATTTTATACAATAAAAGATATTATGCCCAGCTTGGAGATTGGTATTGCAGATGCGGAAATAAAAGAGTTAATTTAGATATCAGCGCAAGAGTTCTTGTTTATTCCGATAAATCAATTTTAGATGTTAAATATAAAGATAAGAACTTTATTTTTAAAACAACTCTGACAGGGTTATATAACGCATATAATGTACTTGGGGCAATTAGTGCGGCTCTTGTGCAAGGAATTGAACAAAAGGTTATTGAATGTGCATTGGATGAGTATTCTCCCGTTTTCGGGCGCCATCAAAAAATTAAACTTAAAAATGGCGGCAAATTAACAATTCATCTGATTAAAAACCCCGTTGGCGCAAGTGAAGTTTTAAGGGGTTTAAAAAATCTTCAAAATTCAAGAATGTTAATTTCCATAAACGATAACTATGCTGACGGCAGAGATGTTTCGTGGCTATGGGATGCGGATTTTGAAGCCTTAAGAGATTTTAACAATGTTATTTATACAACGGGCACAAGGTCATACGATATGGCGCTCAGGCTCAAATACGCAGGATTTAACCAATCTTTGCTAGAAATATTTGACAATACAAAAGAAGTGTCAAAGTGTTTAAAAATTGCGCTAAACGACCTAAAAGAAAAAGAAAACCTTGTTGTTCTTGTAACCTATACGGGGCTTTTAGAAATTAATAAAAATATAAAAAATATTACTGATGATTTTGGCATGTAAAAAAACGGCTTAAGAATTTAAGCCGTTTTATTTTTTATATTGTTTCGTCAGGAACTATTATGGCATTATCATCAACAGGAAGTTCCGGAGTTTTGTTTGATGGCTTATGTTTCAATACAAGCGGATCAGATTCATATTCTTTGCAGTTTGTTTTAATTGTATTAATGAACCTTTTTGTTTCCGAAAACGGAGGAACACCCTTATATTTTGTGACATTTCCGGGGCCTGCATTGTATGCGGCAAGTGCTAAATCAACAGAACCGAATTTTTTGTACATCATTTGATAATACATAATTCCGCCTTTAATGTTGTCGTTTAAGTTGTAAGGGTTTATACCCAACTTTCTTGCGGTTGATGGCATTATTTGAAAAACACCGACAGCGCCCGAGGGGTTTTGTTTGTGGTTTTGGAAATTTGATTCCTGTTTAGCAATGCTTAAAGCAACGCAAGGGTCAACTCCCATTGAAATTGCAGTTTTAACAATAATATCTTTAATTTCATGAGCAGTTGCTGCGTACACTTCCGTTACTGTACCCATAGCAAACAATGTTACTGTGGCTATTAAAGTTGTAATAAACTTTCTAGTCATAATAAATAATCCTCATATTCACTTTTCTTGAAAACGGGGTAAAAACCTGACTTCGTATTTACTAACTTACACTAAATCTATACAAGCGGGCAAACCCCAATTTGCATTTATACTATACTACAAAAATTAAATTTTGCAACCCCAAGAGCATTTTATAATAAGGCTAAAACCGTCCTATATCAATAGTTTTAGCCTTATATTACAATTATAGTATATAGAGATTTTATCTTAACATAAGACCCTTAATATTTTTTTCAAGCCCCTCTTTTATTTTATTTATTTCAAAGTCAATCTCACTATCAACTAGGGTTTTAGTTTCATCCTGAAGGGTTATTCTGAATGCCATGGATTTTTTGTTTTCGCCTATGTTTTCGCCCTTATAAACATCAAAAAGGCTTGCACCCTTGAATATATTTTTGTTGCTTACTTTTTTAATTGTTTTCATAACGGTTTCATAACTTACACCATCATCGAGTTTGAAAGCAATGTCCCTTATAACGGGGATTGAATTTGGGAGCTTTTTATATTTGGTTGGTGCTTTTTCGTTTATGTTGTCCAAGATTGCGCTTAAATTTATTTCAAAAACAAATAAGTCCTGATTGAATTTTAGTTTGTCTGCTAAAACGGGATGAATTTTTCCCACATATCCGAGATTAATAGGATTTTTCCCCAAAAGTTCAATTGTTGCCGTTTGATAAGGATGCATAAATTTCTTATTTTCTTTCAAGGGTGAAAATACTATTCTTTTTGATAGGTTTAATTTTTCGAACATATTTTCTAAAACACCTTTAATTTCATAAAAATCGGGATTTTGTTTTTTGTTCCAACAGTCATTATTTGTGTGTCCGAATATACATCCTGAAATTTTTCTCGTTTCAACAACGCCCGAAAAATCTTCCGTTGGTTTTTCTTTAGAATGAAAGGTTTTGCCAATTTCATAAAGTTTGAAATTTTTATTTCCGTTGTCATAGTTGTTTTTTACAACCGATAACAAATTGGGCATAAGTTCCTGTCTTAAGGTTGTTGCATCTTCAGATTGAGGGTTTATAACATCCACTCTTTCCTGTTCGATAAATTCGCTTAAATATTCTGCCACAAAAGAATTTCCGACAAGTGAAGTTGTAACAATTTCACAGAACCCGAGCCCCAAGAAAAGCTCGTTAATTTCTTTTATTGTTCTTGTTTGGTTTGAAATTTCCGCTCCTTCAGATATTTTAGGCAGTGTAGGAGCAATTTTTTCATATCCGTCTATTCTTGAAACTTCTTCAATTAAGTCTATTTCTCTATAGACATCAACCATTCTGTAACTTGGAACTTCAAATTTTTGTGCGGATTCGTTTTTTCCTAAAAGCTTAAAGCCCAAATTTTCCAATATTTCAATACATTTATTTTGCTCAATTTCAGAACCCAAAATTCTTTTTATTTCAGAATTTCTTAAGGTTATATGAATTGGTTCAAGTTCATCTTTACCTGTTTCTTGTATTCCTTCAAATTTTGCATTCGCATACTTAATTAAAAGGTTAATAGCCTGATAAAGACCTTGTTTAACAAGGGCAATATCAACCCCTCTTTCAAACCTTGCTGATGCCTCTGAACGGTACCCGATTGAACGGGCAGATTTTCTGTTTGTGTGCGGGGTAAAGTATGCAGCTTCAAGGGCTAAATTTTTTGAATTTTCATCAATTTCGGAATTGTTCCCCCCAAAAACTCCCGCAAGGCAAACCGCTTCATCTTCTTTTGAAATTACAACGGTTTTATCTGTCATGGTACGCTCAACTCCATCAAGGGTTGTAATTTTTTCCCCTTCTTTTGCATACCTTACACAGAGATATTTATTTAATTTGTCATAATCAAACGCATGTAAGGGGGTTCCATATTCAAGCATAACGTAGTTTGTAATATCCACAACGTTATTAATCGGGCGCATTCCACCCGCAATAACCCTTCTTTGTATGAATTCGGGGGCGGGTTTAATTGTTATATCTTTTAGCACCCCTATTGAATAGTATTTACAAACCTCATCATTTTTTATTTCAACCTTAAAATCCGCTTTTTTATCCTCTTGAGGGGTCATCCAAGAAAGTTTCATTTTTCTGTTAAACAGTGCGGAAATTTCCCTTGCAATGCCTATTACAGACATTTCATCCCCCCTGTTTGCGGTGGGTGCGGTATGGAAAATTATTTCATCATTTATGTTTAAAACTTTTTCAAGTTTTTCCCCTAATTTTATATCTTTTAAAAGCCTGTTTAAAATTAAAATCCCGCTTTCTTTTTGCATATCACAAAGCCCGAGTTCATCTTCCGAGCATAGCATCCCTTGAGATTCAACCCCCCTTATAATAGCAGGGGTTAATTGAAACTGTTCTTTTGTTTTTCTGTCAAGAACAAATGAGCCAACGGAAGCATATGGGACAATTTGTCCGACTTCAATATTTTGTGCTCCGCAAACAACCGTTTTTGTTTCAGAGCCTGTATTTACGGTTACAAGGTGTAATTTATCCGCATTGGGGTGATTATCTATTTTTTCAATTTTAACCGTTATTATGTTTGTGAATTTGGGTTTTACTTCTTCAATTTCTTCAACTTCAAGCCCGCTCATAGTAAGTTTATTAGCAATTTCATCAGGGGTTATTCCTTCTATATCAACGTATTCATTTAGCCATTCGTATGAAACCTGCATTTTTTATTTCCTTTTTTCCTCTTTATAAATTAATTCTAGTACGACAAAAAAATAAGTGCAAACTTATGGTATAATCTTTTAGTTATGGAAGAAATTATAAAAGGAAACTATAAGGGCGATTTTATTAATTTTAAGGGGATTATCCATTTCAGATATTTTGAATGCGAAAGAAAAGATTTAATTGAAACCCAAACGGGAGAATTAATTCACAAAAACGCATATAATGCTTTTATTGAAATGCAAAAAAATGCAAAAAAAGAGGGGATTAATCTGTTTATAGAATCGGGCTTTCGCTCTGTTGAAGAACAAAAAGAAATTTTTCCCAAAAAATTTAAAAATAAATTTATGCCAACCGAAGAAGAATTTTATTCAAGGCTAAAATTTTCCGCTCCCCCTAATTTTTCAGAGCACCATACAGGCTATGCCATTGATATTAATTCGGTTGAGGACGATTTTAAAGATACAAAAGAGTATTTGTGGCTTTTTAATAATTCGGAAAAATTCGGTTTTTATAACTCTTTTCCAAAAAATAATAAACAAAACCTCGGGTTTGAACCGTGGCACTATAGATTTATTGATGACGAAACAAAAAAAATATTTAAAAAAGCAATTGAACTATAAAAATCCCGCAAATTATCTTTGCGGGATGTAAAAATTATCTTTTAACGCAGCGGACATAGCACCTGCCGTTACGAAGGACTCTGTAGCGATTTCCATTATACATAAACTGCCTCCATACAATGCCATTCTCCCCTGAAGAAATAACGGACCCTGACCAGTAGTAACGACTGGAAGTGATACCTATTAAAGAGCGGTTAATAAACATTGAGCCTAATTCATCTATATCAGGTAACCTTGCATCATCTGATTGCTTAGCGCAAAGAGAAGCGGCATCATTTGTATAATCACCCGTTGCATCTTTTCCGGGATAAGAAGAACCACTCCCTGCATCACTTGGGAATGGATTAGGTGCAACAACGACACTATCTGTTCTATATAAAACTGTAATAAACCCTACATCCTTTCCGACTTCATTTGGGCCTTTTAGACCGTTAAGGTCATATATCATATTAACGCAAGTTTTTGTTTGAACATAATC
>CANRHZ010000002.1 GCA_947630535.1 Candidatus Gastranaerophilales bacterium | reverse complement strand
AATTGTTTGGAGCTTACCCCCCCCCCCAAGGGATTAGGTGGATTTACTTTAGCAGAAGTATTGATAACACTAACAATAATAGGTATCGTTGCAGCGATAACGCTACCTTCATTATTAGTTAATGTCAATGACAAAGCATGGAACGCTCAAAGAAAAGCATTATATGCAAGAATGAGCCAAGCAATAGGAGAGATGGATAGTGTTGCAGGATATGGAACAACAAATGGTGCAATTCCCGATAAAGATGATGAAAATTTAAAAGCATCAGCTTCAGAAGCTTTTATTATAGATGGTCTATCGAAAGTTTATCGTATTCAAAACGTATGCAATAAAAATAACTTAAAAGCTTGCGGTATACCATCATCCATTATTACATTGGATGGCAATACGCTTTCTTTTCCAAAAACAAGAAGCGAACTTAATAGTAGTGCATCACAAGCTATGGACACAGACGCTGCCGCTTTTGAAACGGTAAACGGGGAATCAATAGCTCTATACTATAATCCCACATGTAAATCATACGACCCGGACTTGTATCATTTTTCGGCTGAAGTAGTTTGCGCAAACATGATATATGACCTGAATGGTTTAAAAGGCCCTAATGAAGTCGGAAAAGATGTTGGGTTTATTACCGTTTTATATAGAACAAACAGTGTTGTTGTTGCGCCTATTCCATTTGAAAACGACGCTTCGGCAACCCAATCTTACAGTGAAAACGGAAAAGATGCAGCAACCGTATGTTCTCAACTGGGAGATGATGCAAGACTCCCTGACAGATACGAATTAGTTTCAATGTTTATAAACCGTTCTTTAATTGATGTAAATACCGGTTACTACTGGTCAGGTTCTGTCGTTTCTTCGGGAGCAAGCGGCTACGCTTGGATGATTTATATGCAAAACGGAGATCATTACTGGCATCGTCGCTCATACACATACCAAGTTCGCTGTGTAAAAAGATAAATTAAAAAAACATAAAAACTCCCCCTTTAAATAACTAAAGGGGGTTTTAATTTATAAGGAATATAATAAAATTTTAATTTAATACTTGAAAAAATATTATTTAGAAAATAAAATGTTAAAACAATGATTTTAACAACGATTGATAAAAACAAACTGTTTGAAAAGTATAATATCAACCCTGATAAAATTTCCTCAAAAGAAAACTTTTTTGATAAGGAAGCAATTCTTGCATATTTATTATACGGATATGAACTTGCAAGAAATAACAGTCTGAAAGGAAGTTTAACCAAATCTTCTTTTGCGACGGGATTAATCTTAAACGATAAAAGCGTGCATTTCGGGGTTAATTTTAATTCAACTAGAAACGAAATTTCATCAATCTGTGCCGAGAGAATGGCAATTCTTGAAGCTTACAATTCAAAAGTAAAAGAGTATAACACGGACATCAATCAAGGTTTTGACTTTGAAATAGAATATATTTTAATTTCATCATACAGGGAAGATAACCTCTGTTATGAAGAAAAAATTACCCCGTGCGCTGATTGTTTGAGCTGGTTTAACACGGGAAAATATCTAAAAGAAAACACAAAAATTGTAGCCATAAAAAAAGATGAAAAAGGGGAATTATATATCTTTTCAAAAAAACTTTCGGATTTTCTTCCCTTAAGAAACGAAAACACCGCTATTATTGAATATACGGGCGATATAAAAATTTTAAAAAGCGAAAATGCAAAAAAATCAAAAATTAAAGAGGGTGAAATAATAAAACTGTACAAAAAAACCTTCGAAGCTTATAAATCAAATACACTGTCAGAAACCTCAGGGCAAAACATTGCGGCGGGAGCACTTATAAACGGAGAAATTTTTACGGGCAAAAAAATTGATTTTTCCAAAAGATGGTTTGTGGAGCCTTTAATGGCGGCTTGCTATAAGGGAATTGAAAAATATCTCGGTAATACAAAAATTGATGCTATGTGCTATATAGGGGTTGATACAACCACCACGGAAACGGGAGAAAAATCGAAAGACGGGGTTGTTTCAATAAAAACGATAGGAAGGCTTAATACCAAGTATGCAAACAATGATACCCTTGTTATAAGTGCATCCGATAAAGGAATTATGGTTAGAACAATCGGCGATTATATGCCGGGCGAACACAAGTTTATTCATAACTATGAAATTAAATAAACTGTTTTATAAAGTCAATAAGCCTTGGCAAAAGTAATATAAGGGCAATTATTGCGGATGATATTGCGCAAAGTAAAACAGCGCCCGCTGAAATGTCTTTTGCAAATTTACAGAGTTTTGAATAGTTATTTTTATAATAAGCGTCCATAACAAACTCTATAACGGAATTCACAAGTTCCGCCATCAAAACGCAGGTGTTTGTGGCAACGATAATTGCAATTTCAAGCCCTCTTGCTTTAAGTATAAATGCCATAAATAAAACAAAAATTGCAATCAGGATATGTTTTCTAAAATTCTTTTGCGTTCTGAATGCAAGGTAAAGTCCGTTTGTTGCGTGCATTGCGCTTTTTATAAAGCTTGTTGATTGATACTTTTTCATATTTTAGATATTACCGCTTCTTGAATCTTAACAACAAAATTGTAATCTTTATCGTTTAAGTGGTCAAATCCTAAAAGATGCAAAATCCCATGACATATAAGGGTTAGAACCTCTTTTTGAAGCGATTCTTTTGCTTGTCTTTTTGCAGTGTCTATTGAAACTATAATTTCACCAAGTTCAAGCGTCTTATTAAAAATAAATTTTTCTTCCCCGTCAACAAAAAGGGCGAAGGTTATAACGTCTGTCGGGGCATCTTTTTTTCTGTATTCTTTATTTATTTTTTTTATTGTGTCGTCGTCTGTAAGTAATATATCAAACGAAAGGGTTGAAAATTCAAAATTTTTAAGAGAATAATTTTTTGTAACCTCGTCCATACTAAAAAGAAGGTCAACAATTTTTGAAACATTTCTTTTTAGCTTTAATTTAGAGTCGTATTCATCCTCAATTTGAATTTTTTTCTTCATTGTTGTCCTTTTTATCGGAATCGTTCGGCTTATCGTTTGTTTTTGTTTCTTGAACCTTTTCTTCTATTTTCTTTTGAATTTTTCGCTCGAGTTTTTCTTCTTCCGATTGTCCTAAAACTATCTTATTTCCCTGTTCAAGCTCATTTATGCCCTGTTGATATTTAACTCTGTCATGCTGCATACCTCTTAAAATTCTGTTAAAGGTGATTGCAATTAATTTAATATCTTTTAGGGTAAGGGGGCTATCGGACAGTTGGCCGTCGTTCAGTCTTTCGGTTATAATTTTATTTATCATATTTTCAATTTCATCTGTTGTAGGATTTTTTAAGGAGCGAACGGCCGATTCAACCGCATCTGCCAGCATAAGTATTGCGGTTTCTTTCATATTGGGTTTGGGGCCTGAATATCTGAATTGGTCCTGTTGAACATTTTCTTTACCCTCAAGTTGTACCGCCTGATTGTAAAAATGTCCCGCAAGTGCTTCGCCGTGGTGTTGCTGAATAAAGTTTATGATTTCTTGGGGAAGCCCGTTTTTCTTTGCAATTTCAACCCCGTCTTTTGTATGGGATATAATAACCATCTTGGATAACCTTGGGTTTAATTTATTGTGAGGATTTTCAACCCCGAAATAAGATTGATTTTCAATGAAGAAAAACGGTTTTTGAAGTTTACCTATATCATGATAAAATGCCCCGACTCTTGCGAGTATAGGGTCTGCGCCGATTGCTTCCGCAGCCGCTTCTGTTAGGTTGGCAACCATAAGGGAATGATGATAGGTACCGGGCGCCTTGCATTGGAGTTTGGATAAAAGCGGAGAGTTGTGGTCAGCCAGTTCAATTAAGCCGTATGGAGTAACGGCTTTAAATGTGCTTTCAAAAATAGGAATTATGCCAAGAGAAATAATACCTGAAAATATACCGTTTAAAACTGCACAAGAGGCAACCTTGAGGGAAGAAACCGCCGCAGATAACGTAAGCTGGTTTTCAAAAATTCCTATGATTATTATAAAAAGCCCCATAACAAGTCCCGTATAAAGACCGCATTTAACAAGGTCCTGACGTCTTGTGTATGAAATTTTGGAAACGAAAAATGCCGACGATAAGGCAGAGAATGTAAATATTGTTATAAATTGAGGCTCTAAGAAAAGAGCGGAAGAAATAAGCGCTATAAATATAATTGTTGCAATAAATGCAAGAGAAGGGTTTGTGAAGATTGCCATTATTATGGTAAATGCGGGAATTGGCATCAAATAGTTTGAAAGTTCGTTATTTGAAGAAATACTTACCGATATTAAGGTTAAAAGTATTAATAAAAGGCCCGATATAAGATAGTATCTGTGGTCGTCATATTTTTTTTGCTTGAATTTAACATAAAAAACAAATACCAAAGCGCAAAGCAAAGTGAAAAGGAAAATCCCCGTGACTCCGCTTCTGTTTATTTCAAGAAGGCTATAACCTGATTTTTTCAGGGCATCTTTTTTAACCTGAGTTAAGATTTCATCAGGCTTTAAGATGGTATCTCCCTTTTTAAAAGTAACGGTATAGGGCTTAACAAGGTTTTTTGCATTCTGCCTTGCAACGTCTGTTGCAAAATCATCTATTACAAGATTTGGTAATATAACGCATTCAAGAATGCCCGATATAACATCCACCTGCTTATTTGAAAGATTTGCGCCCAGTATATCCCTTATAGATTCAGGGTTTGTATAGGTTTCAATTTCACCATCCTGAAGTCCTTGTTTTAAATATTTATTTAAAACAATTTCGGTTGATTGCATAATAGCACTCAGGGTTCCTTTTGTTGAAGTTATCGCAAAGTTTACAACTTCTTCTTTTTTGTTCGGGTCCGTAACATCAAAAATATTTGAAAATTCAATATATTTTGACTGTTTATCGGAATCTTCCGATTTAATTCTAAGAGCATTTTCTTTTAAGGAATAAAAACCGTTCAAAATTCTTGCAGAATCAATAGGGATAATTATGGGCTTTATTTTTCTTGCCACATCCCTTCTTAAAAGTTCCGTTTTTTGAACATCAACAACTTCAATTGTTTTTTTGGCTATTATTTTTTTCTTTCCGACACCGTTTTCAAGAAGGTCTTGAGATAAAAATTTTGAGGAAAGCAAAAAAGCTATAACAACAACAAATATCAAAAACGAAATTATAACAAGCGCCTTTGAGTGAAACTCTATTTCTTTAGTATCAAATATTTTAAGCGGATTAAACATCTAAATTAACTCCAAAATAACCTTTAAAATTATACAATAAATTGAGATAAATGTTGAAATTTAAAACATTTTAGAAGTTTTAATTTTATTCCCTAAATCGTCTTTGAGGTTGTTTAATTCTGATAAAATTTTGTTTTTTTCGATTAGTATTGTTTTTGTGCCAAATAAGGATTTTTTTGTTATAAGGCTTTGTGTATAAAGTTTTTTAAAATTCAGAATTTGAGAGAGTATGTTTTTATCAACAATTTCTTTGTTTTCAATTAAATCCGACAAGACATTTAAAGTTTCATAAACAGCTTCATTAAACATTTTCAAATTGGTGTATGAAATTATTCTTTGGCACTTTTCATAAAAATTCAGATATATTTTATTCAGCATTTCTTGTTTTTTAGGGTATATTTCCTTAAAATAGTTAACTGTACTATCGTATCCTATTTTTTCCATTAAATCTTTCTTTTCTTTATTTATCATAAAGTCAGCGACCGAAATGCCGTCAAGATTGATTTTTATAAAATCTAGCTTGTCGTAATTGTTGTATGTTTTAATTATATGGTCTGTTATATAGCCTGAAATTGAATCGTATACGGCATTTAGGTATTCAACGGTGTTTGAAACTTTTCTTGTTTTTTCGTTTGATTCAAGTCTGAATTCAAGTATACCTTCTTTTTTGTTTAAAAGTTCTTTATATACAAAGGATAAAGGAACGGTTTTAATTAGGTCACCGTCTGCTAAACACCCGTTATCCGATAAAACGGGAGAATATAAACCGGGCATTGCAACAGAACACCTTATAGCGTGGGCTATTTCAACATCGGGGGTTTTTTCTTTTGAGAATATGACGGGTTTTGAAGTTATAAGGTCAAAAGATAGTATGACAAGCTCGCTATCTATGTCGCTGAATTTTACGGGAGGATAGCTATTATTTTCTTTATAGTCGGGATAAAATTTTGATTCTATTTTATTTTTCATCCATTCATAAAAGTTATTTCCTTTTGAAAAAGAAAAATCTTTACCTATATTAAGGTTTATATCCCTGAAAAATTCAAAATTTATGTTATCAAAAATTTCTTTTATCTCGTCAGCTTCATAATTAAAAGTAACTAAAGAGGCAACAACAGCCCCTATTGATGAACCCATCCAGCCTGTTAGTTTAATATTGAGCGCCAAAAGTGCTTTTATAACTCCTGAATATGCGCTCCCTCTAATACCGCCGCCGCCTAAAATACAAAAATATTCTTTCATTCTTCGATAATAGTTTACATTTAACTTTTTTGTAAATACACTATTAGGCTTAAAATCTTTTTCATTGTAAAATAGTAACAAAGATTATAGGAGTAAAATTATGGGGCAGACACTGGCACAAAAAATTATATCGGAACATTCAAACAAAAAAGTTATGCCAAACGAGCTTGTCATAGCAAAAGTTGATGTTGCCGCAGTTCAGGATGGGACAGGTCCTCTTACCGTTCAGGAATTTAAAAAGCTTGGTAAAGATAAACTTGCAAATCCCAAAAGAACCGTAATTTTTATAGACCATGCCGCACCTTCTCCGAGAAAAGAGCTTTCTAATACCCATGTTATTTTAAGAGAATTTGCAAAAGAGTATGGGGCGGTTTTATCAGATATAGGAGAAGGGGTTTGCCATCAAAGACTGGTTGAAAGTTTTGTAAACCCGTCAGAAATACTGGTGGGTGCCGATTCTCATACCTGTACATCAGGAGCGCTTGGCGCCTTTGCAACGGGAATGGGCTCAACTGATATAGCGGTAGCATTTGCTTTAGGCAAAACGTGGCTAAAAGTTCCATCCTCTTATAAAATTGTTGTAAACGGAAAATTCAGAGAAAATGTAACCTCAAAAGATTTAATGCTGCATTTAATCGGTATGATAGGGGCGGATGGGGCAACCTATAAAGCACTTGAATTTTGCGGAGAAACCATTAGAAATATGGATATGGCACAAAGGTTTACTCTTGCCAATATGGCGGTTGAAGCAGGTGCAAAATGCGGACTTTTTGAAACGGACGAAAAAACATATAACTACCTTAAAGAAAAGGGCAGAGAGGACAAATTTAAAGAATTAAAAATGGATGAAGATGCTATTTATGAAAAAGTTATTGAAATAAATGCAAAAGATGTTGTCCCGACGGTTTCATGCCCGCATACCGTTGATAACACAAAACCCGCATCTGAATTGAACCATATAAAAGTTAATCAGGTATTTATCGGAACCTGCACAAACGGCAGAATTGAAGATTTAAGAATAGCAGCCAATGTTCTAAAAGGCAGAAAAAAGAAGGATGGCGTTCGTCTTATTGTGGTTCCCGCTTCTCCTGCAATATATAAACAGGCCTTAAATGAAGGGCTTCTTGAAACATTTATTGATGCCGGCGCTTCATTTTTACCCGCAGGGTGCGGCCCTTGTGTCGGAGTGCATGGCGGAATACTTGGGGACGGAGAAGTTTGCCTTACAACCCAAAACAGGAATTTTATCGGAAGAATGGGGAACACGAAAGGTTTTATTTATCTTTCAAGCCCTTATGTTGCGGCCGTTAGCGCCATAAACGGTTATATAAGCGACAAAATAGAATAATACAAGCTTAAATATCGTTTAGAAAACCTTCTAAAATCGGGATTTCTTCATCTTTTACTATGTTTTCTTTTAATAGTGAAAGATAGACGTTGTATAGGTTATCTTTAAGGCTTAACTCTTTTTTTATTGACTCGGATGCAATGTCAACAACCTTTTTACAGTACAAATAAACGGGAATTTCAGACTCAAAGTCTTTCATATAGTTATGAACGTTTCTTTCTTGTATTGCACTTGAAGATGTAAAGCAGAGGTAATATCCCTCATTCCACATCAGGGGTTGAGCTATAAGTCCTCTTAAAATATCGGTAAACCTGAATGTAACGGTGCATGGAAGATATAAAAGAGGGAAAAGCTCTTTTCTTGTAAATGTATTTTGAGAATTATATGGGCAGATTGTTCCTTTAGAAAGTGCAATCGGCTTTTTATTTTCAAAATTACACCTTTTATTATCGGTAAGCCTGTATATAGCATCAACATCAGGTTCATTATCAACAAGCCCCTGATATACACCGATTTTTAAATCTTTTTTTTCAAGTTCGGAGTCTTTGGGGAAAGTGTTTTTATCGGTAATTAAATCAAGAGGAAAACCCCTTGGCCAAATATCATCTTTTGTATAATACTTATAAACATTTATAAAGCCACGATTTTCAGGAAGAAAGTATTCTTCTCTGTCAAATTTTAAAGATTCAAAATTGCTTTTCGGGTAGTTATCATCATCCGTTTCATAAATAATTTCCGCCCCGGAATTTTTGGCATAAATATATCCGAGCATTTTTCTGCAATAGTGATTATAAGGAAGTACTTTTTCAATTTTTAGCCCGAGGGGTTTATCATAAGGCAAAAAAGTAATTTTTGCGTTTTTTGAATTCAGTTCATATTCTTTAGGAGATTTTTTATCCCCGACAACAATTATATGATTGTCTTTATTTTGAGCCAATTTCTTTATAGACTCGGTCGGTTCAAATATAGAAGTTACAACAACAAAATCAGTCAATGTCCATCTCCCACATAGAATATTTAACGGGGTGAATTAAAAGATTTTTATCTTCCCATTCATCTATCAATCTTTTTACGGAATGTTCGTATTTATCAGGCAGTTCGTTTCTTCTTTCATCAATTGCGCTATAGTTTATGGCATCAAGACCGATTGTTTTCGGGAAATTAATTTTATCAGACACTATACAAAGCGCAGTCGGTATTGCAACTTCGGCAAAAATTCTTACGCTTGCAAGAACACCCGAGTAATATGCAAAATCCTTAATGAATTTTTTAGGGATAACAAAAAAGTCTGAAAACCCGCATGCAAACGGAAATAAATATTTAACGGGCTCTCCTTCTTTATCTTTATAATTTTCTAAAAGCTTTTTATAATCCATTTTATCGTTATCAAAATCGTAATTATAAAAGAAATTGTTATAACGGTTTGCAGGTGCAAAGTCTTGAATGAATTTCAATTTGTTTTCGGATATCAAAGGACATTTAAGCCCCAATGTTTTATATTTGGCAGACATTGTTCCGATATCGGGGAGAATAGCATCTATCCTTCTTTTATTTTCACTGTATAAATACTCAATTAATGAAGGGAATAGCCAAATTCTGGTCAAAATATATTCATCACACATTACCCTTAAGTTTCTTGCGGTAAAACTTGTTATGGGGTTGATTTTTAATATATCTTCCATTGTGTCTTTTGAAAATTCGGGACATAAAAGAACGTCGTCTGCCATAAAGACGTAATAATCAAATTTGTCATCATAAATTCTGTTTAGTGCTTGTGAAACGTATGCCTGAAATTGATAAGAATTTTCATAGACCGAAATTATATCCGGATTATCTCCTCTATAAAAAGGCATAACATGGTATATTTTATCAAACCTGTTACCATAGAGTTTTTCTATCTTTTCTACGTTATTCACAAATTGGTGGTTATATATAACCGCAAGACATACATTACTCATAAGCTAGATTTCCTCAGTCCATTCAGTAAAGTTAACAGGGTAAAACATAAGAGTATTTTTATTTTTATCAATAAAGGTGTTTATATTTCCTTTATTTTCTTTTATTAATTCCATCAAAATAGTTCCGTCATTGTTTTTGTCTAAGTTCAATATTTTGTTATCGGAATTTAAGTCCTTTTCCATAACAATTTTTTCTTGAGAATAACAGAGGCTCATAGCAAAACCTATGTTATAATGCACCCTTATTGCAGAAAACATGCCTGCATAATAAATAAAATCTTCAAAAGTTTTTTTGGGGACTATAAACATTTTTGCATTTGATGCCACAAAAGGATATATTGTAACTTTTTTATCCTGTTCAAGTTTTGAGGTGAAAGCGCTTGTAAGAGTTTTAATATTCATTTTTCCCCGTTCAAGTTCCCTGTAAAATTCGTGAGTTTGCTTCCCCCCTATTATAAGGTGTTCTTGAAGAAAGCGCATATAATCGGTATAAATAAAAGGTGTTTTTATGCCAAACTTTTTAAATATTGCTCTTGCTTCGGCTTTTTTTGGCAAATACTCTTTTATCTGTGCACCGTTTTTGCTCAACCAAAAATTATATATGCTCGGAAATGCCCATTTTGTTTCATACATGGTCATCTCATTAACCGCAAAAATATTATCCGATATAAATGCGGACTCGTCATCCAAATTAAATTTTTCTATAATGTTGTATGAATTTATATCGTTATTTAGGCAAACATCTTCATCGATTATAACAAAGTGGGTGAAATCCTCTTTTAAAAGGTCAAATCTTGCCTGAGCCAGATAGCCGTTTTTTTGGAATTTATTTTCATATACGTTTATAACATTTTCTCTGTTTCCTTTATACCAAGGAACAAGGTGAAAAATTTTTTCAAATCTGCCTTTATAGAATTCTTCAATCTTATCAAAAAGATTGTGGTTTACATTTTTATATAAAACTACAAGACAGACCTTATTCAAAATAAAATTCCTTAAAAAAATATTTAATACAGACAAGGATAATATCATTTCGTCTACCGCAATGTCAAACTTATAGAAAGTTTTACATTAAATGAGCGATATTAAAAAACTTTTTTTAAGGGTTTATTTTTATTGATAACGTATAAGTGCTTTATAAATTTAAAATTAATTACCCAATTTTAAACGGTGGTTGTTTGCGGTTTTTATCTTTTTGATAAGAGATATGAACCCAACTATCGTATTCGTTTATCAGTTGGTCGTATTCAATGTTTGAATTTTTAATAATGTTTATAATTTGATTAGGATTCATCCCCGATATTTTAAAATCTACCGCTTCGCCTTTAAGATGCTGGGAGTTCATTTTCCCACCGGCAAGTGAATTTACTTTTTGACATCTATATCCTGATGTTATAATCATTGGTTTTTTGATTAAGTTTCTTATGGGCTGCAAGCATAAAACAATTAAATTGAGCATATTATCAAGTGAATTGATATCAGGCATATTATTGATATTATGCTGAATTGCAATATCCGAATAAATTAGTTCCGATATTTTAAAATTAAGATTCATTTTTATTCTCCAGATTGTTTAATCTATGGTGTGCGGATTTAACGGAATCTTCCACATGCACCATTCTTTCCATTAAGTTATTGTGTTTATCCTGTTTTTTTTCTAAGTTATCAAGCTTTTCTTCAAACTTCCCTATTTTATATGCTATGTATAAAGCTTGAATTACAACCGTTAGAAGTATCCCTGCAAGTTCATAGCTCATTATTTAATACCTTTTTATATCCAAAGCCTTCAATAGGTCCTTTGGGCTTGAATTTAACTTTTCTGTTTGATGTTTTTAAAGCAGTTTTGTTCGTTTGTTTCTTCATAAATTTATCCTATCACTTTGTTAAACGGGCTTATAGATAATCTCCTTTTTTCCCCACCCGCAGAGTTTTTGAAAGTTATCAACCGCAATATACATTATATTAGCCTTTAACTTATTGACCCCGCTTCCGATTAAAAGCCCCTTGAATGTTTTTGAAGATAACAGTCTGTTATTGTTTATAAATTCCTTATTCTCACACAGTTTATCGTGTATCATAGACGGTATTTGAAATTCAGGATTAGTCTTAGCCCCTATTATTCGCCATAAAATCCTTGGTATTGTTGCACCATCCCACCTGTAGCCTTTTTCAATTAAGAACTTATATTCAATTTCATCTTCTTTTTTATCTGACAGAGTTACAAAAAAACGTATCTTATTTAAAAACGGTTTCTTTTTTATATCTCTTTTTTCTTCTTCTGTCATGGACGGGAGCGGAAAGAGCATAGTTGTGTGCGGGGTTTTATCAAATTCAATCTTTATTTCATCATCTTCATACCAAAGCACTTTTTTTAAAACCTCCATGTAAAAAATATCCCTATTTTATTTTTACCTATTCTTATGCTCCTCAATAAATTTAAGGATAGTTTCTTTAACTTTTTCCATAATTTCATCCGTATATTTCTCCACAATTTCAAGCCCTTTTTCTTTTAATTCGGGGATTAATTTAACCACTTTTTTTGCCAATCTTTTAATTACAAATCTTTCAAAAAAATTAAATACTTTTGCCATAGTTTTGCTCCTTTTCTTTAACTATTTAAAGCTTCCTTTACAACATCCGAGGTTTCCTCGGTAGTTGATATTTCTTCTTTATTCGGTAATTCTTTATTTTTAAATAAATAATCCAAATCCTCACTTGTATAGCCTAATTTTTCTCCTATTAAATCAATTAAGGGGTTACCTCTAAAATATTCATTGGCATATTCAAATTCAATCAACTGTTTTGGGTCTGAAATTTGAGATTTTACCATATCGGGAGTGATTTTCTTTGCTTCATAGAGTGCTAAGAATACTTCCCTTTTTGTTAGAGAAAGTGTTTGAATTCTCTCTTTTTCACTTTGTTTTTGCTTTTTTTCATAATCGGGGTCAATAACTATGTTTTTTCCATCAAACATATATTTTTCTCGATTTTCATATATTTCTTTTGTTACTTCAATATTTGTGCAACTCAGGTATTTGGCACATGTAATATCCATTAATTTTTCATTTTTAATATGAGCAAAATATTTCATTTTTCCTCCTAAAACTTTCTGTATCCGTTTAATCTTATTGTTACGCTGACAAAGGTTTGATTATTGGTACCGCTTATTTTAACTGCAATCTTTCGCATATAGGAAGCAAGTTGTATTGTTCCGACGGATGTTAAATCCGAAGCGCTCCCTCCGGTTGACTGCCCGTCCCTGATTACTCTGAATAACTGTTTTGTACAAGTTTCATCATATATATCTATATTTCTATTATTTGAACTTGTATCATTTATTCTTGATGTAATATCTATGTGTAAATCGTAGCTATGACCATCATCAGGTATTATCGGGGTCAAATCTATTATATGAATTCCAAGTTCGGCATTGTCAAATAAAATAGTGCTATCACCATCACCGTATAGGTAAACAGGGTCGCATTTATCAATTTTGCCGTTTAATACTTCAAATACATTTCCCGCATCTATTAATTCTAAGTTTTCTACGGCATTGCCTACCTTAAAATATAATTGTGCATCGCTTTGTTTAGAATTGGTTAAGTCTGCAACCAAACCCGATAAATCAGGATTAGTTGTTAAACCGGCAAGATTATTTGTAGTCAGTGAATTTGCACCGCTTATTGTTTCACCGACAGAATGTCCCAACAGGGATGTATCATGCCAAGGTACAATTACGGCATTAGAACTGTAATTGCCCACTGCAATAGGGTAATTATCTGCCCCGTTATTAATAGTGATGGCTTTTCCATTACCAACTACAGGTATTTTGTCTGTATTAATCATAAAGAAACCGAGTTTTAGGGGTGCTCTAAAAGTTCTTTTTTCTTGATTTAATATCCAATATTCGCTATAATCCCTATCTTCAACTTTTAAATTTTCTTCTACAATTTTAAAATCTGCGCCATATTTGGTTTCTTCCCCGCTTGATATTTTAACAAGTTCATTATATGCGCTTACGTACATATCCGCATTCACTGTCGTTCCCGCTTTTATCCAAGATATATGGTTTGGAGAAAAGTCATAATACATACCCGTAAAAAGAGGGAGTGTATCGTTGTTGGATGTCGTTACATCAACTGCATCAAGACTTGCTTTTTTAACTGCTTGAGTATTGCCTACTACCATATATATGGCAACACAAACAGATGGCGGTTGTACGGTTTCTGAGTTACCGTAAATAGAACTTGAACGTGAAGCATCCATATATACAACATCACCGCCTGCGGCATTACTTGCACCATAAGTGTAGCTACCAAGTCTGTTATTGTATGCAAATGCGCCTGTTGTGGGTATTCTGTTTCCTATTGAAGTAGCGCCGGTCTGTCCGGTTATATTCGGTAACCCTGCCGAAATATTATCACCGATATTTTTTGAGTTTGTGTTTTGGAAGAAATAATCGTTTCTTGGCAATAATATTCTTTTATTTTCTTCATCAATTCCATAAAACCATGCAACCCCTGTATTATTGTATATTTCATCAATGTAGCCTTTTGCTTGTTTGGTTGAATAATATTTGTGTCCGTTTTTATTGATTGCAACTTTAACCGTTTCCGCTCCTTGCCAAAAAGTTTCATCATCAATTTTTATATAACTTTGATTTAAGTCAATTTCACCATTGGTAAAAGGGTGAGTATAATCAATACCTATAGAGGGAGTAAAAGAAGCCGCTTTATATGTGTTTTCTTGTGTTTGAAGGGTTATATCAATTTCTTTTTTAATATAGTTTTTCCATTCAATATATGGCATATCTTTTGTTATATTGGCTGCATCAACACTATATATTGCCTTTGCAGTATTTAATTCATCCGTAACATTTTCATATTTATAGCTTATTTTTATTAAATATTCTTTTTCAGGTTCAAGAGTGTTTGTTGAATTCAGAGCACTCGCAATGCTCCAACTTGTTGAATCACCTGAAACGTAAAGCACAAGGTTGTTTGTCTGTGAAATATTTAAAACGATACCGTATTTTTGTGTAGAAGCACCGGAGCCCAATATTGATATATAATTGCTTGAGATACTTGAAGGAGTTTTAATCTTTAATACAATTTCCCAATTTTTTGTAGCGTCATCAGGTTCAAATATTTTATTTATTGAAGCATAGTTATTTGTGCTAAAGTTTGAAAGTATGCCTTTTGTATCAACAATACCCCCGATTGCTTGAATATTTGATGAAATATGCAGATTTTCTTTTGTGTTACCTCCATCATTATATTC
Source organism: Candidatus Gastranaerophilales bacterium (assembly GCA_947630535.1). Classification (GTDB taxonomy): domain Bacteria; phylum Cyanobacteriota; class Vampirovibrionia; order Gastranaerophilales; family Gastranaerophilaceae; genus Galligastranaerophilus_A. The sequence continues at coordinate 104,476 of CANRHZ010000002.1, read as the reverse complement.
TTCCATACACTTATCATAGAAATCAGGATACCCGTATCTGCCATCTTGCGCTTCTTTATATACATATTCCCCTAATCTCTCTAACCCTTCTTTTTCTTCGTAACTTAATATATGGTCTTTTTGGATAAGGTCAAATAGGGAGTACCCGGAAGCATTGGAACCGAATTCTACCTTTTTCCAATGTTGTTTACTTTCAAGCTCATTGTTTACATTTTCGGATACTAAGCTTTCATAAAGTCCCTTTTTGCCGTCAATAATACCTGTAACCCACTCACCCTTTTCGTATGTTTCTTTTTCGTCATATTTTCTTACATCACAGGCTGCAATACCTTCTTCAATATGGTTCATATTAAGGGCATTAACGGGTGTTCCCAAATCGGTCACTTCCCCGAAATCTTCCAAAAGGGTGCTTGACCCGTCATCATTATCAGAAATTTTGTATGTTTTAGGTCTTTGCACATTCTGGTCACACCAAATTGTTTTTTTATACATATTTTTCCTCCTATATCACATATCCATTACAGTTAAATGTGCCGCATCTTCTTTCATACGAAACTATATCCACGTCAAAAACAAGATGGGCGGGGCGGGCTTTATATAAGGCCTGATAAAGTTCCTCTTTTAAATTTTCATTTATTATTCGTACTTTAAAACTGTATTGTTCGGCTTCGTTTGAAACATAAAATTGCCCGTTATTTAAATTTCGTTTTATAAAGTCATTCAATCCTTCTTTTGTAAGACGCTTCTTTGCAAGCATTTTGTTTATTACATTTCTTCTTCTTTCTTCTATGGTAAGGTTTGCGTCATATCTGATTGAAAAGTCTTTTTCAAATTTTTTTAAACCGTAATCAGAACATGTGCTTACGCAACATTCAAGAAGCATTTTACTTATTTCAATTTTTATTTTGTCTATTTCCGGTTCTATAGCTTCAAGTACCTCTTTTATATACTTTTCTTCCGCTATAAATTTTGGCAAATTTTCTTTTAGTGGCATATTTATTCCCCTTCTTGAGTCAAAACAACATCTCCGATAACGGGCACCTGAAGATTATCAAGTTCAACCGTTGACTTAGTGCCGTTGATTGTAATATCGAATATATCCAATACACCTTTTGCTTCAAACAAGAGGTTTGAAACATACAGATACGAAACATTCAGGGGTTTATTATCCAAATAGTTTTTTAACAGTTCTTCAAAGTGATACTTTATATTTGCTATGCTTGAGTATTCTTCTGTTTTAATTTTTGCATTTACGTTTATTTTGAAATATTGGAGAGGATAAACATTCAAAATTGCATTTATTATCTGTTCTTTTTCTATGTATTCTTTGACATTTTGTATGAGATTATCCGTAACATTTTCATTCTCAAGAGCTGATATATACACATCAACATGCCCTGCTTTGCTAACTGTTGCATCTTTTACAACAACATGTTTTACTCCGGGAACAGACTTTGCCCAATTAGTATAATCAGCTATATTTGAATTGCAGGCATCATCCTTTAGATATTCCAAAATTCTTTGTCTGTATTCTTCCGTATTTTCATCTTCAAATCCGTCATAACCGTCAGCTATGTTTATGATTTCAGCACTTTCAAACCCTTCATAAATCGAATAAAATTCACAGAGCTCTCCTGTTTTAATGTTTCCGACATTCCCCTTTTCAAGGCACTGCATTCTAAATTCCGCAAACCCGTTTTCATCTGTTTGAACCTCTTTATCCACCTGAAATATAATATTATCTTTTGTTTTTGCTTTTATATCTTTTTTTACAATAGTGTTTGGAGTTGCATTTGTTATTTGAACTCTTACATAGGCGCTTGTCGCTTCCTTTTTATAAATGCCCAGCTCCTCTCCTTTTATTTTAAGATGTTCTTCATCTGCGCTTGTTACAAAAGCGTTATCCAAAATAACGTTTATTCTTGTGTCTATAATATTTGCAAGCTCATAAGATACAGAACCCACAACGTCTTGAATTGTACTGCCTTCTATTTTGGTAGGAATGCTTTTAAGTCTGTTATTTATACTTGTTTGTATGTCATCTTTAGTGCTCATTTTTACCTCTTTTTACTCTTTGTAATAATTAATTTCTTGTTCGATTTCGCCATATACGGTTGTCACGGTAAACGTCAGTTCAACTTTTGAACCTTCCTTTTTAAATGTAAAATTATCAATTTTTTTTATATACGGATTAACAATAAGCGCTTCTTTAACCAATCTTTCTAATTCGGCACTTAAAAGCGAGTCTTTTAAGTTTCTGCCAAATAGCTTTGTAATCTCGTTTCCGTAATCGCTTGAATAGGCTCTGTGTGTATATCTTGAGGATTGTTTATTTAAGACCTTTAAAATCCAAATTTTTATTGCATCATTTCTTGATACGGTATAGAATTTATTATTTTTGGTTAAAAGCTCCAGTGTCTTTAAATCTCTTGCAAGTTCATATATAACCGGTAATGAACTTTCCTCGTTTGTCGTATCCATTGTTGTCGGAATAAAATTAAAACTCAAAGTTTCCCCCTTTTTATCTTTCAATCACTTTTTGCAAAATTAAATATGCGTTATTTTTAAGTTCGAGTACTGCAACCATATCCCCTTCTTTCAAAAGAAAAACAGATTGCCAGTTTTTAAAAAATTGATAGAATTTCTTTATAAAATCAGGTATTGAACCTTCAATAATTGCGCTAAACTGCGGAGAATTATATGCGCTTGATGATACAAAGCTTTGACTATCCGATAAAACATTTTCATCAAGTGAAATTAAATCGGATACAAAAAGCGGATGCACATAAATTTTATCTCCGTATGATTCTCCTATGTCCACTTCTTCATAGGTTAAAATTAAAGGAGTTGGAGATTTTATTTTATATATTTTTATTCCTTTAAAATTTTTCGATTTTATGGAATTTTCTATTGTTTCTAAAATTTCAAGCCCCCAATCAGACATCAAATTTCCTTTCTTTTATACTAAGTGTCATTGTGTATACATCAGAAAAATTGTGGGTATCTTTCTCAACGATAAAATACCCCGATAATCCGCTTTCAGGCTCTATTAAACGAATAATAGAACCTGAAACAACTGAACTGTCTCCGATTGCAGTTATATTGGAAGAACTGCCTTCATTATTTATTGAAAAAGATGATGAAATAATGTTTTGGCCAAATACTAAATCCAACTTTGATTCTCCCACAAGAGGAAGAAGAATATTGAGCTTAGAATCACCATCTACATAAAGTTTGAAATCGTCTTTAAAGACTTTTTCGGATGCAATCAGGAGAATATCGTATAAACTTAAATCGCCAAAGCTTACAATATTGATTTCGTCTTGTACAATGGTTTTAATTTTGGATATTATATTAAAGTTGCCGATAATTTTAGATAAAATTGCATCAAATGTGCCCTTATATCTTCCTTTTACCTTTGTTTCCAACAAATAAGACAGCGAATCTTTTGCATTGATGTTTACCGTTTTTGTTTTAGGTTCAAAATTTATACCTTCAATCCGACCTGAAAAAATTTTTTTGTTGTTGTCATTTTCTATTTCTACTTTTGAGTTTAGTTTTGCTTTGTAGTTAAAATTCGCCTGATTGTCAAAGTTATAAAGGTATGAAAAGCTTGCATATCTTGATATTGAATTTAAAGAACCCGAAATAACGGGACCTTTAAGTACTGTTTTAATTTCTTTATCATCAATAAAAAATTTCAATTTTATTCCCCTTTGATGCGCAGTTTTTTACCTAAGTACGTTTTATTAACATCTTGAATATCGTTTTTCTTTTTAAGAGCCTTAAAATCCAGACCATATTTATCCGCAATGGAATATAAGGTATCTCCCTGCTTCATTAGAACAGAAACAGGTGTTATGAGATTTTTCATCCTTTTTATAAGCCCAAAGGAATTCTTTTTATAAACGGCAGGATTTTTATATTCGATTAAATCCAAAATATAAGGCTTAGAAGATGTGCTTTCCCTTATGGTTTCACTGAATGAGGACACTATAACTTCTATATTTAATTCATCATCAATTACAAGTCTTGCTTTTATTTTTGTTTGAGCCCATCTTTTTAAAATATCAACCGCTCTTTTAGAGGAATATTCATATTCGATATAGTTCCCAAGCCCATCAGAATCCGTCATTATTCCCGAATATGTACCAAAAATACTGTTGTCCTCGGGTAAAAAATGTTCAAGGGTTACCCTTAACGGTTTTTGGTTTCCCATTATATTAACCTGTCCAAAGCCTAAAATATCAAGACTTTCTATGTCTTTTTCGTATTTTATACTGATTTTTTCAGGATTAACCGGCAAGATTATCTGTTCTCCGGTATAGTCTGAATATAGCATTATATTTAATCTTTTTGATGACATATAAACCTCTTTAATAACCCTTGGCAACACCTTCATTTTGAGCCGCAGCTTTAATTGATTTGGTAAGTTCCTCTGCAAAGTATTCAAACTCTTTATTATCTTCTATAAGAAGATTTTCAACATAGAAGTAATAGCAATTATTGTTTGATGAGTGTTCTTTTAGTTGTTTTGTATTCATTTCTTCTTCTTATCTGACGTTATTTGGTTTCAATTAGTTCTTTTCTGATACTTATGGGATGAATGTTATTTTTTGAGAGCATAAAATGAACTATCTCTACGAGCTCATCCGGATCAAAAAGCCTCTCTATAACATCGTAGTATGTTGTAATATACCCTTCGGACTTTGCCTTTATGGCTGCTTCTTTTAATTGAAAAGCTTTGTAGATTGAAGGTTTTAACCATTCAAGAACAGATTTAAAAGAAGATGTCGTGTCCGATTTAATAGAATATATAAGATCTGCTTTTTCTTGCCTTGTGAGCAAGAGAACTTCCCAGACCTCCCCGTTTAAGGGGAAGTCCGTCTTTTCTCTTTTATTCCTTTGAAAAAATGCTTTTTCAATTTTTTTCATCATATCTTCCGGTGTAATCATATGAAAAATTCCTTTATTTAATAGAGTCAATAACCACTATATCGGATGCTCTGTATTTAAATGCTTTCTCGATTAATGCCCCTTTTTGCCAATTTGCAAGCGGAAATTCATCAAACGTAACTCCGTTTATTGTGTATCCTTCTTCGCTTCCGCCTGATGCAGGGTCAGAAAGGTTGCATTCTATAGTAAATCTCATATTTGCATTTTTAAGGTATTTCATACAAAGTTCGCTTGAAATTGAATTTACGGCTTCAAAGATTAAATCTCCGGAGTATTGTATTGAAACGGCTTGTCTGTCAACCGTAAAACCTACAATTACATCTTCATATTGCGGAGTAACGTTTAATGTTATATTTTTTAGAATTCCTATTTCTTCACCCTCAAGCCAAACTCTGCCGTATGTGCCTCTTAGTGCGCTTTCAACTGTTGTCATGTTATTCCTCACTTTCTAAAGCCTGAAAAAGATAAAAACCAAGGTCTAAGTCTTCCATACAATCAACGGGTGAACATACCCCGTCAAGTAAAACTTTTGAGCCCGTGTTATATTTGATAATATCCTGATATGACATATCTTCTGTGCTTACACCTTTTGACTCGATAAAAGTCTTAATTTTTGAATAGCTTAATTGCACTGAATTGTCCCCTTCAATATCCAAAAGACCTTCTTGTGCAAGACTGTTTAAATAAGTATTAACGGCACCTATAAAGCGTTTTTTATTTGCGTAATTATTTGTGTATTTGCCGACATAACTTTTTCTGAATGTTGATATGATGTCGTTTGCAATCATATCCATAATATTTACAATTCTGATTTTTTGGAAAGCTTCGGAAATGCCGTTTTCCAGAGTAACAAGAGAATTAACCGCACGTCCCAATTTATAACTTCCGTCCTGATAGATTATACAAAGCCCGCCGTTCTTGACTATATCATCTTCATCCGGCTTTATTTCGGTACTTAAGATTTCATTCAATTCAAAATAAGTCAGGGAACGACTGTTTGATAAGCCTGCAAATGCTCCCGCAATTCTTGATGTGTATTGGTCGGGGGTCAGAGTTTTAATTTCATCATTAATCGAAACTTTAATTTCATTGGATACAAAATTAATAATAAATTCAGAATCCATCCCGGTCTTATTTGCAAAAATCGCAATTGAATAGTTATTTTTTTCTCTTTTGTTTTTTAAATAAGTCTTTAGTGATGTTGCATCACTTTCCGTTGAGTACGGATGGCAAAGAGTATAGTTATCGTATTTATCCAGCTTTGTTGTGAGCTCGGATAATTCTTCCTCATTTTTTAATACGGTTACTTTTTTCGGGGTGCCTCTAAAACAAAGGTCCAACATTAAATAATCATCAGCCGAATAATCTTCTTTTTTAACATCAGAAAATGTTTTATAGGTAATTTCATCTTTTTCGGAATTAAGGACTAAAATTACATGTCCTCTAGTTTGTCTTTTTATTGCATTTATGGCAAGTTCTTTAAATGTTACCGTAAATTTCGGTTGCGTATCGGGCATTTTTATTCTCCTTTTATTGTAATATCAATAGTTTTCATCTGTTCGTTTGTATCATCTTCCAGAGTGTACAAAGTTATATCAAAAGACATAATGAGTTGCTTATCTTCCATGGTAAAAACGGGATTATCAAGAGTAATATTCTTATTGTTTATGGATATAGCAGGCAAAAGCGCTTCATTTAAAAGAGTTTGGCCGTTAAATAAATCAGTTACGGAATTATCCTCACTTTTTTGATAAACAATTTCAAAAGAAAAGCTGCATTTTTGTTTATTCTGGTAGTTATAGGGTTCTATTTTAAAATTTTTCACCCGCAATATTGCGTATGGAAATCCCGTATGACTTACTTGTTCAAAATGGAATATTATGTCTTTATCTTTATTGAAAATAGTTTTTCTGATTGAGTTTTTTATTTCTTCGATAATCATAGCCGTTTAGCTTTCTATAATCTTTTGTTGTTTGCATTTTATTTGGATTGAATGGTTATAGGCCTTTATGTCACCTGCAAATAGCTTATAGTGTTCATTTTTCGATGTTTTAACAAGCAAAATATCGTTTTTATTAATGTTAATGTTTGGGTCATAGTCTAAAAATAAAGTATATTCAGACTCAAGAAAGGGAGCAGAGTTTATTTTAGTTGTATTATTCAAACTCACCGAAAGATGACAAGGTATATCCTCAAATACAACTACAGGATTGGAATAAATTGCTTCTCCTTCTATAAGTTCGTAGTGCTCTCTTTTGACGGTTAATCTGTCGTCTTTAAACATCGTCTTTTATTCCTCTTACCAATTTAAAAGAGTCAAGTTTGCCAAAGAAGGGCGATTTATTGTTGTATGTAATACTTAAATCGCCCTCACTCAAGGATTGAACAGAGCCATCATTATTTGAAATCAAACCCAGAGAGATAACTTCTGCCATAACGGGGAAAATTTCAGGTATTATATCGTCTCTGTTAAGATAGGAAAGTATTTCGTTAATATATGCTGTTATTTTAATACTGTTTGATTCGTTTTTCTCTAAACCGGTCATATTATAAACGGTTTCTATAAGCTGATTTTGCAACTGTTAAACTCCTTTTATCTTTGGTAACTTCTTTTTTAATTTATTTTTTATTCTGCGGTTTTATGAACATAAATTGCGCCTTTTTTGTTTGATAATACAAAGGCATCATGAATAATCCTTCCTTCAACAAGCGAACCTGAAACACCGGGCGGATTAATATGAACTTTGTATTCGTTTAATTTAACAGGTGCAACAAGAGCACCGGGGTGTGTAATAATAAAGTTAACATTTTCTCCCATATAGCTTGATGGAGCAACAATAACAGGAACACCGTCAATAACGCCAACCTGTCCGTTAAATACGGTTTGTTGTCCTAAGTCTGAATTTTTTATAAAAGTATCGTCTAATTTCAAGAATTTATAATAAGAGGGACTTACAAGAGCTATTCTTCCCGAGATTGGAACTTTTTCTTCAGAGAGTGTTTCCATTGCAGTCAAAAACTGTTCAAATGCGTTAGTCTTTGTTGTCTGAGAAACAGACGAATTTTTAGCTTCGCTTACAAGTTTTGAAATACGATATATGTCAATTTCCGGTATAACAACTTCATCAAGCTGACGACGAAGTGCCGTTCCTGCGGATTTAACCCCTTCTTGGGCAAGTTCGTATGCTTTATCAATTGTAAATGTAAAAGCTTTATCCTGAGTTAAAGTTAAGGATTGAACGCTATCACCAAGTTCAGAAGGGTCACCGTATCTTTGGGTTCCTGTTTTTGTATAATCCGAAAGAGAAACCGTTTCAATTGAATATATTTTTACGGTGTCAACTCCCGTCCAATCGTAATCGTTATTTATAATTGAATCGGTTAAAGATTGAGTTTTAAATCTTTCGTCAACTTTAGGTGAATACTTTTGTGCAAGATTAATTGTCATTTTATTTTCCTTTCTTTTTATAATCTGTTAGTATCAAACCCTTCGATAAAGGGGTCGTATGTTGTATTATCGGAAGCTTCCAATACGGGAGCATTGATGGTATTTTTAAATATGTCTTTTCTTAAATCCACCATAAGCTCCTTTAGAATTTCTATATTCTTTTTTGTTGAGTCCATATCAAGCGGAACATAAACGAGTTCAAGCGCCTTTTTATCAAGTTCGGCATCCTTTAAACAAACAAGGGTTTCTTCCTTCTGTCGAGAAATAGTGCACTCGTCCTCTTTTTGCTGATACTTTTTCTTCATATCCTCAAGTTCTGCCTTTGCAAGTTCCAATTCGGACATGTTCTCCTTTTGATTTTCTTTCTTGGCTTCCTCTTTAATTAAAGCCTCTTTTTTTTGGAAATCATCTTCAAGCTTTTCTTTATACTCATCAAAATCTTTTTGAGAATAAACAGGCTTTAAGCTTTCTTCCAACTGTGTGTTTTCGGCAATTTCCATTAATCCTTCCTTTCTGTTTTTAAATTTTAATTGATTAATTTATCCACCTAAATTTCATTATAGGTGTTATCAAAACGGGCATTTTTTTGCGGATTGAAACCCTTGTTATCATTGGATAAATAGCCTAATATTGCATACAGAATAATCTCGTTTGTTGAAAGCTTTAAATTTTTTGCGATTTGTTCAAGCCCGATATAGACGCAAACAGGAATCGCAATCTGCTCATTTACAAATTCCATATCAAACTCCTAAAAAAAGAATAAAAAATTTTAAAAACACTATAGCCCGACAAGGCAGGTGTCATAATTAGCCATCTGGGCTATATTCCTAGCCCAGATGGCTAATTTATAAAATGTTGGGTACAAATTTATAAAAAATCTTAAAAAATTTGAGTTGATTTACATTTCTTAACAAAAATTTGCAAATCATGGCATTATGGGGTATAGTAATATTGTTGTTAATGCTTCGGATAGTATGCGAATGGGTAGAAATACCCTTTTTTTTCCCCGATTTTTAAGAAAAGAAAAAGGAGTTTAAAAAACCCCTTAGTCCTTATTATATAATTTTATTTTTTAAATTATCGTAGGATTTTTATAGTTTAGCATTTCAATTATTGCAATTAAGCAAATTATGATAAATACAAAAAATAAAAGTCCTGCAAACCCTTTTTGAACATCTGCAAAAAGGAAGTTTTTAGTTTTTTTCATTTTTTGGTTTTCTATGAATTCCTTTTTATACGGAGCTTCGGGAAGTTTAGTTTCAAGATATTCAAGCACGCAAGAATATTTTACCTTAATTAATGTCTGATATGAATCAATGTTGAGCCACCATAAAATTGAAACCGCTATTCCAAAAACCGCCGTAACTATAAGAGGAACAATGCCCGGAGATAATGTGTGAAAAACATAGGTAGCAAAAAGGAGCGCAAAAGAAAATACAAAATAAAAACGATTTGTTGCAAAGTGTCTGTTTATAAAATTTTCTTTGGCATCCGAATAGACTTTATACTGCCCGAGGATTATTTCTTTTTCATCCATTTTATTTTTCTCCAAAATTACAAAAAAAGTATAAGTTAAACTGTTTAATTTAGCAAAAAATTAACAATAAAACATATTTTAGCCTTTTTATTTACTCAATCATATCAATTCTTCTTTTGTGTCTGCCGCCCTCAAAGCCCGTTTTTAACCACATATCAACTATATCAAGAGCCAAATGCTCCCCTATAACACGTTCACCAAGGCATAAAATATTTGCATTATTGTGAGCCCTTGAAACACGTGCAGAATACGTATTTTCTAAAGACACCGCTCTTATTCCTCTAATTTTATTTGCAGCTAAGCTCATGCCCAGCCCCGTTCCGCAAACGAGAATTCCTTTGTCGCATTTTCCTTGTGCCACTTCGTTTGCAACGGCTTTTGCAACTATGGGATAATCGCAGGCTTCTTTTGTGTATATACCAAAATCAACAAATTCAATATCGTGCGCTTTTAGATATTCTTTGATGGTTTCTTTCAAGTTAAATCCGCCATGGTCACACCCGATTGCAATTTTTTGTTTTTCCATTATTTATAAAGCTCCTTAAACAGACTATTTTCCTATAATATACGATATTTTTAAGTTTGACAATTATATGTAAAATTTATTAAAAAATTGGTACATACAATAAAAGCCCGCCAAATAGCGGGCTTATTATTTTATTCTAATTATTAGTCTTTAGCATGACCTGCTGTACCCAATACATCTCTCATTTTGTGCATAACCATTTCTTTAACTGCGGTTCTGCCGGGGCCCATATATTCTCTCGGGTCAAATTTTTCAGGATGTTCAATAAAGAATTCTCTGATTGTTGATGTCATAGCCAATCTCAAATCAGTATCTATATTGATTTTTGCAACACCGTGTTTTGATGCATAGTTAAGCATTTCTTCGGGAACACCTTGCGCATCAGGCAAGTTGCCGCCAAATTTGTTGCATTTTTCAACAAATGCTTTAGGAACGGAAGATGAACCGTGAAGAACAATCGGATAATCACCGAAACCGGCTTCACGCAAAGCATCTTTGATTTCTTTTAATCTTTCAAAATCAAGTTTTGCTTCTCCTTTGAATTTGTATGCACCGTGGCTTGTACCGATTGCAATTGCAAGAGAATCGCAACCTGTTTGTTTTACAAATTCAACGGCTTCTTTAACATTTGTATATTTAGCATCTTTGTCGCTAACATTAACATCATCTTCAACACCTGCAAGCTTACCGAGTTCAGCTTCAACCGATACTCCTCTTTGGTGAGCATATTCAACAACTTGTTTAGTTACTTTAACGTTTTCTTCAAACGGAAATCTGCTGCCGTCAATCATAACTGAAGAAAAACCGCCATCTATACAAGCTTTGCAAATTTCAAAATCAGCACCATGGTCCAAGTGAAGTGCAATTGGAACAGTAGTTGTAGCAAGTGCAGCTTCAACCAATTTAATTAAGTAAGTTTGGTTTGCATATTTTCTTGCACCGGCTGAAACCTGAAGAATAATAGGAGATTGTGTTTCTTCAGCAGCTTCTGCAATACCTTGCAAAATTTCCATGTTGTTAACATTGTAAGCACCAATAGCGTATCCGCCTGCAAGTGCTTTTTTGAACATTTCATTTGTTCCGACAAGTTTTCTTTCTGACATAAAAAACTCCAATTCTATTCATAAAGTGCCAATAATCAAAATAAATATTATAAAAAACAAATACGAAAGTCAAAACCAATTTTGATTTTTTTAAAAACTATTTATGTAAAAAAATGTAAATTTATTTCTATTAGATATATCTTTTAGTAATAAATAGGAGTATTATTTTGGGTATGGAAAGAAAAAAAAGAAGAAAAAGAAAAAAACGTAAAACTTTCACAAAGTACTATAAATACAATCAGCAAGATATATACTGCATAAGAAGAATTGGCCTTCTGCAAGCACTGCATACAGAAATTGCAAACGAGGTTTTTGGGGATTTTACATTCAATGTTATAGGGGATTGGACAATAAATACCGAGGGTATTACACTTTTTATAGACCCCAAAAACGGTAATCAGGCAGAAATTACGGGCACTTCAAAATTGCCGCTTTACAAAAGAGTTAGAATACATATAAGGCTCCTTAAACTTTTAAGGAGTGGTTGTAGTATTTTAAAGGCGGTGAGAATTTGTCTTTCGACATTAATGACACAATAAAAAAACTTGATGAGCTTGAAATTCTTGCAATGACCCCAAACGAAAAAGGGGACATTAACCTAGCACTTGCGGTTAAAATTGAAGAATTGAAAGCAAAATTTGCACAAATGAAAATGGAAGATAAGAGTGAAGATAATTATATTTTAAAGGTTTTTGTAAAAAATAAGCGCCAAAAGAAACTTGTGGATGGATTATAGATTATGAATGAATTGAAACTTTCCAAAGTGTTCGAAAAAATGGCAGGCGCTTATCCGAAATACAGGTATATAATAAATCAAGGCGGAACATCAAGCACAAAAACATTTTCAACTCTGCAAATTCTTTCAATTCTCGGAATTAAATACCCTTATGAAATTGATATTGTGGGACTCACCCAGGGGCATTTAAAGTCCGGAGTTCTATTGGATATGCCAAAGGTCCTAGAGCAATTCGGACTGGATTTTTATAAAATATATTCAAGAACAAATAAAAGTCTTGATATGCCAAAAGGCAGAATTAACTTTATATCGGTTGATACAATAGGAAAAGCTCATGGCGGAAGAAGGGATATTTTGTATTTAAACGAAGCAAACCATCTTAGCTATCCGATTGCAGAACAACTTATAATAAGAACAAGAGAAAAAGTTTTTATAGATTTTAATCCGACATCAAGGTTTTGGGTGCACGATGAAATTCTTGCAAACGAGGGAAAAAGGGCAATTTTAATAAAATCAACGTATAAGGATAACCCGTTTTTAGAAAAGGAAGTAATAAGAGCTCTTGAATCCAGAATAAAAGATGAAAACTTTTGGAGAGTGTACGGACTTGGAGAAGTGGGACTAACGGAAGGAAGGGTTTTTTCAAATGTTGAAGTTAAAGAGTTTGATAAAAACTCTTTTGATAAATACTATAACGGAATAGACTGGGGCTTTTCAACGGACCCTTTTGCGTTTATAAGATGCGCAGTTGAAAACGATTGCCTTTATATAACGGATGAAATATATTCAATTAATCTTCTGAATAAAAATTCAATTCCTCTTGTAAAAAAAATTATAAAAAACGAATATGTAACATGCGATTCATCAGAACCAAAAAGTGTAGCAGACTATATAAATAACGGAATTAACGCAATTTGCGCAAAAAAAGGGAGAGGAAGCGTTGAAGAAGGGATAAAATTTTTACAGAGTTTTTCTAAGATATATATACATCCGACACTAAAGTATGCTCAAAAAGAATTTTTTAATTATAGCTTTAAAAAAGATTTATCCGGAGAAATTATCCCCGTGCTTGAGGACAAAAACAATCACCTTATTGATGCTCTAAGGTATGCACTTGAAGATTTATTAGAAAGAGAAACCATAAAAGTTATAAAAGGAATTAGAATTTAATATTAAAAAATGCGCTTAATCATAAAGATAAGCGCATTTTTATAAAGAAAACAATTAAACTATTTAACCATTTCTTTGAATTTTTTACCAGCTGAAAAAGCGGGAACAGTTTTAGCTGCAATTTTAATTTCTTTACCTGTTTGAGGGTTTCTGCCAACTCTTGCAGCACGTTTTTTAGCTTCAAAAGAACCGAAACCGACAAGGGTAATTTTTTTACCTTTTGAAACTGTTTTTTGAACTACTTCTATAAGCGAAGTAATGACTTCTGCCGTGTTCTTTTGCGAAATCTTCGTTTTGTTAGCAATAGCTTTTACGAGTTCTTCTTTGTTCATTTTTACCACCTTTCGTAACACATCACAAGTCTATTATACCCATTTTTCGATATTATACAAGTTTTTTTTAATTTTTTTTACATTATATAGCAGATTTCAAGTTAATCGGACACGGAAATTTTAGAAAAATTCACATCTTTGTAAAAATAGTTCAAAATATCGTATGCGCTATATCCTTTATTTGCAAGGTTATTTGCCCCATGCTGACTCATGCCGACTCCATGGCCATTCTTTTTAATCCCGTCATCATACGCTCTTACCGATTGTAAAAAAGGTGAATCAAATGACCATGCGGAAGAAGAATTTACGGTCTGTCCGCCCGATGAAGCATGGTAATATGCGGGAATGACCTTACCTTTGTATGTAAGCACTATTCCTTTTGTATCAACAACGGCTTTATTTGTCTTTTTATTTTCGGCACTTGCACCCCCGTATGCCTGATCTTGAGGGGTATCAAGCAGGTCATACCCTCTTGAGCCATGCTTGTTTAAATTTGCAACGGCATAGCTTCTTGCGGCAATTGCCTGAGCTTTATGGGCTTCTGTGTTCCAAGACGCAGGCATCTCCGAAGGCACAACACCTAAAAGATATAGTTCAACAGGAAGCCTGTTTATAACGGTAAGCTTTTTATTGTAGTTATATACAACAAGTTCGCCCCTGTACCATCTGTTTTTTGTGGCAACGAAATCTGAATCCGTTTTCGGTTTTATTTTAATATAGCTTGTTTCCAAATCATAGAATTTGTTATTCACCCTTATTGCAATTGTATTTCCATGGGCTTTAATGAGGTATGATTGCATCTTTTGGGTTTTAAAAATAGGTTTATCCGTTTTAGCATCATAAATAGCGCCTTCCGTGGACGTGCCAAAGTAGGCTTGCTTGACATCCACACTGAGCCCCACTCTTATTGCAAAACAAGGTGTGCAAAAAAGTGCCCAGACAATAAAAACGGCTATAATATTTAAGAATAACTTTTTCATATGGCAATATTTTAAAACATGAAAAATCGGATTTAATCAAATAAATGAATTATTTATTTTCTTCCTTACCTAAGCCTTGAATATATTGAACGACTTCTGTGCAAATTTCATGTTTTGTTTCATCATCAATCAGCTTTAAATATTCAATTGCAAGAAAGTGCTTGATGTTTTGATCCTGCCATCTTTGCCAAAAATATTCATAATTATTTACCGCAAGGACATAGCCTGAATTTTTGGATCTTTCGATAATGTAGTCGCTTGCATGGTCTCTGACTGCATTGTCGGATTTTTCAAGCAGACCTATGCATAGTTGAACTACAGGGTCTTTATCGTACCAGCGTTGTTTATTTTCTTTACTCATATCTTTAGTATAAAGCCTTTTTTTTAAATGTCAATTTCAAATACATGTTTTAAAAAAAGAAGGCTTTAAAAATAAAAATTAAGAATTTTTCTTTATTGTTTTTGAAACGGCATTTAATAAAAACAGTATTAAAACAAGCGCAATAACAAATATTATATACTTATTTAAAAATCCGGTTATGATTATTGCAACAATAGCACATACAAGGGAAACCGACGACAAGGTTAAAACCGCCAAGTCCTGAGAAAAACCGTGGTGCAACAGTTTATGATGAATATGTTCAGAATCCGCCACAAAAGGGCTTTTTCCTTTCGAAATTCTTCTAAGAGATGAATATGCAACATCCACAATGGGTATTATAAGGATTAAAAACGGCAGATACATTAAAGAACCACCCGTACTCATAATTCCCGTTATAGAAAGTGTTGATAGCATAAAGCCTGCAAACAGTGCACCTGAATCTCCCATAAATATTTTTGCAGGATTATAGTTGAAAGTTAAAAATGCAAGCATGGCTCCAAAAAGTATAAAAGCAACAAGAGCGGATATAGGAGAAGAAGGGGTTGTGACCATTGAAATTATTGCAATAGCAAGTGAACTTATGGTTACAACCGAACCCGCAAGCCCGTCAATACCGTCTATAAAGTTAATTGCATTTGTAATTCCCACTATCCATAAAAGGCTAATCGGGTATGATAAAATTCCAAGTTCAATATCGTTTCCGAAAGGATTAAATATCGTATCAATCCTAACCCCGAGAAGAATAACCGTTGTAGCTATTGTAATTTGTAAAAACAGTTTAAATTTTGCATTTAAACAAAATATATCGTCAATTAATCCAAGCAAAAACATTAAGGAGCCGCCCGTTATAATTCCTGAAAGCCCTTCTCCGGTGGGATAATAGCTTAAAAGAACAAGAAATAAAAAAGTTAAAATAACGGAAAGCCAAATACTAATTCCGCCAAGACGGGAAATTTTGCCTTTGTGTATTTTTCTTTCGTTCGGAACATCCACAAGTCCCAGTTTGTCAGAAAAATAAATTACGATGGGTACTATAAAAACCCCCAAAAGATAGGCAATTATTGCCCCTAAAATATGTGCTTGCGTTAATTGAATCATTATCTGTTCTCTTTTTTTACAGAGTTGATGTTACCACAAAAGTTATTTTGTGTCTTTATTTTATGAAATTTCAAGACGCTTTTTCTCTTTTAAAAGTTCATCATACACCCATGAAGGTACGAAATTCTTTCCCATAACGATAGTGCCATGGTTAACCGAAGGTGCATGGAAATCCGAACCTCCGGTAATAATAAGCCCGTATTCTTCCGCAAAAGACGAATAGTATTCAACAACGGCGGGAGAATGTTTTCTGTGGTAAGCTTCAATTCCCCTTAGTCCGTAGTTCATTAATTCTTTTGCAAGAGAGTCTGCTATATCAACATCTATAGGATGAGCAAAAACCGGTATTCCGCCTGCATCATAAATAACTTCACAGGCATCATGCGGACTTACCGTTTTCCTTTTTACATAAACGGGGGATTCGTCGTTAATATATTTTGAATAAGCTTCTGCAACACTTCCCGTCCCGCCTGCATTTGTAATTGCCCTTGCAATATGGGGACGGCCTATGCTGCCCTCAGGCGCAACAAGTTTTTTAATGTCATCAAATTTTATTCTTATTCCCGCTTTTTTGTTTAAAAGAGCGGTCATTTCTTTTGCCTGATATATACGGGCATTTTGCTGAAACTTAATCATCTCTTGAAAATCACTGTTGCTTGTATCCATAAAGTACCCTAAAATGTGAACTTCATAGTCTTTATATATGGTATTAATTTCAACCCCTTGGACAATTTCAAGTTTTTTATCGTGTTCTTTTATGTATTTTTGCGCAATATCATAAGATAATATGTTGTCATGGTCAGTTAGCGCTATAACATTCAAACCGCAATCAATTGCCGTGTCAACCACAAGTTCCGGAGAAAAAGCACCGTCAGAGTATAGAGTATGAATATGCAAGTCTACTTTCATTATTCATCCTCCGAATTTAAGTCCAAAACAAAATTTATTCTCTCTATTTCAAGAGGAAGGTTTGTTTTTTCATCAAATATTATTCTGACTCCGTTAATTTGCGTCACTTTTGAATTAGCCACATCAAACCTTTCGGGAATTGCGGTTATGAGCCTTTTTATGCTTGAATCAAAATCCATTCCTATAACGCTATCAAAAGCCCCTGTAAAGCCTGCATCCGTTATATATGCAAGTACATTATCCATTATTTTTTCATCTGCCGTTTGAACATGGGTATGAGTACCTATAACGGCATTAACCCCGAGAGAAGATGCAAACTTTGCAAAAGAAATTTTTTCTGCCGTGGCTTCTGCATGATAATCAACTATAACAATCTTATCTTCAAACCCTATTTGATTTTTTAACTCCTCAATAGCCTGAAAAGGACAGTTTATAGGTTGCATAAAGGTTTTACCGAGAAGATTGATTAATAAAATTTTATTGTTAAATAGTCTATAACCATTTCCATGTGCACTTTTATGGTAGTTATAAGGACGTATAAGATAGGGGGAATTATCTATAAATTGAAAAATATCCTTTTTGTCCCAAATATGATTTCCGCTTGTCATAGCGTTAATTCCGTATGAAGCAAGTTCGTCATGGTTTTTTAAGGTGAGCCCAAATCCATGGGATGCGTTTTCAACATTTGCAATAATAAAATCATCAGTTCTATTCAAGTACTTTTCTTTGTCGGACAATACCGCCTTAAGCGCCTCACGTCCGGGGCGCCCTACGATATCGCCAAAAAATAGAATGCTCAAATTTAAAGACATTTTTATTTCGCTATTTCGGTAACTCTTGCTTCCCTGACAACCGTAACACGGATTTGTCCGGGATATTCAAGCTCATCCTCAATGCGTTTTACAATGTCACGAGCCAATTTAGCGGCAGCAGCATCATCAAACACATCCGGCTGAACTACTACCCTAACTTCCCTGCCTGCTTGAACCGCAAACGACTGCTTGATACCCTCGTAGCTATTTGCAATCTCCTCAAGCTTCTTGAGACGTTTAATATATATTTCAAGCGTATCACGTCTTGCACCGGGGCGACCCGCAGAAACCGCATCCGCAATTTTTACAAGCGCCGCCACAAGCGTATTGGCTTGAACGTCATCGTGGTGGGCTTCTATGGCATGAACAATTTCTTCTTTTTCGCCATATTTTCGTGCAAGTTCAACACCCAGTTGAATGTGTGTGCCTTCCTGTTCATGATCAACGGCTTTGCCTATGTCATGTAAAAGACCCGCTCTTTTTGCTTCCTGCACGTTTGCGCCCAGTTCGGCCGCCAACATGCCTGAAATTTGAGCAACTTCAATTGAATGTTTCAAGACATTCTGCCCGTAACTTGTTCTGTAATATAAACGTCCAAGAGTCTTTATAAGCTCTCTGTTAAGGTTCATAATTCCAAGGTCGTATGCTGCCTTTTCGCCTTCCTGTTTCATTTTGTTTTCAATTTCTTTGAGTGATTTTTCATACACTTCTTCAATTCTGACAGGATGGATACGACCGTCCGATATTAATTTTTCAATGGTAAGCCTTGCAACTTCACGTCTGACCGGGTCAAAAGATGATAAAACAACGGCTTCCGGAGTATCATCAATTATAAGGTCAACCCCCGTTAAAGTTTCCAAGGTTCTTATGTTTCTTCCTTCTCTGCCTATTATCCTTCCCTTCATATCGTCATTTGGAAGGGAAACAACCGAAACAGTCGATTCTATAACCTGTTCAATTGCGCATTTTTGCATTACCTGAGATAATATTTCTCTGGATTTTTCTTCGGCAGATTCTTTTATTTTTATTTCATTTTCTCTTATTAAACGAATTTGTTCCTGTTGAAGTTCCTGTTTTAATTGCTCAAGAAGGGTGTTTCTGGCTTCTTCCCTTGACATTTGCGAAACCCTTTCAAGCTCCTGAACTTGTTTTGCAATTGTATCTGCCAGATAATCTTCTTTTTCGTTTAATTCATCTTCTTTTTTGCTTAAAGAACACTCTTTATCAACATTCTGCTGATTTTTTATTTCAACTTCTTCCTGTCTTTTTTCAAGTATGGATTCAAGTCTTGAAACTTCAGATCTTCTTTCTCTGATTTCATCGTTTAACTTTTGTCTGTCCTCGTAAAGTTGTTCTTTAGCATTTGCGTATGCTTCTTTTTTATAAAGTTCAACTTTTTCTTTAAATTCGTCCTGTTTTTCCTTCAATTGGTTTTGAAGGTTTTCAAGGGCGGTTTTTTGACGTGTGTTAATAATTACAACCACAATAGTTGCAATAGTTAATATGCCGGTTAATATATGCGGCATAATCGTAGATAATGCTGTTAAAGATTCTTGAGCGATTTTTCCTTACCTCTTTACACAGTGTATAAAAACTCGCTAAATATCTTTTTTAAGTTTTATTTTTAAAAATTTATTTATTTTATGAAACTTATTATAAATATATTTAGTTAACTAAATCATATCATATAATTTCTTTTTTGAATACTAAAGTTTGCTTTATGTAAAATTTTTATAGATTGTTTGAATGATTTTAAAAAAATTGTATGTAGTTTTATAAAGTTTGATGGCATAATATATTAGACATATTGCCTATTATCATTAAAAGATAATTTGTTATGATATAAAAGGGACAAATAAATGTTTTCTAATCTTGTATCGTTGTTTAATAAAACCATAAGTTCAACTTTCTATACCCCAACTGTTGAAACAAAATCAAATAACCCGTTTGCATCAAGTGACGGAAACAACCCTTTTGTTAACACCAATTTTAGCGGACTAAACAAAAATTACGCAAAGAACCAACCTGTAGCGGGAGGTTATTTTGCAGGATATTATAACGGTGTTCCAAACATTGTCGGAAGAAAACTTTTTATAGAGGTTTAAAACTCATTTTCAAGATATTTAAAGATTTTCTTGAATTTTTCGTAAAGTTTTTCTTTTTCTTCATTTTCATCATACTCAATTGTAATTGTCGGAATATTTCTTTCAACTCCGGCATAAGTTCCAAAACTTCCGGGGGTGGGATAGCCTATTGATTCTTCCGTTTTGTAGCCAAGATAAGATGCAATTTTATCTGCAAGTTTAATTGTATTTTTATTTTCCTTTCCGTCATAATTTACAAGTTTATATGGACTATGAATTGTTATAATCCCGTCAAACTTTATCTTATCCATTAAATCAACTATAAATTGGGTTTCTTCCTCGCTATTGGGATAGTCTCCGCCGAAGTAATCACTGTTTTTGTCTGTTTTTTCCCAGTTTTTTGTGGGGAAGTTTCTGTTTATATCTACCCCGTTTTTATTTTTTCTTGAAGGAGAAGAATTTAGTCTTGGGATATAGTATAGATTATTTTTTTTAGAACCGCAATTATCTTTTATATATTTTTCTATAAAATACTCGCCATAGGGTTCATCACCATGAACAACACCGATTACAAGGATGTTTTTAAAATCTTTATAATCGGTGTTATTTATATATTTATAAAGCTTGATTGACATTTAATTTATGTTATCCTCTGGAACATATACCCTATACCCCTTGCGGTTAAAATTAATTCGGGGTTCGTAGGATCAGCTTCAAGCTTGCTTCTTAGACGTGAAATATGGACGTCGACCACACGGGTGTCAATTCTGTGATCCGGCGGATAAGCCCAAACGTGCTGCAAAATTTCGTTTCTTGAGTATGCTTGTCCTGAATTATTAACAAGAAGTTCAAGAAGTGAAAATTCCATGCCCGTTAATCTTATTCTTTCATTTTTTCTGTATACCTGACGTCTTGCGGTATCTATTTTAATGCTTCCCGTTGTAATAACATTTTTAGCTGTCTTACCCATAGGAGCAACCGATTCTTTTGTATTTGTACGTCTTAATACGGCTTTAACCCTTGCTTCAAGTTCTTTCGGGCTAAAGGGTTTTATAACGTAATCGTCTGCACCAAGTTCAAGTCCCGTTATTCTTTCGGAAACATCACCTAGTGCGGTCAAGATAATAATAGGTACATCAGATGTTCTTCTTATTTCTCTTGTAACACCGTACCCATCCATTTTTGGCATCATGACATCCAATATAACCAAATCGGGATTTGTTTTGTTATACACTTCAACGGCTTCCTCACCGTCCTCAGCAGTAACAACGTCATATCCTTGCATTTTTAGTCTTGTTTCTAAAATTCTTCTAATGCTGGCTTCGTCATCTGCAACAAGTATTCTCTGTTTGGAATCGGATGATTCATTTTGTATTTCATCAGTCATACACTAACTATCCTTTTTAATATTCGATACTATTAACTCAAAATTATCCTAACACACCTTAATAAATTTTAAAAGAGTTTTTTTAACAAAAGAAAAAGCCGTGCTCATTAAAGCTCGGCATAAGGTTACAAGTTATTTAGGATTATAGGAGTTTAAATCTTCTTTTATGCTAATTTAATAGCACTGTCTTGAATGTTTTGGCTGATTGTCTGTTCGTATGCTCGAAGTTCAGCCTCTTTAGCCTGTAATTCGGTTTCTATTCTTGTTTGTTCGGCTTCAAGTTCTTTTTCGTATTCATTGACATACTCTTGCATTTGTTTTGAGTATTCTTTCATTTCTTCTTTGTATATTTCATTAAAAATTGTAGTTGCATCATAGTTAACACCGTCAGTTGTACCCATTGCATAACCGTACTGGTTGCCTGTTGCACCGTTTGTTTGAGCAAGTTGTTGGATATAAGCGTTTGTTTTAACTGTTGCAGATTGATATGCAGCCTGTGCAGAATTTGCCATAAAGTCTAACTGTGTTCCAAATAAAGATGAAGGGCAGCTTGCCATTTCGGAAAATGTGATTGTGCCGTCTGCGATATTGCTTGTGTAATTTGCAAGATCTTGAATTTGCTGAGAAATTCTTACATCTTCGAATTGCAAATCGGCTACTTCTTGTTTGAGCTGCATCTTTCTCATAGATAACATAACCCAAGTCATTTTTTGCCTCCTAACCTAAATAATAACTTCTTCCATTCTTTAACTTAGACTAAAGCTAAACTAACCTTAATTTAAATTAAACTAACCTTACATTTAAATAAAGTATTTTAGTTTGTTAAAATTGCTTATTTTTTATAGTGTGTTAACATTTCTTAATATTTTAAAAAAGGCTTGTTTGCCTGTAGCCATCATGGTTTTGAATATCGTTATAAGTTTTAAAATGGAGCTTAGATATGTTTTTTAATTCTTCTATTCCGTACTTTTGGATTAGTTTTTTTCCTTGTTCTATGACGTTTTGTCCGGCACCTTTCGGAATATTAATCCCGTATTCATAAGAAATTTTTGAAACCGCCTTTACAAAAGAGGCTCTGGCTAATATTGATGCGCAGGCAACCGCCGTATCAGATTCCGCCTTAGTTTGCAAAATAAGCTGAATTTGTTTGCCTTTTTCTTTCAATGCAGATAAAACAAACTTCTCGGAGCCGAATTTATCGGAGATTGCAATATTACATTCCTTTTTGTTTAATATATTCTCTAAAATGGTGGCATGCCCCCATGCCAAAAGTTTATTTAAATTTTTAAAGTTGTTATACAGTTCGTTATATTTTTTATTTCCGATTACAATAACATCATATATTGAAACTTCTTTTATTTTTTCAACAAGCTCAAGAATTTTTTTATCATCAAGCTTCTTTGAATCCGTTGCACCCATACGTTTTAAGATGTTTGCATTTTTTTCATCCAAATAACATCCCGCAATAACAAGAGGCCCGAAAAAATCTCCCTTTCCCGATTCATCTATTCCTATATGAGGATAAGGTGCAATTTCTCCTTTTTTTTCAGCTTTATCCACGGTTTCTTTTAAAAAGAGTTTTTGGACTATATAATCAATTTTACTGCCTTGAACAACAACTTTTCCTGATTGATAGAAAGTTATCTGCCAATTTTTATTTCTGGCTTGAAAATATGTATATTGGGGAACAGAAAAAACGCATTCCTCTTGTTTTAAAAGGTCTTTATAGTGAACCGTTAAATCTTTAGGGATTGTGGTTGTATATGTCCCCATTTAATTTCTCCCGTTTATTAAAGAATAGTGCTGGTCTTGCCCGCCGGTTTTTATCAGATTGTATTTATCCGCAATTTTTACAACCGTTTGTCTTGAATGAAATTTTACAACACGTGTTATTCTGTCGTACGGATAATAAACCTCAATTCCATCTAAGCCATAGCTTATCAGCTTTTTAACAAACCTATCCAAACTTAAACACCAATAACAACATGGATGTGCCAAAACCGCAATACCGCCTGCGTTATGTATAGCTTCGATTACTTTTTTCGGATTTCTTGAAGAAATTATCCTTTTTGGAACTTCAAGTTTACCTTTTTTAAAAGGGGAAGTTAACTTGTTCAATTCGGGATTATAAATATCAACGCCGTATCCTAAAATATGGGGAAGATTAAAATCCATATAACAGTCAAATTCAACACCCACCACTAAATTTTCAGGTTTATTTTGAATTGTTTTATATCCTTGAAGGGTGTTATGGTCGGTTATTGAATAACACTTTAAATTCAAAGCTTCAGCCTG
Source organism: Candidatus Gastranaerophilales bacterium (assembly GCA_947630535.1). Taxonomy (GTDB): domain Bacteria; phylum Cyanobacteriota; class Vampirovibrionia; order Gastranaerophilales; family Gastranaerophilaceae; genus Galligastranaerophilus_A. The sequence continues at coordinate 80,721 of CANRHZ010000002.1, read as the reverse complement.
CTTTATAAGCTCTTTAAAATTTTCCCTGCCGTCAGAAAAGGTAGAGTGGATATGAAGATTAACTTTTGTGAAAAAGTCCTCCTTATTAAAATTTTTAAATTTATTTTTCATAAAAAAAATGATACAATCAGTAACGAACTTTAAGATATTATACAAAAAAAGGAAAAATTATGACAAATTATTCTGTTAACATTGAAGATGCACCAAAGTTGGGTATTTTGGACTGCATAAATGAAGGTTATTTGGGGCTAATCAGGAATTTTAAAACTTTTTTAAAAATAAGCATTGCTCCGATTATAAACTTTCTTATGGTGTATATTATGCTGCTGCCCGCTTTTATTTTAGGTCCGAATGCAAATTTTGTGGAATCTTTGATTTGCCTGTTATGGCTTGTTATTTGCATGCCTGTCTATGTTTATGTATTCTGGCAGGCTTTGTTGAGCGTTATTGCAATAAGTTACTTTGCAAAAGACGTTTACGAACATAAACCCATTCAAAAAGCTTCAACTTATTATGCTTATGTAAAATACCACGGCACAAGCTATATTAAATATCTTTTATGGGCAAGTTTATTTTGTCTTATTATTACTGTTATTTCTGCAGCAGTATTCATATTTGAAGTGTTTTATCTTGAAAATCGTGCGCTTAGTTTTGCTACCATTATAATTTTAACCGCAATTTCTATCTTAATTATAGCAGCGTATCAATTTGGGCAGTTATATTGGGCATACAACGATAAAACAAATTCATTGAACGTCTTTATAAAAGGCTTTATTAAAGGTATGGAAAATTCTCTAAAAGTTCTTTTATTAATTATTATATGGAATTTTGGGCTCATACTTCCCGTAGTTGCAATAAAAACCGTTATAAATGCCGTGTTCTCAACACTTGTATACAATCCCGTTATATTATATAATACAACCGATTTCATAGTCGGTCTTTACATTGTAATTGTAGGATGCACATCAACCTTTGTATTAACAAGATATTATTTCAGTATTATGAAAAAATAACATATATGGATAAAACTTATTTAAAAATCCCGCAAAAATAAATTGCGGGATTTTCTATATCTTGAAAATATAAGTTTGATTTGTTAAAATGAAGATGTACTAAAATATAGATGGGAGTTTAATTTATGACGAATTTGTTTGGAGCTTACCCCCCCCCCCCAAGGGATTAGGCGGATTTACTTTAGCTGAAGTATTGATAACACTAACAATTATTGGTATTGTAGCAGCGATTACGTTGCCTTCATTATTAGTTAATATTAACGATAAAGCTTGGAATGCTCAAAGAAAAGCACTTTATGCCAGAATGAGCCAAGCAATAGGGGAGATGGATAGTATTTCAGGTTACGGAGATGAAGATGATATAGAAAATTCAGCCGAAGCCTTCATTGTGGATGGACTATCCAAAGTCTACAGAGTTCAAAACGTATGCAATAAAAATAATTTAAAAGCATGCGGTATACCGTCAAGTATAATAACGCTAAACGGGAATACTATGAATTTTCCTCAAACAATGAGCGAATTAAATGACACTATTTCCAAATATAGCAATGATATTGCAAGTTCAAATGTTTCTGCATTTGAGACGGTTAACGGTGAATCTATAGCTATATTTTATAACCCGGGATGTTTATCAAGCAGCAGCAATACAAAGAGTGTCGGCCGTTCGCTTAGAATTTTTTGCGTTAATATGATATATGATTTAAACGGCTTAAAAGGTCCGAATGAAGTCGGCAAAGATATAGGAATTATGAGTGTATTTTATAGAACAAATAGTGTTGTAGTTGCCCCCGATCCGTTTCCAAGCGATGCGGGAAAAGGTGCGTCTTATCCAAAAAGCGGGGCAACGGGTGATAGGGCAAATGATGCAGCTTCTCTTTGTACACAACAGGGAGAAGATGCAAGACTTCCCGATATAGAAGAATTGGCTTCAATTGCTATTAATAGAAAATTAATGGACATGACTACGGGTTATTATTGGTCAAGCTCTGTTATATCCCCCGGCCCCGGCGGGGGTGCTTGGGCGATTGATTTCAATGATGGCGAAACGGTAAAACAACCAAGTGAATCTCAAAGCAATGTTCGTTGCGTTAAAAGATAATTATACTATCCCGCAAAAATAAATTGCGGGATTTTTTATAGGTTTAAAAAGTAAAATAAGAATATTTTTATATCATTATTGAATAAAATTAAGAGGGGACTTGAAAAAAAATAAAAAAAAGTGTAAAATAAACAAGCTAAACTTGATATAAAGGAAGAGTTTAATGATGAATATTATATTAGATTTTATATACAGAATGCTACGAAGAAAAAATTTGGCTTTTTGCAGAATTCGTATTGAAAAATAAGTTTAAATTCTAAAAAAGCCTTCTTTAAAAATTAAAGAAGGCTTTTTATTTACAAAAGTTATCAAAAAGAGCAATTTTATTTGTTTTTGTGATTTAAATTATAAGTGAAGGTTTTTATCATGATAAATAAACTAATAGACACAAGAAAGAAAAATGCCACGGTTCAAAGACTCTTGAACCTCATTTGGGGTTTATAGTAGAGGGGGAATTATGGCATCAGTATCCGGAATATCAACAATATCAAAAGTATTTTCTAAATTAGGCGATAACACTGGTTCTGTCGTTCCGATGTACGTTAAGGATTTCACATCCGATTCTCTTACATCTTTTACTTATTTTAAAGACGGCGGAAAAATGGACGGGGTGGAAAAAACCGTTGAAGAATTCGGCACGGGCATTTTATGGCTCGGAGGAATACCATTCCTTAAAAAGTTTATATTTGATGATTTTTTATTCAAAAAAGCAAATATAAACCCGAATGTAGATGCTAAAAGACTTTTTACAAAGGGGAAAGAAAATTCCGCAGACACAATAGAATTTGCAAAACAAAAGGCGGTTTCTTTAGGGGATTCTTTTAGGGAACAGGCTGAAATTTTATCTGATACCATTAAAAATAAAAATCTTGCCAAAAACCTTTCTCTTGCAAAGTTTGGTGTTTCCACGCTTTTAACCGGTGCGGCACTTTTTGGGATTATTACTCTCAAGCAAAAAAATACCGAAAAACAAATTGAAAAACAGGTAAGAGAAAAAATAAACAAAGATAACCACCTTAAAAATGCAATCAAAAAAACTGATGTATATCAAACATTTAAAGGTACAAAAGAAAACAACAATACTTCATTTAAAGGCCTTGAGTCAATAGGTACATTCTTTATGACAAACCCGATTGCAAACACGACTCTTGTGGATGGTGTTATCACGGGTACAAGATTGGTTGAAGCAAGAGAAGGTGAAAGATTTGAAGTCGGCTTAAAAGAATTTTGCCAGCTTTTATTTATATACGGTCTTGCACAACCTTTACAAAAATCTATGGAATTTATAGGTAAAAATGTATTTAAAAAACCTATAGACCTCGACTATTCCGTTTTGGATTCTTCCGTTATTAAAGATGCAATTAATGCGGAACAAACAAAAAAAGGTTCATCCGTACTATTAAAACAGGCAAAAGAAATTGTAAATATAAACGGGAATAATCAGGCTCAAAATGCAAAAGATGTTGTAAACTACATTTTTGACCACCATAATGAGCCCATATCAGATGTCCTTAAAAGAACAGGGGACGTTGGCACATATAAAACCAAAGAAGGGATTGAACAATTAAGTCTTTTATCAAGCATAAACGCAAACAAAGTTAAAAACACGGCACAAAAAACAATCAACTTAATTGAAAATGCCGTTGATAAAGATGATGTAACAAAATACCTTAAAACAACAAAATTCTTAAAAGGGGCTGCAATTGTTTTAAATATAGGTATCAGCGCACTTCTTATGGGATATCTTCAACCCCAGTTAAATCTGTATTTAAGAAAAAAATTCCATAACGGCGATAACACAAACCCTGCAATTAAGAACTTAACTCAAAAAATGGAACAAAAAATCGCTTTTGAAGGAAAAGAAAGCGAAAACTAATGCTCGACATAAGGGTTTAAATTGTCCCACTCTTTATTTGCTTCATCTACCACAGATTCAAAAATATCAAGAATTTTAGGGTCAAACTGGGTTCCCCTCTTTTGTCTTATTCTATCAAGAGCATCTTCAGGGCTTAGGCCTTCTCTGTACGGCCTGAACGAAACAAGCGCATCATAGGCATCCGCTATTGCAATTATTCTTGCACCCAAAGGAATGTCCTCGCCTTTTTTTCCGTAGGGGTATCCTTCGCCATTATAATATTCATGGTGATATTTTATAATTTCAGTCACTCTTTCAAGTTGTTTTATATCTTCAAGAATTTTAACCGAGTAAAACACATGTTTTTTTATTTCGGCTCTTTCAGCATCAGTTAACTTTTCCACTTTATGCAATATTTCTTCCTGCACTCCAATCATGCCTATATCATGCAAAAGTGCGGCAAGCTCAATTACGGCTCTTTCGGTTTTAGAAATATCCATAACTTCTATCATTTTTGTTGTGTAAAAAGCCACTCTCCTTGACCTTCCGAGCGTATAAGAATCTTTAGAATCAAGAGCATCCATAATGGCATTTATGGTACCCGAAAAAAGGTCTTTTAAGTCAAATATTAGCTTTTTATTATCTTCTTTGAGCTGGTAATATTCAAGTGCAAGCTGAACGGTATGCAAAAGCTCTTCAGGAGAATAGGGCTTTTTAATGTATCTGTATATTTTTGCATAGTTAATTGCATTCATAAGTATATCAACATCAGAATATGCCGTAACAAGAAGTCTTATGGTATCGGGGTACATATTTTCACTTCTTTTTAAAAATTCAACCCCGTCCATATCGGGCATTTTGTGGTCGGATAAAATACATTGGAACGAATTATCTTTTAATATTTCAAGGGCCTCTAAGGGTCCGTTTGCTTTTGTTACATCATAATCACGTCTTAGAGTTCTGAATAAAAGCTGAAGGTTATCAGGTTCGTCGTCTACTATTAATATCTTATATCTTTTATCATCAGCCATTTATGGTTTGTTCGCTTTCATTTTTATCATTTGTTTTATGGTCGATAGGAAGAATTATGGTAATTTTTGTTCCTTTATTAACTTCCGATTCAACCGAAATTGTACCGTTATGCGCTTGAATTACTCTGTATGCAATGCTCATGCCAAGTCCGGTTCCCTGTCCTACCGGTTTTGTCGTAAAGAAGGGTTCAAATATTTTAACAAGATTTTCTTGTTTTATCCCGCATCCCGTATCTTCGAATTGAACCATTATATTATCATTTTGTCTTTTAATTCTGATATAAATGTCCCCTTCGCCTTTTATTGCACTTTGAGCGTTATCAAGAATATTCATAAAGACTTGGTTGATTTGCCCGCCGTATGCTTCAATTTTAGGAAGGTTTTCTTCATATTCTTTATGAATGGTAATTCTGTTTTTTATTTTGTTGTTTAGAATATTAAGGGTGGTGTCGATTTCTTTCGGAAGATTACATTCCGAAAAAACCATCTCATCCATTCTTGAAAAGTTCTTTAAGTCTAAAATTATATTTTTAGTGCGTTCCACCCCTTCAAGACAAGACTTAATCAAATCTCCAATATCATCTTTCATAAAGTCGATATCAATTTTTTGTTTAAAGTCGTTTATGTCTTTGAGTTTTGATTCTTCTATCGTGCTTTGAGCTTCCGTGTATTTATTCACAAGGGCTATTAAATCTTTTTGGTAGTTATCAAGAATCATTATGTTGCCGTATATGAAATTAATCGGGTTATTAATTTCATGGGCAATCCCTGCAACAAGTTCGCCCAAAGAACGCATTTTTTCCGAATGCACCATCATGGTTTGAGTTTCTTTGAGTTTTTTGTTGGCTTCGTTGAGTTCTTTGGTTCTTTCTTCAACCTTAGATTCCAAAGAATTGTATAAATCCAAAAGTTGAGAAGCCATATGATTATACGCATCAACCAGTTTATCAAATTCTTCAAATCCTGAATGTTTTAATTTATGCCCGAAGTTTCCGGTTGCAAACTCTTGAACGCCAAGAACCAAATCCATCAGGGGGCGATTTATCATTTTTGACATAAATGCGCTTATTGCAACACCCATCAAAAGAAATAGAATTATAAACAGTTTAAGGTTATCAAACATGGATTGATACCCTTCACTTTGTATTCTGTCCTCATTCATTCCCACTATTAAATTGTATTCATCAGCAGTGAGTTCTCTTTCATTCACCCCTTTTAAATCGTTATAAGTGGGAAGAATATTTTCTTCCATTTCGCTTGCTTTCTGGCTATAAAACGAAGGCTCTGAGGACCATATAATCTTATCCTGCTTAGGTATATAAACATAGGCATATTTAACATAACCGTTATCTTTAAGAAGCCCTATGGTTTCCGTTAACTCGTTAAAATTTCCGTTTTTTTGGTCTTTTATGAGTGAATTTAAAACGTCTTTTGCTAAATAATTATTATATTCAATGGTAGACTCTTTGTAGTCTTTCATTAAAAGAGTAATACAGTTTGTCAGATAAAATGTGGTAAAAATAATTGCCGCCGCAATTAATAAGCTTGTAATCAGGGCAAAATAAAACCCGAATTTTTTACCCTTTTTTTCGTTTTCATTCAGAATTTCATTATCTTCCATAAGCCAACTCCGATTAGATTTTATCCCTTGTTTTCTAATTCTGAAATATACCTTAGTGAATACTGCATAAGAGCAATTCTGTCTATGCTCCTTATTTTCTTATATTTTGCCGAAATTGAATAAGAAATTTCTTCTTCATCTGTTTCTTCAACCCTGATTGGTTGTATTGTACATTCAACAACAAGGTTATTAACTAATTCTATCTTAACTTCGTATTCCTTGCCTACCATAAAAGGAGTATCCGAATAAAATTTTATGCCGCCTGCTGAGATATCATCAGTTTTAATTTTAATTTTTTTGTCGACTTTAATTTTCAGATTGCCGTCAAACGGAACTCTTGAATATTTTCTCCTTTGAATTTCTTTAATGGTATTAGGATATTTGATTTCAAGCTCTTTATCTTTTTGATTTAAAATTTCCGACGTAAAATAAATAAGCCCGTGTTTTGCAATTCCAAACGCTTCAATTAAGGAATTTTTTTGATAGTCTTTAAGTTCATTTTCTTTTACTTTTGGAAGGTTTATTTTAATTTTGCCGTCTTTTATTTCATTGATTTCAAACACGGTAGCACTTGTATAATTTTTAGGAACTATTTTTAAATTTTTTACATCATCCAAAGTAATACCCATTATTAATATCCTTTATGTTATTGAGCAAAAACACCGAGAGCACGGAATTTATTGTATCGGTGAGCCTTTAATTCATCAGGAGTTTTACCTTTAAATTCTTCCAATGCTTTTAGAAGTGCTTCTTTAAGTGTGGATGCCATAAGTTCAGGGTCGTAATGAGCCCCGCCTACGGGTTCTTTAATGACTTCATCCACTATGTTATATTTTAAAAGATCGTTTGCCGTTATTTTTAGAGCATTTGCGGCAGTTTTAGCTTCTGCAGCATCTCTCCAAAGAATTGAAGCACAACCTTCGGGAGATATTACCGTATAGTAGGCATGTTCTAAAATCATAACTTTATTTGAAACGGCAAGCCCGAGAGCACCGCCCGAACATCCTTCACCCGTTATAACCGAAATAACGGGAACATCCAATTTTGCCATCTGTTTTAAATTGACCGCAATTGCAATTCCTTGTCCGGTTTCTTCCGCTTTGATACCGGGATATGCACCCATGGTGTCAACAAGGGTGATTATGGGAAGATTAAATCTTGATGCGTGTTCAAAAAGCCTAAGGGCTTTTCTGTACCCTTGCGGTTGCGGCATGCCAAAGTTGCATTCCAAATTTTCTTTTGTTGTCTTACCTTTAACTGTACCGATTAGCATAACGGGCATTCCGCCAATCCTTGCCACACCCCCTTCAATCGCTCTGTCGTCGGTTCCTTCTCTGTCCCCGTGAAGTTCAATAAAATCTTCCGTCATAAAATTAACGTAATCGTGAAAGTTGGGGCGGGAAGGGTGTCTTGCAATTTGGAGTTTCTGATATGGTTCAAGGTTATCATAGAGTTCTTTTTTATACTCTTGAGTTTGTTTTTCAAGAGTTTCAATTTCAGAATTATAATCCATTTTTGTATCCATGCTAATCTTCTTTAATTCCTCAATTTTTTCCTGCATTATATAAATAGGTTTTTCAAAATCCAGTATTTGTACTTTTTTATCGGTTTCTATCATAGGTTTCTTTCTCTGTTCTGTGAATGCATTGAAATTAGTTTGGAAAGCTTTTCTTTCATTTCTTTTCTTTCTACAATAAGGTCAATCTGACCGTATTTTAATAAATACTCGGCCGTCTGAAAATCGGGAGGCAATTTTTGTTTGATTGTTTGTTCTATAACCCTTCTTCCCGCAAAACCAATTCTTGCACCCTTTTCGGCTATCATAATATCCCCGAGAGTACCAAAACTTGCCGTAACTCCGCCGAATGTGGGTTCACATAAAACGGTTATATAAAGGAGTTTTGCTTCATTTAACCTTGCAACGGCGCAGCTTGTTTTTGCCATCTGCATAAGGCTTAAGGCTGATTCTTGCATTCTTGCCCCGCCGGATGCGGTAAATGCAATCATGGGAATTTGCTTTTGAAGGGCAACTTCCATAATTCTTGTAACTTTTTCGCCAACAACAGATCCCATTGAACCGCCCATATATTCAAAATCCATAACCGCAAGGGCAACTTTTTGCCCGTCAATTTCGCCAACTCCCGTTATAACGGCTTCATCAAGTCCGGTTTTGTTTTTTGCTTCTTCCTGTCTTTTGTAATACGGTTTTGTATCAACAAATTCAAGTGGGTCAACCCCTTTTATGTTTGCAAAATATTCTTCAAATGTTCCCTCGTCCGCAACGAGCTTAATTCTCTCTCTTGCACCGATTCTAAAGTGGTAATCACAAACGGGGCAGACCATGTTGTTATTTTCAAGGTCCTTTTTTGGAAGCTGGGAATTGCAGTTATAACAAAGACTCCAGAGTTTTCCTACCGAATCATCAATATTTACTTCATTTTCTCTTAAAGCCTGTTTTTGCTCCTGTTTTCTTTTATTGAACCAATCGGTCAGTGTCATATAGTGTTTCCCTTAAATATCATCCTTTTTTTACATTATATTATAACAATTAAGATAGGACAAGTTTAAAAAGCGCAAAAACAGGTTTTTTTTAATAGACAAAAACCCTAATGTTTTGCTAATATAAATGGTATGAAAGGAACAGTTTACAAAATTCATTCTGATTTTTATTACGTTAAACCTGAAAATGGCGAAAACACAATAATAGAGTGCAAACTAAGGGAAGTATTAAAAAAACAAAAGTTAAAAATAAAAGTCGGGGACTTTGTTTCAATTGAAAATAAAAATGCCATATGCAAACTTTTGCCAAGAAAAAACACTCTTGAAAGACCTTCCGTTTCAAATCTGGATATGGTTGTTGTCGTATCTTCGCTTTTGGAGCCAAAAGTTGACTACAGACAACTTAATCGCTATTTAATATTTCTTAAACATTACAAAATTCCTGCAATACTCTGTTTCAATAAAGACGATTTAACGGATGAAAAAGAATTTATTCGATACAAAAAAGAAATAGAAAGTATCTATAAACCGCTCAGATACAAAATATTTTTTACATCCGCCATCTCTCTAAGTGGCCTTAGTGAATTTAAAAGCTATATAAAAAATAAAACCATAGCGTTTTGCGGGCTTTCGGGGGTGGGCAAAAGTTCAATTTTAAGTGCGCTTAGCAAAAAAAATATAAAAACGGGAGATGTCAGCGAAAAAAATAAAAGAGGAACCCACACAACAAGACACTCTGAAATAATTGAGTTTGACGACATTAAAATTATTGATACCCCCGGTTTTTCAAGGCTCGTTTTTAATTTTATTCTCCCAAAAGACTTATCTGAGCTATTCGATGAAATAAAAGATTTAAAAAAAGAATGCAAATATAAAGATTGTCTGCATACAAAAGATGATAAAAATTGTAACGTAATAAAAAATTTGGACAAAATTCATCCTTCAAGATATGAAAGTTATCTTGACTTTTTAAAAGAGGCACACGAATTCAAGCAAAAAACTTTATACGAAAGTCAAAAAGAAGAAACAACCACAAAAAACAATATGAAAAAAACTTTTACGAAAATTTCAAGCAAAAAAAAGGCCGATTCAAGAAAAAAGACTAACCAAACAACAAAAAATATCCGTTTTGATATAGAAAGAGAAAATCATGATTAAAGGGTACAAAAAGATTATTGACGAAACTTTGTTAAGCTATTTTGAGGAGATTTTAAACAACAAAGAACACCTATATTCAAAAAAAACAACGGAGGCAATGAAATATACCACATGTCTTAAAGGCAAAAGATTAAGAGGAGTTTTATGTCTTGAATCGTGCAGAATATTTTCCGATGATTATTTTGTGGCAATTCCTTCCGCCTGTGCCCTTGAAATGCTTCATAGTCAAAGTTTAATCCATGATGACCTTCCTTCAATGGATAACGACGATTTAAGGAGAGGAAAACCATCCTGTCATAAAGTGTATGGCGAATCTTTTGCAATACTTGCGGGAGATGCCCTTATAAGTCTTGGAGCACAAATTATAATTGATAAAACTTCAAAAAATATACCCCCGGATAGAATTTTAAAGGCACTGAGAGAATATTTAATTTCTGCCGGCATATACGGAATTGTGGGCGGACAAACCGCTGACCTTGAAGCTGAAAATTCAAGTTTGAATTTGAGAGAAAATGAAGAATATTTAAATTACATTCAAAACTATAAGACCTCGGCATTATTTATGGCATCATGCGCAATAGGCGCAATCTTAGGGGGGGCAGACAATAAAAAAATTGATGCTCTTAAAAAATTTGCTCAAAGCTTTGGGATTGCTTTTCAGATGGCAGACGATATTTTAGATGTTATCTCCACAACTAAAGAACTTGGAAAAACCGCAGGAAAAGACGAACAAGAAAACAAGCTCACCTATGTTAACAAATACGGGCTTGACGGAGCAAAACAAAAATTAAAAAGACAAATTCGACTGATTTATGATATACTCTCTAAAGAAGATGTTAAATCAGAAGTGTTTAAAAACATTGTTGACTCAATAACTGCTAAAATATTTTAATACGGGGGAATAAGAATATGTACAATACCGGAGTTGAAGCGATATTTGCGGGTTTATTATCCGCTTGTTTGGCTCAAATTCTGAAAGTATTGATTTTTATTGTATGCCATAAAAAAATAAACTTTAAAATTTTTACCACAACGGGCGGTATGCCAAGTTCCCATTCGGCAGGAGTTGTTGCCTTGACTACAAGTGTCGGGCTCATTGAAGGGTTTAATTCAATTGCATTTGCAATTTCTTTGGGATTTTCACTGGTTGTTATTCAAGATGCTCAGGGCTTAAGAAGAGCAGCGGGAAAAACCGCCGCAACCCTAAACAGATTAATAGGGGAGTGGAATATGCACAATTCCGAACAAACAAAACCCTATGAAGTTTTAAAAGAACTCTTGGGACATACTCCCTTAGAAGTTTTAATGGGGATGCTTCTTGGAATTGTAATTTCTATTTTTGTCCACTATGAATTACCCCAAATTTGGAATCCTGAGTTCTTTATTAATACTCTATCAGCTTGCTCTTTTTAAAAGTCCTGTTAGAGCAGTTTTTTCTACGTCTTTAGTTTCTTTTTTAATATTTTGAATAGGGTTGTTTGCATTTTTAATGCCGGATAATCCGATATATGAGTTTTTTTCACTGCCCGTAAAGAATTCGGCCAAAAAATTCATTAATGCTTTCATAAATGTTTTTCCTTATTTTTTTGTATTCATAATTATTTTAAACTATAAATTTGATAACAAATTAGAGGTTTTGGTTATAATTTATTATATGAGTAAGTATAATAATTTTTCAGAAAATATCCAAAAAGACTTATATAATGATGCATTGAAACAAGCATACGATATTAGCCTTAAGGATTATTCAAAAGATGAGATAATGCGTATTTTATCAGAAAATGACGACATTATAAAACCAGTTGCAATAATTAATCTAAAAAGTATAGAAAACGAATTTGAAGCTAAACTTTTGCTGAAACATCTGACGGGCAAAGACGGCAGAATAAGAGAAGCTGCTTCATATATGCTTTTTGAGCTTGAAGGTGTTTCAAGTTTTTATACGGATAAAAGTTCTCTTTTAACAATTTTAGACGGCATAAGCGATATTAACCCCAACGTATGCAGGAATATAATTTCTTTTATAGATAAAAATAAAGATTTAAAAGAAAAAATAACCCCCTATGTTATTAATAAAACAAAAGAAGTTATTGAAGGACTTTCAAAATTTTTAAAAGAAGGTTCAAAATTTATAGAAAATCAATCAAAAAGCACAAAAAACCATGCAAAAAATAAGCTTACATTTAACCTTTTTTGGCTTTTAAGTTGTATTAGTGTTTTAGATATAAATAAAATAGAAAATTTAGATACGATTTTAACAAAAACCGCAAATTTTATAGACTATACCATAAGAGAAAAAACGGCCATAATCCTTTCAAAGATGGATAATCCGCCCGACAAATTGTTACAGAAATTGAAAAATGATGAAAATATTTATGTCAAAAATCCACTTTTTGTGATAAACTCTAGTGGAGTAGTTTAAAAAAGGTTTAATTATGATTTCAGTAAACGATTTAAAAACAGGTCTCACGTTAGAACTTGATAACGGACTGTGGTCAGTTGTTGAATTCTTACATGTAAAACCCGGCAAGGGCGCTGCTTTTGTTCGTTCAAAATTAAAAAATGTAGAAACCGGACAAGTTGTTGAAAGAACATTCAGGGCCGGTGAAAAAGTTCCTAAGGCTATCTTGGACAGACGTGAAATGCAATATTTATATAAAGAAGGCAATGACTACGTTATGATGGATTTAGAATCATACGAACAGTTGCCCGTATCACAAGATGCAATAGGGGATGGCGTTAAATATTTGAAAGAAAATATGAACGTACAGGTTCTTATGCATAACGGAAAAATTATCGGTATTGATTTACCCAACTTCGTTGAATTGGAAGTTATTGATACTCCTCCTGCGGAAAAAGGGAACACGGCTCAAGGCGGTTCAAAACCTGCAACACTGGAAGGAGGGGCAATTGTCAATGTTCCTTTCTTTATTCAAATCGGGGACAAATTAAGAATAGACACAAGAACAAACGAATACTTAGATAGGGTATAAATTTATGAATTTTGAAATAGAATATATTGAGAAATTGGCAAATTTAGCCGATGAAAAGCAATTAACGGAAATTACCGTGGAGGACGGAGATAAAGCAATTATAATAAAAAGAGGCTTATCGGGTTCCGTTATTTCATCACCTGTTGTAGCAAGCAACATAGCACCTCAGGAAAATAAAGCTCCTGCCGCTTTACAGGCTGCTCCTGCCGTTGAGCATAAAGGAACGGCCATTACTTCTCCTATGGTCGGGGCATTTTATGCCGCACCAAGCCCCGGGGCAAAACCCTTTGTTAAAGTGGGTGATACGGTTGCAGCAGGTCAGGTTGTGTGCATAGTTGAAGCCATGAAATTAATGAACGAGATTGAATCTGAAGTTTCGGGTAAAATTACACAAATCTGCGTTGAGGACGGTCAATCCGTTGAATACGGTCAGGTTTTAATGTATGTTGAATAAAAAGCATAAGGTAAATCCTTATGCTTTTATTTTAGCTATCATCTTTTTAGGATAATGATTTTATGATTGAAAAAGTATTAATAGCAAACAGAGGGGAAATAGCCCTAAGGATTATAAGAGCATGCAGAGAACTTGGAATAGCAACTGTTGCGGTTTATTCTCAGGCGGATGCCGACAGTTTACATGTTTCACTTGCGGATGAAGCATACTGCATAGGCCCCTACCCGAGCTCCAAAAGTTATTTGAGTATACCCGCAATTATAAGCGTTGCTCTTACATCGGGTGCCAATGCAATTCACCCGGGATACGGCTTTATGTCAGAGAGAGCGGATTTTGTTGATATATGTGATGAGCACCACATTAAATTCATCGGGCCGTCTGCTGCCGCTATGAGAGCTATGGGAGATAAAGCCAGCGCAAGAAAAACAATGATAGATTCAGGAGTGCCTGTTACCCCGGGAACAGGACTCATTAACGATATTAACGAAATAAGAGAATTTATAAAAGAAGTGGGGTACCCCGTCATAATTAAAGCAACCGCAGGCGGCGGGGGTAAAGGCATGAGAATTGTTAACAGTGAAGAAGAACTTGAAGATGCCTATAACCTTTGTCGTCAGGAAGCACAAAATGCTTTTGCAAACCCCGAAGTATATTGTGAAAAATATTTAATTAACCCCAGGCACATTGAAGTCCAAATACTTGCAGATAGTTACGGAAATGTTGTTCATCTTGGAGAGAGAGATTGTTCAATTCAAAGACGACACCAAAAACTTCTTGAAGAAGCGCCAAGCCCTGCCATAACCGAAGATATCAGAAAAAAAATGGGGGAAGCTGCCATAGCTGCGGCAAAGGCAATTCATTACGAAGGGGCGGGCACTTTAGAGTTCCTTTTGGATGAATCCGACCCTGAAAATAAAAAATGGTACTTTATGGAAATGAACACAAGGGTTCAGGTTGAACATTGCGTTTCTGAAATGATTTCAGGAGTGGATATTGTAAAAGAACAAATAAGGGTTGCATCAGGAAAGAGATTATCCGTTACTCAGGAAGATATAGTTTTAAGAGGGCATGCAATAGAATGCAGAATAAATGCCGAGGACCCCTCAAGAGATTTCATGCCGTTTGCGGGAAAAATTGAAGGATATATTGCCCCCGGCGGATTTGGAGTCAGAATTGATTCTCATGCTTACACAGGCTATACAATCCCCCCCTATTACGATTCAATGGTCGGAAAGTTGATATGCTGGGGTGTAGATAGAGAAGATGCAAGGAAAAGAGCTCTAAGAGCCTTGGATGAATACATTATAACCGGCATTAAAACCACAATTCCTTTTCACAAGGCAATTTTAAATAACGATGTGTTTATTTCCGGCAACTTCAATACGAGCTTTATAGAAAAGCACTTTTCAAAACAAGAATTAAAAAACTAAAAAGCCTTATATAAATAAGGCTTTATCAAATTATTTATCGAAATATCCGCAAGATTCCGCTTTCTTATTAGCATCTTCTTTCCAGGTTTCAATTTCTGCGTTTGTTTCTTCAAGCTTTGTTTCCGCAACTTCTTGTTCTCTGTCGAGGTGTTCTTCTGCGGTTTCCATCTGGTTTCTTATTTGCTCTATTTGCATAGTATATTCGTTTTCAATAGATTCGGCCTGATATAAACTCTGTTTATAATCCTCAGCGGAAGGGTTATCGCCAAGACCTTCTTTTACACGCTTAATTTCATTAGCCATATCCATGCCCAATTCGCTTGTTTTTGCGCAACCTTCGGCATGTTTTAGGCATCTTTCAGAGCTTATATTCATAAGACGCAGCTCAAGCATATTTGCAACACAGGTCTTTTGCAAGACTACATTTAATGGCATTACATAACTACCGTTTGACATTTTCTGCTGCCCCTTGTTTTCTACTTATATATATAAAGTATATATTTATTAAATAATTGCCTGTCTTTAATGTATCTGTTAACATTTTGTTACAATTATTAAAGAATTGAACGGTTACACCGTAAACAATAATATGAGGAAGGCAGTGTTTTTAGTTAAAATTAAGAGCTAAAACGGTCTAAGTTTTATTTATTGTGCTTATTTATGACGCTTGTGCGAATAATTTTATTCGCACTTTTTTTATGCAATAATAGCTTTATGCTTTTAGTTATAGATATCGGAAACACAAATACAAATATAGGTATTTTCAAGGAAAACACCCTTATAAAAAAGTATGCCGTTGCATCAGACATAAATAAAACTTCGGATGAATACGGAATTATAATTTCATCTTTACTCCTTTTAAACAGTATGAAAGATGAAATAAAATCCGCAATCATAGCTTCCGTTGTTCCCGTTCTTGAAGAAACAATAAAAGAAGGAATAAAGAATTATCTTGATATAGAACCTTATGTGGTTTCATATAAATCAAAATTACCCGTAACATTAGCAATACAAGAACCTAAAGAAGCAGGCGCAGACAGAATTGCAAACGCATCAGGCGCCGTTAGATTATATAAACCCCCGATTATTGTTATAGATATAGGAACTGCAACAACATTCGATATAATTGATGAAAATAAAAATTTTATAGGCGGCATAATTGCCCCCGGTCCTTATATACAGGCAAAGTCCTTGAGCAAATTCACATCAAAACTTCCTAAACTAAAAATAGAGGAAGCAAAGAATGCAATAGGTAAAAATACCATTGATGCAATGTTATCGGGAATTGTTTTCGGACACAAAAAAATGATTGAAGGCATGATTGAAGAATGCGAAAAGGAATTGGGAAAAAAAGCAACAATCATCTCGACAGGCGGGTATTCAGACATCCTGTTTAACGGCATGAAAAGAAAATTTGATTATATAAATAAAGATTTGACACTGTTTGGAATTAAGGTTATTTGGGAATTGAACGCTGGAGGAAAGATATGATAGAAACTAAAAACAAAGTCACACTTAAAATTCAAAAACTTGAACACTGTGCGGGGTTGCCCGAATATAAAACGGAAGGTGCAGCGGGAATGGATTTGGTTGCATCCAATTATGAAGATATAACCCTAAAACCGCTTGAAAGATTTTTAGTTCCTACAGGAATTAAAATTGAGCTTCCTAAAGACCATGAAGCACAAATAAGGCCAAGAAGCGGGCTTTCGATAAAAAGCGGAATAAGTCTTATAAATTGTGTAGGAACAATAGATGAAGATTACAGAGGTGAAGTAAAAGTCGGGCTTGTAAATTTGTCTTGTGATGAATATACAATTAAAAGAGGGGATAGAATTGCCCAAATGATAATATCTCAGGTAACAAAAGCACAAATTGAAGTAGTTAAAGAGCTTACAGAAACAAAAAGGGATGTTGGAGGATTTGGCTCAACAGGAAAATCCTAAAAAATTATTGACAAATTTTAAAAAAGTGTTTTAAAAACTCTTGCAAACGAATTTTCTTTGTGGTTTCATATTAATAGCGTTAAACAAAAAGAGAAAGACAACAAAAGTGGTAAAAATCAGACTTAAAAGACTTGGATATAAGAAAAATCCTACATACAGAATCGTTGTAATTGATTCCCGTGAAAAAAGAGAAGGGGCTCCAATTGAAGAATTGGGACACTACAACCCTAAAACAAAAGAAATGAAATTAAATAAACAGAGTGCTCTTGAATGGGTTAAAAAAGGCGCACAACTTAGCGGAACAGTTAGCTATTTAATCAAAAATTGTGATGAAAACGGTGCGCTTATCTACAACAAAAAAACCGAACAAAAGTTATCCAAAAAAGCACAAGCTAAATTAGAACAAGAAAAACAAGCACAAAAAGAAGCTGAAGCTAAAGCGCAAGATGCTAATGTTGAAGCACCGGAAGCTGAAAGCAAAGCTGGTGAATAATTTAAAAAGAACACTTTATTGAGCCTCTTTAAAAAGAGGCTCATTTTTTTCATCTAAAAAGGCTCTTGAATAAAGGTTTCACAATTTGTTATCCGACGTTTTATTTGTGGTATATACATAATATGGTGTAGTTTGTTTTTTAGTTATTTACTAAGAAAAAAAAATATGCTACCATATTAATAATTATAGACAAAAAAGGTTTTAAAAATGAAAAATATCTTAAATTCTAAGAAAAAAGCACAGAGTTTAATTGAATATGCTCTTATCCTTGCAATGGTTGCCGTTGTTGCAATTGCAGCACTCCAATTGTTGGGAAATAACCTCGGTACCGCATTAAAAAATGCTGCTAATACCGTTGGAACGGGTGCTGATTCCGCAGGCGAAAATGCTTGTAAGGCAATGAATTCAAAAGATAGCAACGATTTTACATGGGAAAACGGCAAGTGCGTATATAGCGGTGATTCAAGCTCGAGCACTGGCGATTAATAAAACCTGATTTTGAAAACAAGTTTAAAAAACCCGATTTTAAAAATAAAATCGGGTTTTAGTTTATACTTATAATCTATTTTTCTATAAAAGATTTAAATTTGTTATAATCTTCAATTGTATCAATCCCTGTAGGATTAAGGCTTGTTAATACTACTTTTATTTTCATTCCTAAATATAGAGCCCTTAGTTGTTCTAAAGATTCAGTTATTTCAATATCCGCTCTTTTAGAATTTGTCATTTTTAATAAAGACTCTTTTTTGTAAGCATACATTCCAATATGCGCATAATAATGCTCGTACCCTTTGTTTCTTTTGTATGGAATAGGGTATCTTGAAAAATACAGAGCATGCATGTTTTTATCAAATACGCATTTAACACAGTTTGAATCTTGTATCTGATTTTCGTCTTTAATTTCTCTTACTAAAGTCACAATGTCACAATTAGTGTTTTGGATGGCATCAAGTGCCAAATCTATAACCGTGGGAGTTATTTGCGGCTCATCCCCTTGCATATTTAACACATATTCAAAATCAGGATGCCTTTTTACAACTTCTGAAATTCTATCAGAGCCTGATTGATGATCTTTTGATGTCATTTCAACGTCTGCGCCAAAAGAAGTTGCCTTATTATAAATTTCTTCACTGTCGGTTGCAATAATGACGGATGATGCCAGTTTTGATTTTTTGGCACTTTCATAAACCCACTGTATAATAGGTTTAGAATCAACTTCAAGAAGAAGTTTATTTTTTAATCGGGTTGATGCAAGACGAGCGGGAATAATTATAGCCGTCTGATTTTTTTTATCCATATACTAATAATACCTTTCTCCAAGCTCAATTACACGCTGTTCGGCCTTCTTTGCAAGCTCGGGGTCCAAATTTTCAGCTCCCAAATATTTTTCATACATAAATAGAGCCTCTTTTTGTCTGTTTGTTCTTTCTAAGTCCTCTGCAAGCCTGTAATAAGCGTCCACATAATTTCTATCCAATTTGATTGCAAGTTTATAATCGCTTATTGCACCCTGATAATCCATTAGCGCATCTTTTGTCATTGCCCTGTAATAGTAAACTTTAGCGTCGTTTGGAAAAGTGTTAGAAGCTTTATTTAAATATGAAAGCGCCGTTTTATAGTCTTTTTTGTCATAAAAATCGTATGCAACATCAAGGCTCTTTCCGATTTCTTTTTGGTCAAGGAAATTCAACATTTGTTTTGATTTTACGTTCTTCGGGTCTTTTTGAATTGATTTATTGAAGGCGTCCTTTGCCTTTTTAAAATCGTTTGCTTCAACAAATGCAACACCCAGCATATAGTAAGCATCTGAATTATCGGGATTTAATTCTATTCCTTTCTGGTAATTCAAGATTGCATTTTTAATGTCCCCGAGTTGTCTGTAGCAATTTGCAATAGCTTCGTATGTGGATGCGTCTTTGGGTTCTATTTGGTTGTATGCGGCTATTGCCTTTTTAAAGTCCCCTTCATTTATATAAGAAAGTGCCAAATTGTTCTTTTCGTCTGTTTTATCAGAGCTTATAGCACCATACAGTTGCTTTATTTCAGTATTTTTTGGGAACAGTTTATAAGCTTTTTGAATTATCTCCCTTGCCTTTGCATCGCTTCCTTCAAGTTGATAGATTTTATAAAGCTCAATATAGGGGGTTTCTGATTTAGGGTTAATTGAAAGCGATTTTTCAAAAAACACTCTTGCATCCGAACTTTTTCCCATCTGGTTTGCAAGATAACCAAGGTTGTTATACCCTTCAGAATTTAGTTTGAAATCAGGTTCTATAGGATAGAAAAGATTAACTATCTTTTCAAGGGGCATTTTGTTTTTTAAAAGAGTGTATATACCATATTGGGCCTGAATAGAATCAGGGTACATTGCAAGTACAACTTGATAATCTTTTATTGCTTTATTTTCATCATTCAATGCTGCATATGTTTTTGCACGAGAAATTCTGATTTGAGATTCATAAGGGTTTTCATCCAAGATTTCAGAATAAATTTCGTCTGCAAATGAATATTCGTTAATATTAAACAGTAAATTTCCCAAATAATACCTTAAGAAAATGTCTTTGGGGTTAATTATAAGAGAACGCTTTAAAAACTTATAAGTTTTATCATACTGTCCCAATTTTTGATAAGCCAGCCCCAAAATACCGTAGTTGTTCTCATCATCAGGGTTTCTTTGTATTCTCTGATTAAAAGTATTTATGATTTCATTTATTATTTCTTTTGAATTAGTTTTTTCTATAACATCTTCCAAATAAAAAATTGCATTTGTTTTTTTGTTATCGGCCAAAAGACACATTGCATATTTATATTCGGCACTTATATTATTGGGATTGGTTTCGTATGCTTTTTTATAATAAGAAATTGCAACATCAACCGAACCGATTTTCCCCGCAACATCTCCCAAATATTCAAGACAAATATCCGTATTATATTTTTCATCCAGCAATTTTGAAAATTCATAGGCAGAAGCAAAGTATTTTTGTTCAAGATACAAATTCTTTGCCACCTCAAGTCTGTTAGATTGACTTGTATCTAAGCCTGTTTTTTGAATTAGTTTGTTATAGTTTGAATAAGTTTCATTGTATGCTTCTGTTTTAGGGTTTAACCTTAAAAAATAAAGTGCGGACCTTAAATAATC
The DNA here is from genome assembly GCA_947630535.1 of Candidatus Gastranaerophilales bacterium. Classification (GTDB taxonomy): domain Bacteria; phylum Cyanobacteriota; class Vampirovibrionia; order Gastranaerophilales; family Gastranaerophilaceae; genus Galligastranaerophilus_A. The sequence continues at coordinate 59,990 of CANRHZ010000002.1, read as the reverse complement.
CAGAGCATCATCATAATTTTTTGCTCTGTTTTCCCTTTTATATTCTTTTAACATGATTTTTATAAATTCATCCGCATTTTGGTTTGTTGGAGAAGCTATTATGTTTCTTGTAACTTCAAGTGCCTCTTTTGAAAGCGGAGAGCAATAAGCAATCTGTCCTTGGGATAAAAAGGCAAATAACAATATAAAAGCAAGGGTTTTTCTTAACTTTTTTTTATTTGAATTAGTGAAGTGGCACATATTTAAATTTTATATAAAATAAAAAAATATGTAAAATAAAATTAGAATTCTTTACACAAAAAAAAGGATGGAAAACAAGTTTCCATCCTTTTTTATATTTTGGTTGATTATTCTTCGATATCTTGGTTATCTTCTTCAGACTCATCATCCCCTTCATCAAGTTGAAGTCTTGCAGCTGCAGCGACTACTGTTGATGAAGTGTCAGCCAAATCATTTTGAATAGGTGCCAAGTTCGAAATTCCTTCTGCGTGGCGGGGGTTCTTAACCGTGCTTGCAACATCATATCCGCCAAGTTCGGGAAGATCGCCCATATCAGGTTCTATAGGTTGTTCATATTCGCAGAATGTTTTGTTTGTTGTCGTTTTGGTTTCTGTGCGAGTTTCTGATTTTGTATAGGAGCCTGTTTTTGTACTGTCTGTTATAGTGTATTGAGGACCAACATTTTCTTTAACTGTGTCTGTTTTTATGTCTGAGCTTACTTCTCTTGTACCTGTTTCAGATTTTGTTTTGCCGTATACAAGGATGAAATCTTGATCTTCATCAATAACAACATCATGTTGATTTCCTTTTGTATCTTTTTGGAAATCTTCTTTATGGGTTGTTTTTGTTGTTGTAGTTGTTGTTTTTGTATTTTGATATGTATCTTGGTACTGTGTCTTGTATGTAACATCTTCGGTTACTTCATATTCGGTTGTTGTGGTTGTTGTTTCGGTGTAACCCCTTCTGCCGTCCTCTGAAGTTACGTTGTCTTCTCTAACAGGTTCAGAAGTTGTGGAGCTTAATTCTCTCCTTGAAGTTTCTTGTCTCCCGATTACTTCATCCGTTTGAACTTCTTTTGAGGAAACTAAGTCTTTTCCTTCTTCAACTTTAGTATCTACAACCGTGTTTTCATCATATTTTCTTGTAACCGTATCATTAACGGTTTCGTTATGAGTGCTATTGTATCCTACTCTGTCACTGTCGCCATATTTTGTTGATTTGTCAAGGTTAAATCCGCCTTCGGTTTTAACTTCGATATAACCTTTAGAATCAAGGCTGACATTGTCAGCAACAAGGCCTGAAACATTGTCGTTTGCAGCTGTTATGGTTGTATCACCTTTAAGAACTTTGTCAGCCGTAATATCTAAAGTATCGGCTTTAATTTTTGAAACTGCCAAAGTTCCGTCTTTAGCTTCAACTTTAACTGTTCTGCCGCTGAGAGGATCAGAACCTTTTGATGTATTAACATCAGCATTAATATCAATACCGTTTGCAGCGTTTGTAACACCGGTTACATCAATATCAATAGCGCCTTTTGCATTAACGGCCAATTTGTTTTGGTTTGTTTTAATTACTGAATCAGCTTTTGTAACAACAGAGTCACCGGAAAGGGTTGTCTTTTTGCCGCCAAGAATTTCAAACCCGTCTGTAGTAAGTCTGCCGGCTGCAGCAACATTGGTATTATTTCCTGATTGTGTTTTTACGTTGGTAAGGTTCATATCAGTTGTGCTATTTAATTTAACATCATTTCCGGCTTTGAAATTAACATTCTTAGCTGATTGTAAGTCTGTTATATTGATGTCATTGCCGGCATCAAAAGTTGCATCATCACCGTATACCATACGAACATTTGCGCCGGTTTTAACATTATTTAATGATAACAGGTCGGTATCGTCGTTTATGTATCCCGTACCCTGTTGATATGTCGTACCTGTGATATCGCCGTTTGATTTTAATGTTAAATGACCTGTTGCACCGATAAGTGAATCTTTGAAATCTTTATCAAGATTCATTGATTGAGCCTGTTCAATTGTTGTGTTTCCGCCTTCTGAAGCCAATTTTGAATCGTGAGCGGTAACTTTGCCTTCTGCTGATTTAATATTTAAATTACCGTTTTTCGACCAAGCAACAGATTTATTTGTAACATTAATATCGCCTTTTGCTGACAAGTTTGTATCACCGTTTGTTGCATATACAACAGAATTGTCATCAATGGTTATTGAACCTTTATTTGCTTTAACATCAAACTTGCCGTTTGAGGTAAATACTCTTGCGCTATTTTGAAGTGTAACGTTGCCGTCTGTAGATTCAAGTTCGACTGATTTTTGATTTGTCTGAGTTGTATCTCCGTATGCTTGTTTCTTTAAGCGGGAATTATCAATCGTTAAATTACCGTTTGTGGATAATTTTAAGCCGTCTGAATCAGTGTCGTTGAATGTTGAACCATTTTTAACGGTAACATTGTTTTTCTTTGCAGAGTTTGCAGGGTTAACAAAACTTAAGTCTGTATATTGCATAAGCGAATTGTCAATTGTGGTATTTTGACCGTATAGTTTTGTATTATCCGCAAGAACATTCGTTCCTTTAATATCAATGTTTTGTTCTGCATCAACCGTTAAATTTTTAGCACTTAATAAAGTATCTTCGAATTTAGCATTTTTAGCGTTAACATTGATTGAACGATCTGTGTAGCTACTTGCATTGTGTTCGGTTCCGTGTCCTTGAGCTTGAAGTTTGTTATATCCTTTTGCACTTACCGAACCTTTTTTAGCATTTAAGGTTAAATCACCTGCTGCGGCAACAGCGGTGTTTTTGTATAAATCGCTATTAGTAGGCGCATCCTGTACAAGGTTAATGTCGCCTTCCTCAGATGTGATTGTAATATTACCTGCATCAATCTTGCCTGCTTTGTTTAATTTAGAATCTGCGGTTCTTAATTGAGTGTTTTTAATATTAACATCTCTTTTGCCCGTGATGGTTAAGTTACCGTATCCGATATCGGTTGTAATATTTTCACCGTTTTTTGCATCATTTGTTGTTTGAATGTTTGAATCTTCAATATCAACCGTTCCTTTGCTTGTAATTGTGAGGTTGCCGTCCGTACCTGTTTCTGTGGGTTGATATTTTTTGCCGGTAGCGCTATCGGTATATTCAGAACCAAGTAATTTTTTAGAATACAAGGTTGAATCTTTAATTTTAACAGAGCTATTAGTGCCGTCAACACCGTTGTAAGCAAGAATGTTACCTGATCTTAATGTTGATTTTTCAATATTAATTCCGTACTGTTGATCGGCATGCTTTTTGCTTGCACTATCAACGGTTACTTTATTGTTAACGTTACCTGCTGATGTATAGTAGAAATTAACACCGTCGCCCGTAACGAGTTTGATATTTGATCTTGTTTGAGTACCGTTAACGGCATTCGGTGTGGATTCATAAGTTGTGGTTAATTTTGAATTCTTAACGTCAATTTTATTCCCGACAAATGCAATGGTTTTATTTGCCTGAATATCTGCACCGTCTGCCACGATAGAAGCAAGTCTTGTTCCTTGACCGTCTGCAACTAACTTACCGTTGCCATCAACCATATTGTCGTTAGCAACGAATTTAATTGTTTTGTTATAACCTGCCAAATTGAAAAGACCGCCTGTTGCACCGCCTTGACCAGCGTATTCTTTACGTTCAGCTTCAGTTAATGTTTTAAGGTCTTTTATACCTTGAATGTCGTATGTTGATGCGGTAAATGAGTTAAGGTTAACTTTTGAACCTGCGCCCATCAACACACCTGCGGGGTTAATTAAAATAACTTTACTTGTATTTACGCAAGAAGGGCAGTTATTAGCCGAGCTGGATGTTAACTGTCCGTATATTTCAGACATTTTACCGCCCAACACCCTGTTTAATGCCGTTTGGCTATTAGCTGAAAATTCAAAGTTTACCGTACTGTCTTTACCTACGTCAAATGTATTCCAATCAAATTGAGCTACGGTACCCGTACCGCCCTTTACATGTGCATCTAATCTTTTATCGCCTGTTGTAACATTACCATTAACAGAATCCCTTAAACTGGGAAGTGTATCAGCAGCAATCTGCGCAAATGCAGGAAGGCTGCTTACCGGCATATATGCCGTAAAACTCAAAAGTGCTAAAAACGAAGCTATTCCCTTTTTTGTTGCCGTCTCTTTTCTGGAAAAATTTTTCATTATCAGTCCTTTCTAAAGATTTATGAAAATAACAAAAATTACAAACCAACTATAGGTTTCTATCGTACAAAAAACATGAAAATTTAATAAATTGCTCTAAAAATTTTAATAAATTTACATATCATTACATTTGTAATTATTCAATCTTAAAATAAAGTTTTTTGACAGTTTTTGTAAAAAATTGTTAAGATTTCGGAGATATAATTATAAATGCCCGATTATTATAACACAAAAGTTATTTTGCAAGTAGCAAATTTTAAAATTTAGAAGTTTTTTCATTTTGGTACAGGTTGCAAAAAAATGTTTACCGCATATTATTTTGTAGTCTAATAAATATCATTTATTTAACTTATTGAATAAATATATATTGCCATATATTATATTTGTAAGTGTATATTAATAAAGAAATGGTATTATTTCATCCGAACTTCAAGCACAAGAAGGAATACGAGTGAAAATTTCCGCACCTTGTAAAAAAATTATGACAGCTATAGTTTTATACGGTATAATTTCTTTATTACAACAAGATAAAGCCATAGCTAACACGGGAACCTCAATGGGTTCTCCGTTCGGAAACTTCGATTCCGGCATTATAGACACTTCAAACCTTATTCAATTTAAACAGTATGACTATAAGCCGAGTGAAGAAAATCCGAAAAAACATAAACATAACGGGCAAATAAAATTACCCGAAAAACTGCAAAAGGAATTTGACAGACAGTTTAATAACAAAACAACTGACAAATAGAAAAATTTAAGAAAAACAATCATAAGGAATTATAAAAAGTGAAAAGCAAAGATATTTTTAAAAAAGTCATGCCCTTAGCAACTCTTGCTATTGCCATTATGGTAATGGGGCAGCCTGTTTCAGCTGAAACAAATACTAATTTTGGTTCAAATATCGGTAACTTTGACTCAGGTGTTATTGATACATACAATTTAATGCACTTTAAAGAATATGAATTTAAAGCAAGCGAAGAACGCAGAGATAAACACAAAGAAGGCGGCGACATAACCATGAACAAAGACCTCCAAACTCAGGTTGATCAGCTGCCAAACAAAGAAGCAAGTTTTGTTTTAAATTCAATCACATTTAAAGGCTACACGGCATTTACCGAAGAAGAATTAATGAACCTTGTTTGCGATAAAATCGGAACAACGGTTACGGTTGCAGACTTGGTCGGAATAACCAATATGGTAACCGAACATTACCAAAAGCATGGTTACATTTCATCGGTTGCTTACCTTGCCCCCCAAAAAGTATTGGATGGTAACATCACAATTAACATAATGGAAGGTAAATACGGCAACATTTCAATAGGCGGAAACAAATGGAACAGAACCTCTTATTTGAATAACCAATATTTAAAAGATAAATACATTGAATCCGGTTCTCTTTTAAATGTTAACGACATTAGAGAATCTTTGCAGGAAATTAACGCATCCGGATATATGACAGGTGCAATTTCATTGGAGGACAATGAAGAATCCGCAGAGCTTACAGACTTAGAATTAACCGTAAAAGACAGATTTCCGCTAGACTTCGATTTCAGATGGGACGATATGGGTACATCAACAACCGGTCTGCACAGGGCAATCTTCTTTGCAGGCTTATATAACTTAACCGGATTTGGCGATCAGTTATATTCCACAACAACTCTTGCAAGACATTCAATAGGTCAAGGTGTTATGTACAGTGTGCCTTTAACCAAAACTAAAGAAACAAAATTGAATGTCGGCTACTCTTATTCGGGTGCAAGCGTTGCAGGGGCTCTTGAACCATTGGATATTGAATCAAAATCCCATAACTTATTCTTTACGTTATCAAAAAGGTTCATAAAAACCGACAACTATAAATTATACGGTGATATCGGCCTTGATATAAGAAATACAAAAACCACTTTAATGGACTTTGATTTATACAAATACAGAAGCCGTAATTTAAAAATTAATTTTACAAACATTAAAGACGACTTCTACGGCAAATGGTTTGGTACGGTCGGAACATCAGTAGGCATGGATTGGTTTGGTGCCACAGATTACCTTGATTTTGGTTTAACAGGTTCTCCAAGACACAGTATTCCATCCAACAAAGGTGTTAAAGTTATCGGTAGCTTAGCAAGAATTCAAGTTTTACCTTTAAGATCGACTGCGGTATTACAAGCAAGAGGTCAATGGGCTAGCAGAGCTTTACTTCCTTCAGAAAGAATGAGCTTTGGCGGTATGTCATCAGTCAGAGGCTATGAAGAAAGCTACTTCATTAAAGACTACGGTGCAACCGGTTCTGCTGAAATCAGATTCCCTGTTCCGTTCTTGAGAATGATGCTTCCCGACAAACTCAAATTTATTGACGATAGCATAAGACTTGCAGGCTTCTATGATGCAGGTTGGTTTGGAAATATGCACTCTAAAAATGACGGCCCCGATTACATAATGTCAATAGGCGGCGGCGCTATCCTCAAATTAACAAGATACTTATCAGCTAACGTATATATCGGTGTTCCTATTGGGGATAAACCGGAAGGTGCTTCAAACTTGAGAGTACACTTTATTGTAACTTCAAACATACTCTAGGCTTAAATAAATATCAAAATACCGCCTCTTGAAAAAAGAAGCGGTATTTTTTTTAAGTTTTTTGTTTTAAAAAGCAATTGTATCGTCAAGCATGAATTTAAACATCTGATACTCATCATCCGCTTTTCGGTCTTTATCCGCTTCATACTGTGCTTTTTCTTTTTCCATTCTTTCTTTTTCTTCCGGCATTTCGGTTTTAAGTTGAATTAACTGTTTGCCTTCCGCCCTATCTTGTCTTGAAAAATTAAATTTAAGGCCGTCAATAAGTCCGTAATCTTCCTCGGGCTTATACATGCCAAAATTAATTGCATAAACCTGAGATAAGCTTGAGAAAAATATTAAATATAAAATAAAAATCTTTTTCATAATAACACCATGATAGCATAATCCATAAAAAAAGCACTCTGTTTAAACAGAGTGCAGATAAATTATTGGAGTCAAGATAGTGTCGCCACCACTCCTTTCTAAGCAAATTTATTGTCTGAAATATTTTTTTCTTCTTGTATTGCTTTATATTCCGCTTCAACATCATCAACAACGGATAAATTCTTTAATATGGTTTTTAGCGAAAGCACACCTGTTAGATTTTTTGCAATTTCGTAGTCTTGTGCCATATTTTCAGGAAGGTTTCTATAAAAAGATATCTGAACATCCTCGGCGTTATTTTCACTTAACCCAAGAACCCTTAGGGTCATCTTAAGCCTTTTATAAACGGATGTTTTATATTTTCTTATTTTAGAAGTCCACAACTGGTCAATTCCCCACATTTTAAACTGCATTGCAACTCCTGAAAGGTTTCCCGCAAATGCATCATCAGATAAATCAGGAACCATTGAAATTTGAAAAATAAAATTTAAAAGATGCTTTACCTGTCCTAAAGTACCTTCCACGTTAGCATTTTTAATAATCCATTCCATATTTGCGCCAATGGGGAGATTTGCAACTTTATATTTATTTATCTGTTTGATTTCATCCTCTCCCAATTTACCGCCTGATACCGCCAAAATAGCGTTTGAAACAGATTGAAGGTCATCTGTATTATTTGACACCATAAGATTTAAAGAGTCTAAAAGGCTCGTTATCATTTCATAGTCACCATACCCATCATCATTATTTAAGGATTGAATAACGGGAATCTGCCCCATATAATGAGGTGTTTTAGAGGCAATCATAACAAGATTGGAAGTTCCGCCAAAAATGTAAAGAAAATCCTTATCCCATACGTATACTTTCGTTTTTAGGTTTTTATTTTCCAGATATTCATGAAAATAAACCATGCAAAATATATTTTCTTCTATAGTATTATCACAAACGGCAAAAGTTCTTGTCGGATCAAGTCTTTTATATTTAACGGGGATTGTAGAGTTTTCTTGTTTTGAATATACAAGCTGGTATGCAATCCCAAAAACCGACATATCCCCACCCATCTGATAATCGAGTTCATCAGTATGATTAAGTTTATTTACGTTTAAAATTCCATCCAGTATTTTTTTATACTCATCGGATGAAATGCTATAAGATGCGGGTTTTCCAAATGTATAACCCGTTGCAACATCTGTTATATATTTTGCCATGTTGACATTTATAGAATAATTAGGGCGTCCCTCCACGGCATTTTGTTTAATAATTTCGTTTGTTCCGTCGTAATATGAAGCTAATTCGAGCCTTTTTGGAAGAATTGAATTTTTAAATTCCGTAATCCATTCCGTAACATTATTTGAATTTATTTCAAAGTTGTCTGCATTTATTTTATACATAAGTCCTCCTTATATTTTTTATTTTAGTTTATTTAAAAACGGGCATTTTTATAATGTTAAAATGCCCGAATATAAAGAGTTTTAGTTATAAATTAAAATATTGCTTCTATAAATTCGTCTTTTTTAAAATCCTTAAGGTCGGTAATTTTTTCACCGATTCCGATTAATTTGGTTGGGATATTGTATTCCTTTGCAATTGCAAATATAATTCCGCCTTTAGAGGAACCATCCAGTTTTGTAAGGGCGGCTCCCGTTATTTGAACGGCTTCCCTAAAAACTTTTGCCTGTGAAAGCCCGTTTTGACCCAAATTTGCATCCAATACAAGGATGCTTTCAACATTTGCATCAGGGGCTTTTTTATCAATTACCCCCTTTATTTTTTTCAATTCTTCAATTAGATTAAATTTGTTTTGAAGCCTTCCTGCGGTATCTATGATTAATGTATCATAACCTTCGTTTTTAGCTTTATCTATTGCCCTATAAACAACAGAAGCCGAATCCGCCCCATCATCCCTTAAAATATCAACCCCGGCCCTTTTGGACCAAATATCAAGTTGTTCTTCCGCAGCAGCCCTGAATGTATCAGCGGCGGCTAAAAGTACTTTTTTGCCTTCGTTTTTCAATCTGTATGCAAGTTTTGCTATAAGAGTGGTTTTGCCTGCACCGTTAATTCCTGTTATGAAGTAGATGTTTAGCTTATTCGGTTCATAATTTAGAGCATTAGAACCGGCATTATTCAACAGTTCAATAAATTCCTTTTTTAAAAAATCCTTAATTGAAGATGATTTCAACTTGTTATTTTTAATTTTTTCGGTTAGTAAAACGGCTAAATCCACACCTATATCAGCTTTTATGAGCGCTTCTTCTATATCTTCAAGCATAAATTCGTCAATATCGTTGTTATTGCCTATAATATTCAAAACATTTTTAACAAGCGCTTCTGAAGTTTTAGAAACTGCCTCTTTCAGTGTGCTAAAAGCGCTTTTGTTTTCTTCGTTATCATTTTTTTTAAAAAAATTAAGCATAACACTCAACCACTTTTGCAAGAATACCGTTAACAAATGAAGGAGAATCGTCGGTAGAATATTTTTTAGCAAGTTCAAGCGCTTCATCAATTACAACTTTAACGGGCGCATCTTTGAGGTAAGCTATTTCTATTATGGCAATCCTTAAAATATCTTTGTCAATTTTAAAGAGTCTTTCTATATCCCAGCCTATTGCATATTTTTTTATTATTCCGTCTATTTCGTCTTTTTTTGCTTTGTAGGTCTTAAAAATTGATTCAATGTATTTTTTAACATCATTTCTGTCTGAAAGAATGGACATTTCAGCAACTTCAAGCGCAGATAATGATTTTTCGGCAGAATTCATAAGTGTTTCAATTTTATTTGACATATCATCCGTTAAAGGCAATTTAACGGGAATATTGGGAGCATCCAGCGGCCTTTCAAGATTATCTTTATGATTGTTTTCATATTCGATTATATAATCCCTTATTTCATTCAGTTCGCTTGTTACAACCTGAAGCTCGTCATAAGAGTTACCGATAAGCGTTCTTATGGAATTTAAAAGTATATCTTTAAAATCGTTAAGCGAATATTTATCTATATCTTTTCCAAGTTGAGAAAATAATATCAAAGCCATTTCTCTGGATGCACGTCTTGCTTGCATGTTTTAATTTCCTTATATGTGATAATTAGATTATATCTTAAACAAGAATATTTTGAATTATATTTAAATAATTTTCCGCCATTTTTAATCTGTCCATATTCAATGCCGAATTATACGCATTTTGCATTATTTCTTCAGGGTTAACAAGATTTTTGATGTGCTCAAGAGTTTCTTTTATAGAATTTTTGTCCGTCTTGGTTAAAAAGCCGTTATAGCCGTTTTTTATAAAACCTGCCATACCCGAATTTTCAGAACAAATAACAACGGATGCTTTTGCTAAGGCTTCCAGATACACCATGCCAAACGTTTCAAATAAAGAAGGAAGGATAAAGACAGGTATGTTTTCCATATGCTTTAATACTTCCAAATGCTCAAGTTTTCCTAAAAGTTTTACCCTGTTTTCCAAATTCAGCGCTTTTATAAGCCTTGTTAAATTCTTTTTTTCCGGGCCCTCACCTGCAATTAAAAGCTCTATATCTTCAATTTCACTTATTGCAAGAATTAAATTTTTGAAGTTTTTTCTTTTGATTAATTGGCCGACCGAAAAAATTTTTAAAGGTATACCATAAAATTTTTGAGCCTTTTTATAAATATGCTTATCATTTAACAGATATTCGCTATTTATACCGGATGGTACAATATATGTTTTGGCTTTTACTTCGGGGATAAGTTCTGTTATTTTGTCTTTAAGCCAATAAGACCTTGGAAGTACATTTGCAGCTTCAAGGTATGCCATTTTCATGGAATGAAAAAGAAAAGAGTATTTCTTATCCGAAAGAACTTTTATATCGCTTGAATGAACGGAAGCATAGTATGGAATATTTAAAAGTTTTGAAATTTTATTTGCTGCTAAAATTCCTGATGGCATGTGAGATAATATAACATCATATTTATCGCCTGATAAAAATTTGAAATCGGAAAGCTTAAAAAACGGGGTCAAAAAGTTTTTATTTATACATTTTATACCCTTATAAAATGTAGTAGCGTCTTTATATATTTTTCTTTTTCTTATTAAAACATTCGGTATAACATTTGGTCTTAAAAGCGTTACATTGTGTTCGAGCTTTTTAAAATCCAAAATAAAATTTTGAAGCACTATAGGAAGATTTTCTTCATCATTTATGGGGCATAAGTCAGTAACAAACAGTATGTTCATCTAAATACCCGATTTTTACTTGGATAAAATTTTTGTAAAGTCGCAAATTGTATTAAACTTTTCTTCGAGCACAGATAAAAGATTTAATCGGTTGTTTTTAATATTCTCATCTTTATCCATAACAAGAACCTTATCAAAAAATTTATTTAAGGGAAGGATAAATTCCCTTATTTCTTCAATATTTTTGTAGGTTATCTCTTTTGAATTTAATATGGAATTGTAGAGAAATTTTTCTTCCTCCTGAACAAATAAAGACGGATTAACTTTTTCTTTAGTTTTATGGCCTGCCGTAATTCTTAAAACACGGTTGACTGTTTCTAAAATTTCTGATGAATTTAGAGAACCCACAAAACTGTTAACCGCTTGAACCCTATCAAGCCAAATATTTAAATTTGAAAGCGGACAATAGGTTTTACAAGCAGATAAAACATCGTTTCTGTATGTATTTTCATAAATTACATTAACTCTGCTATAAATAAAGTCCATAAGTTCGCTAACTGTTTCAGGCTTTAGGTTTATATTGAATTCTTTTGAGAGAATATCAAAAGAATACTTGATGAGCTCTGATAAATCAATATTGAGCTTATAATTTATAACGGTTTTTACTATCCCCAAAATTGCACGTCTTACCCCTAGAGGATCATTTGAGCCCGTGGGTCTTTTTTTCTTGTCCTCCTGAGTAGATAAAAACACGGCGCAGATGGTATCAATTTTGTCTGCAATTGAAACAACTATTCCTTCCGTTTTTGAAGGAAGATTGGAACCTGCCTGAAGGGGAAAATAGTGTTCTTTTATACCGAGAGCTACATTTTCATTTTCTTTTGATTTCAGTGCATAGTTTTCGCCTATAAAGCCTTGGAGTTCGGTAAATTCAAAAACAAGCTTTGTGGATAAATCGGCTTTAGATAACCTTGCGGTTCTTAAAATGTCGGTCTTATCGGTTATGTTTAATCTGTCCGCAATAAAATCAGACAACTTTTCAATTCTTAAAGTTTTGTCATAAAGAGTTCCAAGCCCTCTTTGAAATGTCATTCCCTTAAGAGAAGGAAGTTTATCAATAAGTGTGGTTTTTATGTCTTCGTCATAGAAAAATTTACCGTCCTCAAGACGTGCAGATATAACCCTTTGGTTTCCTCTTTTTATATTTTCAAAAGATTCAATATCTTTCCCGACAAAATTTGCCATGGTAATAAATTTGTTTGAAAGTTTTCCCGATTTTTCATACAAGGGGAAATACCTCTGGTGCTTTGACATAACCGTAACGGTGACAATATCCGGTATTTGAAGGTAATCTTCTTTAAATTCACAAACAACGGGAACGGGGTATTCGGTTATATATGTTACTTCATCCAAAAGGTCCCCTAAATCATCAAAATTAATAGTAAGGTCATGCTCTTTGGCTTTTTTGTCCGCAAGTTCGACAATCAAATTTCTTCTCTTTTCAACGTCTGCATAGACATTAACTTTTTCAAGAGCACCAAGGTATTCATCAGGAGTTTTAATTGTAATTTCTTTTATATCGGAAAATCTGTGACCTTTTGTAGTGTTTCCCGCTTTTATATTAAACAGTTCAACATCAACAATTTCGTCATTAAAAAGGCAAACAAGGTTTTCTATGGGTCTTGAAAATTTTTCTTCAAAATAGCCCCATCTCATAAAGTGGGAACCTTGAAGCTTCATAACCAAAGGTTTTATATTTTCTTTTAAAAGTTCTTTTGTATTTTTACCCTTTTGTTCGATTTTAGCCCAGATGTAGCCATCTTTTTGATAAAGTTTATCGGTTGTAATTCCGTTTTTCTTTGCAAAACCAAGTGCAGAAGGAGAATAATTACCGTTTCCGTCAATCGCAATTGTTAAAATCGGGCCTTTAACATCCTTTATTACATCTTCTTTTGAAAGAGGAAGTCCCTCAATCAAAACGGCAAGACGTCTTGGAGTTGCATACGTTTTAACAGTTTTATAGCTTAATTTGTTTTCATCCAAAAGTTTTTTAAAAAGAGTTTCAAGCTGCCCCTGTGCACTCGGAATAAATTGGTAAGGGAGCTCTTGAACTAAAATTTCCAGTAAAAAATTATTGTTTTCCATATCCTTATTCTATTACAAACAAAAAAATTTTAAAAACTATTTTATATACCCCGTTTTTGGTATCCATTCTGCTTTAATTTTGTTTAGTTTGCCGTTTTTATCAATACTGTTGATAGACGAATTGACAAGTTTTTTAAGGTTTTCATTTTCCGGGCCTTTTCTTATGCCAACTGCATAATATTCTTCCGTAAATCTTGAAGGTAAAATCCTGTATCCCTTATTATCAATCAAAATACCGTATAAAAGGCTATCATCCGCCAGTATGGCTTCAACCTTGTTTTCTTTCAGCATATTAAAAGCATCTTTATAATTCATTGCACCCATTGAAGTTGCATTCGGAGCAAGCATCCTCAAGGTTTTTTCGCCCGTAGTACCCAACACAACGGCAGCCCTTTTTCCGTTCAAATTATTAATTGAGCGGACATTTGAATTAATCGGAACCATTAGAGCTTGACCTGCAACAAAATAGGGAATTGAAAAATCTATTATTTCTTTTCTTTTTTCATTAATGCTTAATGTTGCAACCAGAATATCAACTTTTCCCGAATTAAGAGCGCTTATTCTTTCGTATGGAGTAAGAGAAACAAACTCTATATTGTCTTTAGCGTTTGTATTAAATATGTCGGATGCTATCTGTTGTGAAATATCGACATCAAAGCCCTTTATTTCTTCGTTTTGATAAAACCCGAAAGGCTTTGAATCCGTTTTTATCCCGACAATAAGCTTACCTCTTTTTTTTATGGTTTTAAGCAAATCATCAGGTTCTTTTTGCTCGGAGCATCCCGTTAATAAAAACGTCAACAATAAAAATAAAATACTTAACTTTTTCATATTTTCATACTACCATAAAGACATGAATAAAGTAACATTAAAACTAACCCTTTTTAGAATGTTTTGGATTACGATAGGAACGCTCATTGCGGGCTTTTCACTTGAATGCGTATTAATTCCGAACGAGGTAATTGACGGCGGTGTAGTTGGTATTTCAATTATGCTCAGTTATTTAACGGATTATTCTTTGGGTATATTTTTAATTGTTCTTAACTTACCTTTTATTATTATGGCATACCAGAAATTTGGTCGGGACTTTGTCTTTTTAATGTTTTTCGGGGTTACGTTGCTTTCCGTTTTTTCTGAAATTTTCCACAGATCAAACTACATTATAACCTCAGATACTTTGCTTGCGTCTCTTTTTGGGGGTATAATCCTTGGCGCCGGTGTCGGACTTGTGTTAAAGAGCAATGCATCTTTGGACGGTACCGAAATTTTGGCAATAAAACTTGCAAAAAAACAACCGTTTTCAGTTGGCGAAATTATAATGTTTTTCAACTTTTTCATTTTTATTCTGGCAGGCTTTGTATATGGCGCAGACAAGGCAATGTATTCCGCACTCACATATTTCATTGCATACAGGGTAATTGACCTTGTGTTGCAAGGATTAAATGAAGCTAAGTCTATTTTCATTATAAGCTCCAAATATGATGAAATAGGAAAAGCCATCATGAAAAAATTGGATAAAAGCGTCACTTATTTAAGTGCTGAAGGCGGATATTCAGGTGTAAAATCAAAAATGATATATTGCGTTATTACAAAAATCGAAATTCAAAAAATTAAAGAAATTGTAAACGACATTGACCCCGCATCCTTTATAGCGGTTGAAAATGTCCATGAAGTTGAAGGAAAAAGGTACAAGAAGAATAATTAATAAATTATTAATTTTATATGATTTTTAAATTTTTCCCGTTAATATAAAGTTATGAAATACAAAGACTACTATGAAATTTTAGGAGTAAAAAAAGATGCAAGCGAGGCCGAAATTAAATCGGCATACAGAAAGCTTGCAAGAAAATATCACCCTGACGTAAACAAAGAGAAGGGTGCGGAAGAAAAATTTAAAGACATAAACGAAGCCTATGAAGTATTGGGCGACAAACAGAAGCGCCAAAGATATGACAGTCTTGGTTCAAGCTGGCAAGGCGGTGCGGATTTTACCCCCCCTCCAAATTTCGGAGATTTTGATTTTTCACAGTTTGCAAATAGCTCATCAACAGGCTCAATGGGTGGCTTTTCGGATTTCTTTTCCGCAATATTCGGCGACTTAATGTCAAAAGGCGCTCAAGGCGGATATACAAGAACTTATAGCAACGGTTTTGATGCTTTCGGACAAGGTTTCGGCCAGAATATGGGCGGTTTTAGAAACACAAAAGGAGAAGCAGGAGCAAGAAAACCTTCTGAAAATCTTGATATTACACAAAATATTATTTTAAGCGTTAACGACATTTTCCTTTCCGGTACCAAAGGAATTACAATAAATGACTTTAGAAAGTGTCCCCATTGCGGAGGCAACACAAGGACATTTTGCCCTAACTGCGCAGGTTCCGGCATTGAAAAAACTTCAAAACACCTTAATGTAAACATACCAAAATTCTGTAAAGAAGGGCAAAGAATAAGACTAAAAGGAGAAGGCAAACAGGACGCCTACGGTAACAAAGGCGATTTATATCTTACCGTTAAAATTCAAGACCCGATATATGAAGTTGAAGGAACAGATTTAACTAAAGAAGTTGAAATAACTCCCCCTGAAGCCGTCTTAGGAACAAAAAAAGAAATTGTAACTCCCCATGGGAATTTCAACATTACAATTCCTCAAAAATCTTCTTCAGGCACAATGCTCAGAATGAAGGGGCTTGGCCTTCCCAAAAAAGAGGGGGGGTTTGGCAACCTTAATATCAAAGTAAAAATATCCGTAAAAAAAGATTTGAGCGATGAGGAGATAAAG
Organism: Candidatus Gastranaerophilales bacterium; assembly: GCA_947630535.1. Taxonomy (GTDB): domain Bacteria; phylum Cyanobacteriota; class Vampirovibrionia; order Gastranaerophilales; family Gastranaerophilaceae; genus Galligastranaerophilus_A. Next base: position 43,766 of record CANRHZ010000002.1, on the reverse strand, counting down.
CTTTATAAAAAATTAAAGGAATATGAAAAATAAGTTTTTTATAAAGTGTTGACAAAGTTGTTTTTGCATGGTAGACTATTAAAAATTTGAAAAAAATTTAATTTTTTTTTTAAATTTTTTAAGATAAAATCACATGTCTTTTAAATCTACCCATTTATAGGCATGGTTTAATTGTGTGAAATAGGGAAACAATGAGAGTAACTAGTGTAGGACAAGAGAATAACACGAAACCGACAGGTGTGCTTAAGGCTGCAACAATTGGTGCAGTGGGCGGTGCGCTTGTTCGTAAGGTTGCTCCTTTAACTACGGAAGAATTTAAACTGTACTTTAATTCTTCGGCTCAAAATGCAATTAAACAAAAAGTTTCAAAAGTAAGAGCAAACGAAATTAAAATAATGTCTGATGAATTTAATCATGGCACATTAAATGTAGCTAAGGATGCATTTGATGTGTTTGAAGCTCACTCAGGCGATATTTCAAAAAACCCCAAAGTTGCTCATGAGTTGTTAGAGAGCATGCCGGATAATATTAAAGCCGGTTTCAGTGCTCTTTTATCAAGAGTGGATAAAGTCGGCATAGCAAAGCAGCATGTGGAAGTATCAAATATTAAAAACGCTGCGAAAGCATCAAGACCTCTTGCGTTCTTTGCTATAGCAGGTGCATTATTTGCAATGAGCGGTCAAATTATGGTAAACGCATTTAAATCATGCCTGCCCGAAGAAGAAAACGAAGGAAAACATCCTGAAAAATTAACTATGGCTAATGTTTTACTTGAGGGTTTAGGCCCAAACACGGAAATATTATATTTAACAAACAAGGCAATAGATAATAAAGCATAGAGACTGTAATATTTAACAAACAATCAACCCTTGTAATTTTCATTACAAGGGGTTTTTTTATCCTACTTTTTTAAAGTATATTGTTGAATATCCGCCTATGTTAATAGGTTTAATTGAGTGACCGTCCCCCTGAATTATTTCATCTTTATTTGCGTGTCTTGAAGTTCCCTGATACTTGATATCGTCAGTGTTTAATACCTCAATCCACTCACCTTCCGGGAATGTTATATAATATTCGTTATCTTTATCTTCTCTGTAATTTGCAACACCTAAATTACTTACGGTAAATATTTCGTTATCCGAATTTTTATCCTTAATATCAAATGCAACAAGGTTTGACATTGAATGGTCTACAACAAAGTCCTTGTTTATGTGCCCAAGCCTTAATGCCGGGTTTTCTTCATTCAATTTGGCCAAATCCTTCATAAGTAAATTAAAGCCGTCCATTCTTTTTTTACCGTCAGGAGAGTATTTAATTTTTCCTATGGTAGAAGCTGCAAGTGCAGGTTCAGCAGGCTCATACCCTTTTTCCATATATAAATATCCTTCATAGGGAACGGATTCAAACCTTCTAAAGAACCTAAACGGAGTAAGGTCGGCATTTTCGTCCCCCTGAAATACCATTTTAGGCCCCGGGATTGAATATACAAGAGCTGATGCCATTTTAATTTGGTTATATGACCTGTAGAATGCCGTTTTTATTTTACTGAATGACATTCTTACATCCGGATTTATGTCAAGAGGCCTTAATACTTCGCCTTTAAAACATTCTCTTAGTTTGCGGCTTTCTTCATGTGTCATTGAGGGTTTTAATTCATACTTATCAAGTTCGCCTTTTTGAAATTTTATTGCGAGTTCTTCTGCCACAAACTGAGCTTTTTGGCATCTTATTATATTTGTAGCTTCTTCAATGCTTTTGTTTTTCGTCTTTGCATATTCAGATGCTCTTTTATAATCTTCATCGCCCAAAACTACATTTTCATTAAGCATGAGCTTCGGAACCATAAGTTTTGCAAGCTTTCTTGTTCCTTCATAGTTTCCTATTTCATCATGACTTGCCAAATATTTTACGCTATCTTGGGCATTAATTGCGCCTTTAATCAAGTTGGATGTGTTGATTGTATACAAAGAAGAATCGAGCTGATGGTAAAAGTTAAAGTCCCACTCTGAATCCATGCCAAGCCTTGATAGATTGCCTTTATCCTTTATTATTTCTTCAATTTTTTTAGTGTGAGTTTCTTCATCTTCCCCTTCGCCGTATTCTTCGGGTTTTAGTTTATTTGTCACCCTTTTATCATGGACTTCATCTTCATTTTGCCAGTAGTTGCCAACATCATCCACACTGACTCCGCCCCTGCCATCTTCTGCAATAAGGAAGCAATCGGGATAATGATAATTTATTTCACTTGCCAGCTGTTTTAGGGTATTATCAGACTGCATATACTTTGTCATATCAAGTCTGAGCCCGTCTACATGATAATTTTCAACCCAGTTCATTGCCGAATTTATAATATAATCACGAACAAATTCGGAATTTTCTCCTTCAAAATTGAATGCTTCCCCAAAATCATTAGGGCCTTTTATATAAGGGCCCGTTCTTCCGAGTTGTGCACCGTCAGGACCAAGGTGATTGGGTATAATATCAAAAACCACGTTAAGTCCCTCTTTGTGGGCTTCATCAACAAGTTCTTTCAGCTTATCGGGCCCGCCAAGATAATTACTTGGCGCCATTTTATCCACACCGTCATATCCCCAGTTGAAACTGTAAGTGTTTTCAACGTGCATGATTTCAACTGTGTTAAAGCCGTTTGCTTTTATCTCTTTTAGTTTTGGTATAACACCTTCATAACTTCTTTTATCGGTAAATGTATCAGGATTTAGAGCAAAAATCCTTGCTTCCCTTAAGGAGCGGTTTCCGTCTTTTCCGTCTGATTTTCTTGTTATTCTGTTCGGATTATTTTTCCAAGTATTGTCACTTTGCCACTTGTAGCTTGATTGATTATATACACTTGAAGCGCCGTTAATTTTCTCTTGCTTAAAAGTGTAGGGGTCCTTTACAATTTCTATTTCATCATTATTTTTATGTATTTCAAATAAATACTTATCTCCTTCTTTTACTTTGTCTTTAGGAATACTGTCAGATTCAAATACCCCGTCGCCTTTGTTTTCAAGCTTGATTTTTTCTTTTATGTCTTTTTCATCTTCTTTATATATAAGAGCATAAACTTCCTTGGCATCAGGAAATGTAAATATTTTAAAACTCAACTCATTTGTTTTCGGGTTAATTCTTGCACCCCAGCTATTATGTTCTTCTAACTTTTTACCAAATGCAAGAGGTTTATAATACACTTTAGATAGTTCAAAATTATTTTTATCAGAACTATACACTCTTGCATCTTCGGTTTTAGACCGATTGGGAACATTTTGCCGATAAACCTGATTAATTTTTTCTATTTTCATCTGAAATCGCTTTTAAACTGGTACCACCTTATAATAATAAAAACATTTTAAGGTTTATTTTTGCCTTTTTATAGGACGCCATTTTGGTACATCAGTATGATAGAATTTTAAAACAAGTAAATCGCCTTGGTTTATATCAACGTCTTTGCCTTTTTCCGCATAAACAAAAGGGGTGCTTTCATAAACATTATGAAAAGCGGTCTGAACCCTGTTTCTTCCTTCATCAGGTTTAATTAAACCTTTAGAAAAATAAAACATTTGCCCTAACCCCTTAACAAACTGACCGCCGACAGCAAGACCGGCATCAAGTCCCATTTGTTTCCAATCTTTTTTTGAATATCCGACAACTTTTGCTTCAAGGTTAGAATCTTCTATCAGGGAAATATTCCCGTCAACTTTTGTGTTAGATACGGGTGTAATTACAATATAAGCATCCCTTTTTCCTCTTTTAGCGTCCACAACCTTTAAAATTTTACCGTTTATTGTGGAGTTTGCTTCAAATTTAAGACCCGAATCAAATTCAACATCTTCAATAACCTTTGCGCTAAAATCTTTATTGCTATCATCCTTAGAAAAATCGCTTAAACTTTGAACAAGAACATTATGAGCGTATGAAGCCCCCGTTAAAGACAAAAAAATCACAAATATAATCAATAACTTTTTCATAGGCATGATTTTATCATATAATTAAAATAAAAGAAAATTATTAATTGGAGGGAGCTTAAAAAATGCTTGATACAAACAGTTCAATGCTTGTCATAATTGATGCGCAAGAAAAGCTCCTTAACATGCTTAGTGTAAAAAAAGTTAATGCCATAAAAAATTTTGAAAAAATAACAAAGGCAGCTAAAATATTAAATGTTGAAACCCTTATTACAGAACAGTATCCAAGGGGGTTAGGGGAAACCATACCAAACATTACAAATATTTTAAACAAAACCCTTTGTCGTTATGAAAAGACCTCTTTTTCAACAACTGATGAAAAAAGCATATTTGATAAAATATTAAAATCGGAAAAAAAACAAATAGTTTTAGCGGGAATTGAAGCACATATTTGCGTATATCAAACCGCATTAAGCCTTCAGGAAAACGGATACGAGGTTTATGTTTTAGACGATTGCATTTTTTCAAGAGATGAATACCAAAAAGAGATTGCAGTGCAAAATTTAAAAAACAGAGGGGTTAATATAATAACGATTGAAATGGCACTTTTTATGTGGCTTAAAAATTCAAAAAATCCGAAATTTAAAGAGGTTCAAGCCCTTATTAAATAAATATGTTGCCTTGCCTTAAAATAACGGGTTTATCTTTTGTGCATAATACAACGGTTGAAGCTATCCCTTGAATATTAGTTTCAATTTCAGGCTTTATAACATTTATTATAGAGCCGAATTTAAGCTTTGCTTCATTATAATCGGCTACGGGATTTTGATTTGAATAGTTAAGAGATGTCGTTGCAAGAACCTTTCCTTCAAAATTTTCTGCTATACCATAAAATCCTTTGTGGTTTGGAATTCTGACTCCTATGGTATTAAACCCTGATGTGACAAAATCAGGGCAAATGTCCTCTTTTTCAAAAATCAAAGTAAGAGCACCGGGGAAATATTTTTTAATTAAAGTGTGGCCATAATCGGGTATTTTTTTTATGTAAGGCACAACATGCCTGATATCAGAACTCATCAATATAAGCGGCTTTTTTACATTTCTTCCTTTTATTTGATAAATTTTTTCAACCGAATTTTTATTTAGGGGATGACACCCCATCCCCCAAACTGTATCCGTTTCAAATCCTAAAATTTCATTTTTATCGTACATCTTTTTTTCCGAATTTATTTTTTATTTTTATCAAAACTTCCTGCATATACTCAATTTTTAAAATAATTGAAGAAATAAAGTAAGTAACAATCATACTAAAACAAACAACTATAAGCTTTATTAACCCTGATATAAAGTTCCATTCAATAAAGTTAGAATATATTTTTGAAACTGACATTCCGACAACAAATGTAATCAAACATGAAAAAGCTATTTTAATAAAGCTTGATATGAGCGATTTATAACCTATAGAAATCTTTTTTCTTAAGAAAATGGTAAGAGACAGAGCATTAAACAAAGTAACAAGAGTGGTTGAAAGAGCTATTCCGTTTATTCCCATTGGTTTTACAAGAAGCAGATTTAATATAACTTTTAAAACAATGCAACACATTGCAATCAAAAAAGGAGTTTTTGAATCGCCGTATGAATAAAAAAGCCTTGTGGCACTATCTCTTATAACGTATGGAATAATTGAAAGTGTTATAAAAAACAGTATTTCAGACACAACAAATGTTGCTTCGCCGTCAAATGCGCCTCTTTGAAGGGCAAGCGAGATGGCATCCGTTCTGACAACAAAAATAATTGTCATTAAAAAAGCACCTGCGTATATTAATGAACCAAGTCCTTTTTTGTAATAGTGTCTGACCCCTTCGGTATCACTTTGGGCAACCAGCCTTGAAAATAAAGGAAACAGGGGAACAAGTATTGCGGTTAAAAGCATACCTGTGGGAAATTGAAAAATTCTGTTTGCATACCCGAACGCAGTCCATGCACCCTCTTTTAAGGACGAAGAAAAGAACATATCAACGTATATTCCCAATTGACCTATAGTGGAGCTTAAAAAAGCCGGAAAAAGAAGTTCAAGTATTTCATTAAAATTTTTATTTTTGAAAAAATCGAAAGAGGGTTTAAAAGAATATCCCAGATTTCTTACAACGGGCATTTGAAGCAAAAATTGAAGAAGTGCACCGAAAAGCGTACCAAGTGCAAGATAAAAGCCTGTTTTATCGCCCTTTGAAATCAAAAGAACAATAATAATCCCCAAAGATAGCATTGAAGGGGAAATGTTGGGCAACAAAAACCTTTTATATGTAACCAATATCCCGTAATAAAGACCAATAATTGCGCCAATCAATATAACGGGGGACATAATTTTTAAAAGTTTTGAAGAAAGCGCAAGCAATTCATAGTTTTCCCCGCTTATAATAAGCCTCATAAGTACGTCAGGAATAAAAAAGCATATAAGCCCCAAAATTGAAAACAAAATCACACTAAATGTTTCAAAAGTATTAAAGAGTTTTTTAACCGAATCTTCGGGCTTTTTGTTGAAATCCTTTATAAGCTTTGAAAATACCGCAACCGTAGCACTGTGAAAAGGTCCTCCTACCCCGCCCAATATAACAAGAACAAGCGCCGGAATTTGATATGCATAAAAATAAGCATCCGATACAATACTTGCCCCGTAATAGTTTGCAATTACCACATCTCTTAAAAAACCCGCAATTTTGGAAAGCAAAATAATTATTGCAATAAAACCCGCAACCTTAAAAAGTCCCTGTTCTTCACTCTTATTTATAGTATTTTCACTCATCTTCTTCCCCTATAATAAGATAAAACAAGGCTTTTTTATGTTTATTCTTTTCTTGAAGCGGCTTAAATACAACCTTATTTTTCCCGTTGTTTAAATATTTTGTTATGTCTGTTTCAAGAAGCTTCTTTTTAAATGCTTCCGTTGTCACTCTAAAGTAGTAATCGTTTATGAAAAATTCAAACTCGTCTATTTTGTCTTTATTTTCAATTATAAGCGTGCATTTTTTATTTTTGTTTGTATCCGACAGTTTCATTAATTCGTTTTTTAGAGGGCTTTTAGAAGGATTTAGCGCTTGCGGGGTTTTATTTTTTTGTTTGGTAAAATAAAACTCAACCCCATAATCAAGCTCAACATTATTATACTGAACCGTTTTTGGGATTGTACCCAGATTTATTCCTTTATAATAGTGTTTCAATATTTCATCATAAGAAACCCCGTAGCTTGAAAGATAGCCTGCGCCATATTGGCTCATACCAACCCCATGCCCGAAGCCGGCTCCGTAGAAATCAAAAGTATCGGGCAGATTTTTATGTTTTTTAATTAAGCCTCCTATAGAGGGAAGAAGCTTTACCTTTTCTTCTTTTTCTTCGCTTTGAAATATCGCTTCCTTTTTATCTTCTTTTTTATCTTTTTTTATTTCCTCTTTATTTTCTTTATTTGTTTTTTTGGCTTCAACAAAAAAGTTTGCGGATGGAAGGTATGAGCCGTTTTGTTTAAAAATTCTTCTTATCGGAAGCTCTTTTTTTACCGTATAATCGCCACTTTCAGACTTTATTTCAAGTTCTAAAACTTTATATGAAGCCCCCCTTTTTAAAACATTTATTTCCTTCAAACCCTCAATTTTATTTCCTATACTGTATGGGGGAGTAACATTTCCCGATTTTGATTGTTCATATAGAGTTTTAGATAAAATATCTTCCAATTCTTCTCTTTTAAAGGATTTTTGCCATCTGTATTTTGGAGATTTCATATCAAAAGAAGGCGGATTTGATTGAAAGTATTTTTTTATATCATCTTCACTTTTAAGACCCTCTAAATCAGGATTATCGCAAACCGACCTTAAATACGGTATATCTGAGATAAAGTTTCCGAATGTTTCAAAATAATTTCCGCTTATGCCTGATGAAGTTGAAGAATAAAGTGCCAAAATTATTTGATTATTATATAGTGCATAAATTCCCAAAGTTTCATCTACCGCCTTATCCGATATTTGAGTTCTGCTATTTTCGCCGTAATAAACCTGACATGCGGTTGAATCGCATACATCATAGTTAGTGTAGTATGTATTAGGGCGATTTGCGTAATTTCTTGCGGCTACTGCCTGAGCTTTAAGGGCTTCAAGCCCGAAACTAATCGGCATTTCATTTGGCACAACCCCTTTAAGATAACTTTGCATATCTAAAACATTTATTATGTTATATTTATCAGGCTTTACCCCCCTTAATTCAATCATCCCCGAATAATAGGCGCTATCAGCTTTTCTTGAGATTTCCTTTATTCCTATCTTGTCTGTCCCCGTTAAGACTATCGGACCTTTTGAATTATCAATTATTTTTTCATCGGAAGAAAGAACGGTAAAATTCCCGTCTTTTATTTTTATTTGAATTGGAACAAAAGGAGAAACGGGGATATTATTTCCCTCCTCCATATTAACAATGTTCATTTCAGAAGGGGAAATGAAAGTCATATTATTGTGTTCATACCCTGAAAAGCTGCTATTTGAAATGCCCACCCTGATAGTGGTTTTTTCTTCCGCTTTTGCTATGGGAATAAATATAAATAAATATAAAAGTAATAAACTCCAAAAAAGCTTTTTCATAACATAACAATTTTACAACAAAAAGTAATAAAAAGGCTTTACCCTTAAAGAAAATTATTTTATTATTGAGCTATGAACAAAAGTTTTAAGCTGACTCCTTATATATTTTTATTGCCCGCCATGGTTTTACTTTTGGTATTTTTTTTCATACCTTTTTTTCAAACCGCAATTATGAGCTTTTTTGACTATACAAAAGAGTTCTATAACCCTATATTTGTTGGGCTTGAAAATTATTTTACAATTTTAAAATCGGAAATTTTTATAAAATCCATACTGAATACATTTTGGTTTTTAATTCTCTGCGTTCCTTTTCTTGTAATATTTCCGCTGATTGTTGCAATTCTTATTGACCAAAAAATAAAATTTGATAACCTGTATAAATTAATAATTTATATACCCGTGGTTGTTTCAATTGTTGTTGTTGCAATTGCTTTTAAATGGCTATATCAGCCGCAAGGGCTTTTGAATTATTTTTTAGGACTTTTTCATATAAATTCCGTTCCTTGGCTTACAAGCCCCAAAGTTGCCATGGCATCCGTTGCAATTGTTACCATTTTTAAAGGAATCGGATACTATATGATGATATATCTTGCTTCCCTAACTTCCGTTCCCAAAGAATTGTTAGAGGCAGCCGAAATTGACGGTGCGGGGGAAATCAAAAAACACCTGACGGTTACCATTCCGCATATTATGCCCACTATTGCGCTGGTATCTACGATTAGCTCAATTTCTGCCCTCAAGGTTTTTGTTGAAATTTATGTTATGACAAAAGGCGGGCCCTTAAATTCAACAAAAACAATCGTATATTACATATACGAAAAAGCGTTTGAAAGTCTTGATTTGGGGATGGCATCAAGTGCTTGTGTTATACTTTTAATTCTTGTTATGGGGTTTTCTTTAGTTAATATTTTTTGTTTTGAGAGGGAAAAATACGGACTATGAAACACATAAAAGGGTTTTTTATACATCTTGGTCTTATAGTTCTTTGCATTTTTTGCATGCTTCCTTTTTTATGGCTGACTTCAACTGCCATGAAGGGGGCAAGTGAAAATATATTCCAATATCCGCCGGTCTTAATTCCCAAATACCCTACTTTTGCTAATTTTTTAAGAGTTTTAGAACTTGTTCCCATTATAAAATATGCAATAAATAGTTTTATTGTCGCATTTTTTACCGTTATTTTAAATTTGGTTTTTTCCGCCCTTGCTGCATACCCGCTTGCAAGAATGGAATTCAGGGGTAAAAATTTTATATTTTTTATGGTTCTTTTAACTTTAACCGTGCCCTTTCAAGCAATTATGCTTCCCGTTTATATTATTGTTTTAAAAATGAATTTGGTTGACTCTGTGTCTGATACAATGGGATATTTGGGGATGATTTTGCCTTTTTGCGTTAATGCGTTTGGAATTTTCCTTTTAAGACAGGCCTTTTTAACCATACCAAAAGAAATAGAAGAATCAGCAATTATAGATGGGTGCAATTCTTTTGAACTTTTTTATAAAATACTTCTTCCCCTTATCAAACCTTCTTTATCAGTATTAGCCATTTTTACTTTTGTGGGTAGCTGGGGAGAATTTTTATGGCCAAGCATAATTTTAACAAAACAGGAACTTTTTACCTTACCCGTTGGAATAAATGAACTACAGGGAGCCTTTAGTGCTGATTACAGACTTATTGCAGCGGGTTCAATTATCTCTATTATACCCATAATAGTATTTTTCCTGCTCCTTCAAAAACATTTTATAAAAGGTACAAATGAAGGTGCGGTTAAAGGATAAATTAATTCTTAAGAATTAATTATTTTAGGCGATAAAAAGCATGTTAAGATAAGTTATGATTATAATGTGAGTCGATGAAACCACCTGTTATCCAATTTCGGGGTTGCGATAATAAATTTTGAACAGGGAAAAATGATTTTGTCGGCTCATTTTTTATTGAAAATTTTTCTTGTTTTTTGGAATTTTATGGCTTAAAAGGGTTTTTTGGCCTATATAAATTTGCTCAATTATTTGGTTAAAGTTAAAATATTTAATTTGCACATTTTTTAGAGCTTTTAGGGCGCTAGATATACTTGTATTAAAAGATTAGAGTACTTTTGAAAATTCATTTTTTTTATGGTAAAATATCCTGGCGCAGTATTATTATAAAGGTTGGAAAACATGACCGTTTTAAAACCCCGTTCCGCAAAGGAAAGAATTATTTTAGCTCTGGATGTTGACACTGTTGAAGAAGCGGAAAAACTGGTTGTTGAATTAAAAGATTATGTAGATTACTTTAAAGTGGGTCTGCAACTGCAAAGCTATGGTTTTGAAGTAAATGAAATGATTAAGCGCCACGGGGCTAAAGTTTTTTATGACATGAAATTCCATGATATACCTAACACTGTTGCAAGAGCCAGTGCAAATCTTGTTAAAAGGGGAATTGATTTTTTTGACCTGCATATAAAAGGCGGCTCAAAAATGATGAGCGCAACCGTCAAGCTTGCAATGGAAACCGCAAAAAAATACGGGGTTGAACCTCCTACAATTTTAGGTGTTACACTCCTTTCCAGCTTCGGTCAAAAAACCTTAACACAAGAATTGAATGTTAATATGAGTATAGATGAATACGTATCAAGGCTTGCAAGAACGGCTCTTGATTCCGGTTTATCCGGTGTGGTTGCATCCGCATCAGAAGCTCCTATTATAAGAGAGGTTTGCGGAGAAGATTTTCTGATTGTCTGTCCTGCCGTTCGTCCGACTTGGAGTGTGGTTAACGATCAGGTAAGAGTTGTAAGACCCTCTGATGCAATCAAAGCGGGGGTTGATTTTATGGTTGTAGGGCGCCCTGTTACAACGGCAGAAAACAAAATTGAGGCGATAGAGCTTATAAGTCAAGAAATTGAAGATACCCTTAATAATAAGCTTACAAGGGTATAAAAGGAATATAAAATGAAAACAAAATCAATTTTTGGTATACCTAAAGAATTAAAGACCGATGAAAGCAGGGTTTCTTTAACCCCTGATTCCGTTAAAATATTGACAGATGATAACCATGAAGTTTATGTTGAAAAAAATGCGGGTTTAAATGCGGGCTTTTGTAATGATATGTACATTGAAGCGGGCGCAAAAATACTTGATACAAAAGAAGAACTTTGGGATATTGCAAACATAATTGTCAAAGTTAAGGAACCTCAAAAGGAAGAATACAAGCTTTTTAAAGAGGACCAGATTATATTTGGTTATATGCACCTTGCAATTGAGGAAGATCTTGTTATGAATCTTATCAATAAAAAAGTGCTTGCAATTTGCGCAGAGTCCATACAAACGAAAAACGGCGAATTCCCCCTTTTAAGACCAATGTCTGAAGTTGCGGGAAGATTGAGTATTCAATTGGGTGCTCACTATCTTGAATTGAATAATGGCGGCTCGGGTGTTCTCCTTGGGGGGGTTCCCGGGGTACAACCCGGCAAAGTCGTAATAGTCGGAGGCGGAGTAGTAGGTGCCAATGCGGCAAAAGTTGCTCTCGGAATGGGTGCGGATGTTTCAGTTCTTGATATAGATTCAAAAAGGCTTGCGTTTTTGGACTTAGTTTTTAACGGAAGTATAAAAACTCATTATTTCAACTCCACAACCCTAACAGAAGAAGTAAAAAAGGCGGATATTCTGGTTGCTGCGGTTGCAAAGCCGAATGTTAAAGCTCCGGTTTTAATAACGGAAGATATTGTTAAACAAATGAAAAAGGGGTCATTTTTAATAGATATTGCGGTTGATCAGGGCGGAAATGTTGAAAACATTCAAACAACTACTCTGACTAATCCTGTTTATGAAAAATTCGATATAACACACTGCGCCATTTCGAATTTGCCTTCATTAACTCCTAAAACTTCTTCTTTTGCATACTCTTATGCAATTCTTCCTTATATCATGCAAATAGCTCAAATGGGAGGTTTTAGCGCAATAAAAGAAGTCGATTCAATCGGAAGCGGCGTTAACACCTTTAGGGGAAAAGTAACGAATGAGGGGCTTGCAAAAACATTCAATTTAAAACATACCGAATTATCGCTCCTTGTTGGGTTTAAGGTGCTATAATGGACAAAAACAAAGTTAAAAGAATAGTTTTCAAGTTCGGAACAAATATTTTAAGAAACGAAGAAGGGGATATTTGCCTTTCAAGGCTTTATTCCTTTATTGAGGACATAGCAAGGCTATATAAAGAAGGCAAAGAAGTTTTAATTGTAACTTCAGGAGCTGTGGGCTTAGGGGTTAAGAAGCTGGGCATGAAAACTCCAGAAACCGTTGTTGATAAGCAAGCTGCCGCTTCAATAGGTCAGCCCATGCTAATTGAAATATGGCAGGATGGCTTCGATAGGTTTGGAATTAACATTTCTCAAATTCTTTTAATTGAAGATGATTTTTCAAACAGAAAAAGGTATTTATCTTTAAGAAGTACACTTTCACGGCTTCTTGAAGCGGGTATTATTCCCGTTATCAACCAAAATGACGTAATATTACCTTCGGAGCTTGAGCATGTAAGCTTTTCCGATAATGATAAATTGTCAGCCCTTGTTGCAAGTAAGCTTGATGCGGATTTGCTTGTTATGGTGTCTGATATTGACGGGCTTTTTGATAAAAATCCCAAAGAATATAAAGATGCAAAACTCATTCAAACCGTACAAAAAGTAACCCCCAAAATTGAAAAACTGGCTCAAGGTGCATCATTGGGCGGCAGAGGGGGAATGATTACCAAATTAAATGCCGCAAAAGTCGTCACCAATTCAGGCTCTAATGCAATGATAGTTAACGGTCTTGTACCCAATATAATAAAAAAAGTGTTTAGCGAAGAGCACATTGGTACACTTTTTTTATCTAACAACAAACTATCCTCAAAGCAACGTTGGATTGCTTATGCTACAAACGTAAGAGGGGAAATTATCGTAAATAAAGGTGCAAAGGCCGCATTAATCGAAAAACAAACAAGCCTTCTTCCGATTGGTATAACCTCTATAAACGGGAAATTTGAAGCAGGGGAAGTTGTCTGTATTTTTGATGAAGAAAATAACGAGTTTGCAAGAGGGGTTGCAAATTATAACTCCGACGAGTGCGAAAAAATCAAGGGGCTTCACAGTGTGGAAATTAAAAATGTCTTGGGATATATGCAAAGCGATGATGTAATTAATAAAGATAATTTAGTGCTACTTTAAAAAAAGAAAGAAAAAACCCATGCTTGAAATGTTTAAAAAAGCAAAAGAAGCTAAAACAAAACTCAAAGAGCTTTCTGAAATGAAAAAGGATGAAGCTTTGATGAATATTGCCTTTGGCATACAAAATAACGCAAAAAAAATAATTGATGCAAACAATCAAGACTTAAAGAACGCAAAAAAGCTCTTAGAAGAAGGAGAAATTACAAAAGCAATATATGACAGGCTCAAACTTGATGAAAGAAAGCTTGCCATAATGATAAAAGGCATCCATGACATAATCAGGCTAAAGAGCCCGACAGATAAGGTTGAATGGCGAAGGGAACTTGACTCTGATTTAATTCTTGAAAAAATAAGTTCACCGATTGGTGTTATCGGGGTTATATTTGAAGCAAGACCTGATGTTATTGTGCAAATTACATCTCTTACAATTAAAACATCCAATGTGGTTATTTTAAAAGGAGGAAGGGAAGCGCAAAACACAAATAAGGCCTTTTTTGATACCATTATAAGTTCAATTAAAAATGTTGAAGGATTTCCGCTCGAAGCTGTTAATCTTATACATACCCGTGAGGATGTAGCAAACATGCTAAAGATGAATGAATATATTGACTTAATTATTCCAAGGGGTTCAAATTCTCTTGTAAAATACATACAGGAAAATACAAAAATCCCTGTTTTAGGGCATGCATCCGGAATTTGTCATATTTTTGTTGATGAAAGCGCAAAAAAAGACGAAGTTAAAAACATAGTCCTTGATTCTAAAGCCCAGTATCCTTCAGCATGTAACAGTGTTGAAACCCTTTTAATACATAAAAATTATCCCCACAAGGATGATTTAATTCAATTTTTAAAGGAAAACGGAATTGAAATAGTTGAAAACCCAAAAAACTACGAAACGGAATACTCGGATAAAATTTTATCCGTAAAAATAGTTGACTCACTGGAGGATGCAATAAATCATATAAATAAATACGGCTCAAATCATACAGATGCAATATTAACCGAAAACAAAAAAAATGCCGAAGAATTCTTATCAAGCGTGGATAGTGCAAATGTCTTTCACAACGTTTCCACAAGATTTTCAGACGGTTTCAGATACGGTTTTGGAGCGGAAGTCGGAATTTCAACAAATAAAACCCTTGCAAGGGGGCCTGTCGGAATGGATGGGCTTTGTACGTATAAATATATAATCAGGGGCAAAAATCAAATAGTCGCAGACTATGTAAGCGGGCAAAAAAAATTCACTCACAAAAATATTTAATTTTTGTTTTATAATATAATTCAAACATTAACAACCAAGGAACAAATATTAAAATTGAACATAGAATTAATTGAAGAAATAAAAAAATTAAAGAGAGAGAAAAACGCAATAATTCTTGCTCACTGTTATCAAAACCCCGAAATTGACGAAGTAGCTGATTATGTTGGCGATTCATTAGGTTTAAGCAGACTTGCAAGCAAGACTGATGCGGATATTATTGTTTTTGCGGGAGTATATTTTATGGCAGAAACCGCAAAAATTCTTTCACCAAATAAAAAGGTACTTTTGCCAAATTTAAAATCAGGCTGCAATATGGCCGATATGATTGATTTAAAAATGGTAAAAGAGTTTAAAGAAAAATACCCTGATGTGCCTTTAGTGTGTTATGTAAATTCATCTGCCGAAGTTAAGGCGCAATGCGATATATGTTGTACAAGCGCAAATGCAATTGAAGTTGTAAAGTCGCTTGGTGTTAAAAAAATTCTTTTTGCGCCGGATTGTTACCTTGGAAGCTGGGTTCAAAAAAACTTATCTGATATTGAAGTTATATCATTCCCCGGATATTGTCCGACACACCTTAGAATTACACCCGACGACATTATAAAAGCAAAAGAATTAAATCCCGATGGGGTTGTACTTGTGCATCCTGAATGTACAAGTGAAGTCGTAAAGCTTGGGGATTTTATCGGTTCCACCACACAAATGTTTGATTACGTTCAAAAAACCAACTATAAAAAATATATTATATGTACCGAAAAAGGGGTATTTGACAGGCTTCAAAGAGATTATAAAGAAAAAACATTCTACCTTGTTAATAATAGGGTTGTATGCCACAATATGAAGCAAAATTCACTTGATGACATATTGAACTCACTAAAAAATGAAACCTATGAAGTAAACCCCGAACCTGAAATTGCAAGAAAAGCGCTTGAATCAATAAACAAAATGATACAAATAAAAGGGAAAAGCGTTTTCAATATAAAATAAAAGGGATAAAAAATGGATGAAGAAATCAAAAATACTTCAGAAGATGTTTATACCGATATAGATTTTGAGGACGAAGAAAAGGAACTTAAGGCTTCAGAATTTATTAATGTTCCTCTAAAATCAATTAAAATCAAAGAAGTTGAAGAAGGGAAAATGTCTCAATTTTTTGATGAAAAAGAAAAGCTTGTGGGGGAAAAAATAATACACAAAAAATCGGGTAAAATAATCGAAATCAAATATAATGACCTCGGACTAAAAACTTCATATTCGGAAAAAAGTAAAGATAAAAAATTAATAAAAGTAATAGATTATTACGAAAACGGTTCAATTAAGCTTACCGTGGATTATAAACCGGACGGCAGTTATAAATCTCTTATGTATAATATTGACGGTTCACGTTTATCTTACGTTGAAAAACATCCTGACGGTACGGCAGATGCAATATATTATAATGCAGATACTAAGGGCGGAACCTTATATGTAAAACTGGATAAAAACAAAGAACCCATAGAAAAAAGAGTTGAATATTAATTTTACGGTATACCATAAAATCATAGACTTTCAGGTGCGTTTTTTAGGTTTTGCTTAATTACTTTTTTTAAATCCTTGCTTATTATAATATCAGGATTTTCATTTACAAAATCATCCAAAAGCATATTTGCATAATGCAATTGCCCTTGTTTTTCAAGAATAATTGCAGCAGGGATAACATTAAATGGATTGTTTTTTGTGTTATTTAAATAATACTGCTTCTTTTCTTCGGTTATACCAACAAGTTCATATGCCTTAACCAAATTTTGATAATATTCAAGCTTCATACAGTCTTTTTTTATTGCCTCCTCAAAGGATACCTGAGCCATTATGGAAAAATCGTCCCACCCTTGAAGGGGAAGCCCGTTTCTTTTTTGAATTTCTCCCAAAATTAAATAAACTTTTCCCAAATTATTAAAGTAAGTGGCAGTTGTCTGAGAATCAGGGTTAATTCCGATTGCAATTCTGTATTCTTTAATTGCAGCAAACAAATCCTTGTCTTTAAGATAGTAATTGCCAAGGTTGTTGTGCATTTGGGCATTATTTTGAGCTTCGATGGGCGAAACAATGGAGGCCTTCCCTAAATCCGCAAAACAGGGGTTAAAAATGGCAAGAAAAGTTAAAATAAATATTTTATAGCGCAATTTCAAGATTTTCCTTAGAAAAATTAAAATCAACAGTCATATTGTTAAAATCTTTATCAAGCATATCAAGGATATTATCGTCATAGTTCGGGTCATAGTGGAAGAAATAAAGCTTTTTTGCCTTTGCAAGTTTTGCGGTTTCTATTGCCATATTAAAAGTCGAATGTCCGTATCCTTGACGTGGCATAATCGGTGAAATATAGTCCTGATGAGTATATTGGGAATCATGTATTAATAAATCGCACCCGTATGCAAATTCGATAAACTTTTTATCAGAACCCACATAGCATTCTTTATCCGTTGCATATACAAGTACTTTATCTTTATAAGAAATTTTTATGCAAAGGCAACCGTTTTTAGGGTGTGCGGTTGTTTTGTGCGCAGTTATTATAATATCATCCTTATTGGCATCTTCTTTAACAAAATCGGAAGCATCCATAAGTATATGTTCTTTATTTTTATTTATAATAAGGACTTGCCTTTGGCTAAAAGAGTTAATTTTCAGGGAACCCTGAATTTCTTCCAAACTGACGGGAAAACTCTTGTCAAAAAGAAGGTTAGAGAGGTTATCTTTTAGTTTTTCTTTGTTTGTATCCGGACCATATATATCAAGTCTTGCGGTTTTTATAAATGCAGGTGAAAAGAAAGGAAGCCCTTGAATATGGTCTTGATGAATGTGACTTAAAATTATAGTTGCATTAATCGGGGCTCTATCCTTAATTGATGTACCTGAGAGTATATGCTCCCTTGTAAGAGTTTCGCCCAACTCAACTATACCGGTTCCCGCATCAAGGATTATAAGGTTATCGTTTATATTAACCTCAACACAACTTGTATTTCCGCCATATTTTAAATGTGTACTTTTTGGTGTAGGGTAAGAACCCCGCACTCCTCTGAATTTAACTTTAAAAGTCAAACTTTTTTTCCTTATGTTTCTTGTTGTTTTAAGAGTTTTTTATTTCTTTTTTCTTCTTGTTTTGCACGTTTTTCAGCTTCTCTTAGAGCTTTTACTTCCTGTTTTTGCTTTTCTTTATCCAGCTTCATTTCCTCTTTTTTAGCTTTTTGTTCAAGTTTCTTTGCTCTAATTTCATCTTTTGTCAGTTTTTCTTTTGGCACATACCCTTTTCTAATCATTATTTCATCATTTCTATCAGATGCCATACCGCTAAATGCAGCCTGTGCAATAAGACCCGACTTTGAGAGTTCCTGAATATCTTTTAAGTTTGTTTCATGGAATTTGAATTTAAATATGACTCTGTCTTTATAATCGGTAATATCTACCGTTCTGAACGCATTAGGATACGTTACAAGGGCGGGAGATGCAACATATATAACATTTCCTTTTCTTACAATCTTTGAAGCGTGGTAGTGTCCTGCAAATACTGCTATCGGAACTTTTTCATATTTTTTGAATATTTCTGTATATGCTCCTGCGTTTAAAAGTTTGTGGTCATTACTTTTAAATGGCTCAATTACAGGGTGGTGCTGAAAAATCAAAATAACTTTGTCTTGATTTTGCGCTATTTCATTATCAAGAAATGCAAGTTGTTCATCAGGCAAAAAACCGTTAGATGTTTTTGCGCCCATTCCGACCGTTGTATCCAGAACAATTACCCTGTAATTGGGATTGGGAGAAAACGCAAAATACGGGTTATCATAGTTTTGATACGGATTGTATTTCCTTATAACCCCATGGACGGTTGTTTTATCAAGATATTCTTCGCTATCATTGTTGATTGCACTGTCATGGTTTCCCAAAACCAAAAGAGAAGGATATCTCAATTTAGTGAGGTTTAAAAAGAAATCCCTGTATGAATTTTTATCGGGAAGATTAACCATATCTCCCGTGAATATAACAAAATCAAGTCCTTTAATGTTGTTTATTGTTTTTATGGCATCACAGAAAAGTTCTTTTGAATGAGATAAAACTTTGTATTCGGTATCTGGAGCATCAGATGTATGGACATCCGACACCTGAGCAAATTTCAGTTCTATCTCGTTAAAAGAAAAATCAGCCCAAGCAAAGTTTGTTCCAAAAAAAGTAACAAGTAAAAATAAAAAGAGTTTAGTAATTGTTTTATTCATATTTTATACCAGCTTTTCCAATTCCAAAAGGAGTTCTCTATTTTTATCTGCAAATTCTTTTCCTCTTGCTTTTATGGCATAGCTTAATGCCAAAGGAAGGTTTAGCGCATCAAAAGATTTAAGATTATTATAATACAGTTCTTCAAAATTATCAGGAATTCTAAGCGACCAGTTGTCATCAGAATTTGTCCCGGGAACATTGTAGGTTTCTTGTATTCCAAAGAAGTCCGTGAAGAAAATTTGAATATTTTGGGCTTTTGATGCAAAAATTTCAACCAGCTTTGAAAAGGCAAGGAATTTTTCATCCGTATATAATTTATGTCTTATCATATCTTTATCATCAAATTGCGAATACAAATCTTCCATTAAGTTATTCACATGCGGGGTGTCTGCTTCCGTATTTACCGTATCTTTAGCCCAAAGTCTTATTGGGCGATTATCATGCGTACCTACCATTGTCCATGAATTTTCATTTATATTTTTACATCTGTACGGATGTTCAGGTTCGGTTGCTACAACAAATTGAACCAGTTTCATGCCTGAAAGTTCGTACTTTTTCATAACCTGCACAACAGGATAAGTAAGCGTTCCTAAGTCCTCTGCCACAATTGCACTTTTATCAAGACCCGCTTCTTTTGCACTTTTAATAACAATTTTTTCAATCATTGCGCCATATTTTTCAATCTGCTCATCAGTTAAGGTTTTAACCCATTTTTCTTCATCCGGCTTATAATTCGGGTCTGTATCAGCTTCTTTTATAATTGAATACTTTGAAAGCTCCGGATGATTGGGCGAAGAATACAGTCTGCCTGCGCCTTCCTGATATTTGGGTTTACAACCTTTTTTATAAACCCACGGGTCAATTAAGCCGACCGTATGGTCAATTCTAACCCCGCCGGGGTTTTCTTTAAACATTTTTAAATAAAGTCTTTTTAAAAGCTTGCCCGCTTCTCCTAAAGAGCCGTCTTTATTAAACAATTTGTCGGGATCAACAACTGAAAAATCCCATGCCTGACCGTCTTTTGAAAAATAATCAGGAGGACACCCGAGCGCCCAACCTTCCAAAAACAGTGATTGGTAAGCCCAACAGTCCCTGTCTGAAAATGCAACCTGTCTGTCTGCAATCATTTTTAAATTGTTATTTTTTGCAAATTCTCTTGTTTCATCAGATTGCCTGCTTACTATAAATTGAATAAGCTTATATTTTTCAATTTCATCTTTGTATTTTTTATTTATTTCTTCAATTCTTTTTTTTGCCTCATTTTTATCTGCCTTGAAGAAAAGATTTTTATCAAGTTCAAATTTCCAGTTCGGCCAATAGTCACTGTCATTTTCTATGGATAAAGCTTCGTATAGAGAATCGTTATCAAGCCAGTATGAATTTTCCTTTTTAAAATTTTCAAATTCTTTATTTAATTTTTTATCTTTTAGATTTTTGAAATTTGAATATACTTCATTGAAAGCCATATTGTAGCTTTCTTGTGCATAATTATATGCGGCCCTGTTGGTATCTTTTTTAGGGTTTGAATTAACTATTTTATTAAAAGTATTTTTCGACAATAATTTATGCCATTTATCTTCCGTCAAACTTTTTAAATCAACAAAAAGCGGGTTAACCGAAAATACGGTTCCGGTATATGGAGAAGGGTCAGACTGTTTGGTTTTGCCGTTTGGCCCGAGTTGAATAACATTAAACATGTTGCCCAGAAACTTAAAAAATTTCTTTGCACCATCCGAATTATAGGTTCCAAAACCCGTGTTTTCACCTTCATTGGAAGGGAAACTAACCCCATGACAAATAAGTGCCATGTGCTTTTTACCCAAAACTTTAAGCGCAGATGATACCGTTTGTTTATACTTTTCGTTAATTTTTTGAGATTCCGTTGTTTGCATTTATTGTCCTTCCCTTATACTAAATTATATTAATATGATAGCCCTCTTTTTTCCAAATATTCTCTTACGGTATTGAGCGAGGACTGCACTATTCTTGTTATTCTGGAACTTGACAGACCAACCATCTGGGCAATTTGTTTAACTTGCATATTTCTATAAAATCTGTATTCAACAATTGTTCTGTCTTTTTGAGGCAGTTTTGCAATGGCTTCTCTTATTATACGACCCAGTTCGGTGATTTCCGCATTTTCATCGGGGGTAGCATGGGTATCTTTTATGAAGTCAAAAGGAGAATCGTTATCTGAAGATGCACTTGCAATCGAATCTATCGAAAGAATTGTTTCATAGATTGCTTCTCTGACCTTCCCCGGGGAAACATCCAAACTTGAAACACCTTCCGATTGAACACTTTCTCCTTCAATATAGTCGCCATCTTCGTTGTCTTTTTTGTGTTTTAAGGTATACCATTTATACCTGTTTCTAAGTTCATTCCTTATAGCCCATCTGACTGCGGTTGCAATGTATGATGAATTGTATTTTTCTAACTGTTCATCGGTTTTGTTTTTAATAAGGGCCTGAATAGCAATAATACCAATGGAAACAAGTTCTTCGCATTCTACCATATGCGAAGGAATTCTACGGTATTCTACCTTAGCTACTTTTTGGATTATATCAATATAATCTTTTAATTTTGATTGCGCAGTCATATTCATCTATGTTAAAAGTGCCACATTTTAAGTAAATTTTACAATTTTTTTAGAGTTTATGCAAATTAAACCGATTATTTAGATTAGTTTTTTGAATTGTCTTTTTTTTCTGCATCTTCTTTATAATATTTAGCGTCGTTTCTTTCCTGTTGTTCTTGCATTTGTTGTATTTGGGCTTTGATTTTTTCTTCTTTTTCTTTTTTGGATTTATAAACAAATATCAAAATTTCAGCAACGGCCTTGTATAAATCGGGCGGTATTTGTTTATTCACATCTACAAGCCTGTATATAGCACGTGCCACGGGCGGATTTTCTATAATAGGAACGTCATGAGCCCTTGCGATATCTTTTATTTCTTTGGCAAACAATTCCGCCCCTTTTGCAAGCAAGACCGGAGAATCCATTGTTTGTGCATCATATTTAAGAGCACATGCAACATGGATTGGATTAGTTACGACAAAATCAGCATCAGGGATAGCATCTTTCATAGACTGTCTTAAAAGTTGCTGCCTTTTTTGTCTTAGTGCGGCCTTAACATGCGGGTCACCTTCAGAGTTTTTGTATTCGTCTTTAACCTCTTTAAAAGACATTTTTTGGTCCTGAAGAAATTTCCACTTTGTAACCCCGTAATCCAATATAGCAATTATCAAAAAAGCAATTCCCGCCTTTAAAATAAAATCCACAATTAAAGACCCGAAAGCATTCAGTGTTGCAAACTCGTTATCAATAAGCGCAAGCCCCAAAATGGAAGGAAAATGCTCCATATAAACAACATAGCCAATAAATCCCAGTATTAAAACTTTTGCAATGTTTTTAACAAGTTCAAAAAGAGTTTTAGGGTTCATTAGGTTCTTAAAATACTTTGTGGGATTTAATTTGTCAGGTTTTGGCATAAGAGGAGTAATGGTAAACAAAGGACCAACCTGAATTAAATCTCCGAGCATTGAAACAAATGCGGATATGCATACAAGAGGAACAATAATTAAACAAGAGCCCTTGAGTGTGGAAAAAAGCAGATAGGAATATCCTATAGTTTCAAGGTGGGCATTTGGAATTTGTTCATAAAGGTCTGAAAAAAGCCCTGAAATAAGCCCCCATATTGTAGTACCAAGTCCGTATATAACCAGAAACATGATAATTAAGGAAATTGCGGTTGAAAAGTCTTTAGATTTAACAACCTGTCCTTCTTTCCTTGCTTTTCTCAATTTTTGTTGAGAGGCCTCAAATTGCTTGTCTTCATCACCCATAAAATTATTATAACTTGAATTATGAACTATAAAAAGCATGGGGTTAAAAAAATTTATGTATGGTAAAATAAATTGAAGGGTAAATTAAGAAAGAGGAAAAATATGACAACAATGACTAAAATGAAAGTTAGAGTTAACTTTAAAAACAGTGTTGATTTTAATGCGTTTTCACAAGTTGCAAAAGAGGCAATTGAAGATGTTCAATCAAGAGCGGGAAAATCCGGCCAATTTTTAAATTGGATAAATAAATTGCAAAACATTCAACTTCAAAATTTAGATTCTTTATACAGTTTATGTCAAAACGCAAAAGCGGGCAAATATAGCGATTTAGCAATTTTAGGCATTGGCGGTTCAAGACACACAACCGAATCTATGGTTAAAATGCTTGGGGTTGATAAAAACATACACTTTTATTCTTCGGTTGACCCAGTTAGTTTTAAAAGGTTTTCAGACACTCTTGATTTAGATAAAACAATTTTTCTTGTTGTTTCAAAATCCGGAGGAACTCTTGAAACAACAACGGCATACAACTATGCAAAAGAGTTAATGCAAAAACATTTAAATAAAAATGATGTTTCAGACAGATTTTACGCAATGACGGATGCTTCAAGCGAAAAAAGCGCTCTCAGACGTCTTGTTGATAGCGGGGAATTAAAGGGCTCAGGATATGTTCATGATGATGTGGGCGGAAGATTTTCCATTTTTGATGATGCAACAATCTTTACCCTCTTTTGGGCAGGATACGGCAAATCGGATGTAGAAACAATGTTGAGGGCATCCTTGAGCGCTCAGGAAATCTTTATGGGTTCAGATATTAACTCTAACCCTGCACTTCAACTTGCGGCATTTAATGTAAACTCAAAATTAAACGGCAAAAATAAACACTTCATTGAATACTTTGGAGATGCCTTTTTAGGCACAACCCTTTGGGAAAAGCAACTCAAAAACGAATCTTTAAAGGCAAGAATTTCAACGGACACAAACGTTGGCCCGGGGTACCTTCACTACAATGCGGAAGCTGACCTTGATGTTAATAACAAAGATTCTTTCTTTACTTTTGTTTATGCAAAAACGGACGATAAGACAACAAATGCTGTTTTATCGGGTGTTATAAGCGCATATTCAAATATGCATCCCGTTTGCGTTGTTGAAACAGACGGATTTGACTTGGAATCTGTTGCTTGGCTTATTGAATTAAAGCATTTTGAAACTCTTTATACGGGAAATATTTTAAGAAGAAAAGAAGGAAATATAACCCCCGCAAATGAAGCTATGGCAGAAGTTCTTCAGCCAAATGTTGAAATTTATAAAAAAGAAGTTAAAAAAGCACTTTTAAATTAAATAAAAAAACAAACAAAACTCCTCTTAAATCAATTTTAAGAGGAGTTTTATGTTATACCATAAAATCTATCACAAGACCCGTTATATAACCTATGACGGTCAATATGAAAAGGATTTGAAAAATTTCTTTTTTATTTTTAATGCTTTTAAAAAGGACTAAAAGGCCTATTCCTGATGATGTCATAAGGCCTGAAACCATTGTACCGAAAGTAATTGTTCCTTTTATAAATAAAAGACAAAGCCCGACAGATACCGCACAATTTGGAATTAAGCCAAAAAGTGAAGAAATTAAAGGCGCCAGATACCTTGATTTTAAAAGGAATAAAGACTGTATATCGAATGATTCAATAAGATAATTTAATATTACGGTAATAATCAGAATAAATACAAATATGCTCAAAGTATGCTTTATGGGGTGAATTAAAAAGTCCCTTTTTTTGTGGTTGGTTATATCATGCCTGCAACACCCTTCAATTCCGATTTCATTATGGTCAAATGTATTGTTTAAAACCGTTTTTTTAAATATACAATCTATCAAATACCCGCATGGAATTGCTACAAGAAGCTTAATTAAAATTAAGGGCAAAATATAAGGCAAATACTTTGGATAAGTTAGAAGAACAGGTATTGCTTCATCACTTGTTGCAAGATATACGGCAATTATAGTTCCTTTTGTTAGATACCCTTCAGAAAAGAGAGTACTTGCAACAACGGAAAACCCGCACTGTGGGATAGATGAGGTTATGGCTCCTATTATGGGGCCTTCCTTTTTTGAATGTGTTAAAAAATCTTTGATTTTATCCGCAAAAAAGTGTTCAAAAATTTCTATAAACAAAAACACGAAAAATAAAAAGGGAAGCGTTTTTATACTGTCAATTACTGCGTCTGAAAACCAGTTTGGGATACTATTTACAAAATATGTTTCTATCATAATTCCTCTATACAACCTTTATTTTATTATATTTATTTTTTTGTTGCAATATCCTATAAAAGCATTATTATATTAAACTATGGGCAGTTTTAATCCTATAAATTTAATATTTAATACAATGGGTGTTGCCAATATAAATAATTTTGCCAACCAAAATGCTCAAAATACATCAAATATGGGGGTGCAAAACGGAGCAATTCAAAATCAGGGATTAAATGTTAATCAAAATACAAACGCTCCCTATATTAATTACGCTCAAAACGGAACCATAAATAACCTTCCTCCCGCTCTATCAAACGCTCAACAATCAATTATTTCCACGGTCGAAGTTGAAATGAGAGCAAACTATATAAAAGATTTACTAAACCTTCCGAGGGATTTTCAAACACTTATAAACCAAATAGAAGGAAATAACCCCAATGTTGCCATTTTAAAAGATTTAGACAAACTTTTAATCGGGGGGAAAATTAATTTAAATCTTTTATCTTCTATTTTAAATCAAAGCTCAAAAGATGCCATCCAAAAACTTATGATGACAATAATGACGGTTTCAAAAATGGGCTCCAATGATGTTAATCAGCTTAAAGAAATCATGAACCTTTTTTCGGGAGCAAAAGGGGGTATGGATTCCATTCAAACCCTGAAAAACCTTATTTTGCTCTATTTACCTTATTTGCCGCTATCTGTAAGGGCGGATATGAATCTTGATTTTAATATAGATATTTTTGATAAAATCCAAGGGCAAGACCCCGAAAGTGAATCTGATACTGAAATAATAAAAATTATGATTCAAACGGCAAATTTTTCTAACGTGCTTGCAACACTTGAAAACACTTTAAACAACGATATTGAAGTTTTTATTTCAGCAACGGAGAGTTTCCCTGAAAAAGAGGTTATGGAAAGACTGAAACTTGAAAACAAAAAATCCAATATAACAAGCCACACAACAATTGAAAAAAACAAAGACCCCGAAACATCCGAAAAATTAAAACAAAATATAAAAATCACATCTTCAAATTACGTTTCTCCAAGGCTCATATTGTGTGCGCATAATTTGATAAAAATTATAATTGATGTTGACTCCTCGGATTTTATCATTAATAAGCAATAGTGTGTTCTCATATAAATGTATGAAATAATAAAAATCGGCTAAAGTGATAAATTTTAAGGCCGACTTGAAAATTGTATTGTTATATTCAAAAAAGCTAAAAAGGAATATTATGTTACTTCAAGGAACAGTTTCAAACGCACAAAGGGGCATTCACGATTCAATAGGTGCAATGCACATGCAAATGGAGCTTATGGGAATAGGTAATGCCAATGTTCAGGGTTTTGATAAGGTCGGCTATCAAAGAAAAGACCCCGTTGTTTCGTCTTTTGCAGATGTTATAGGAATTCATGCACTGTCTGAATCGGTGGATGACAGAGTGGGAAGAATTGCTGAAACCGCTCAGCCTCTTGATTTAGCAATAGCTCAAAAGGGATATTTTCAAGTTTTAAATAAAGACGGAACAATCCAACTCACAAGGGACGGCCGTTTTAAAATTAATGAAAAGGGGGAACTTTTAGGACTTGAGGACCAAAAGGTTTTAACCCAAGGGGGAAGCCCTATTGTACTTCCTTTCATGCCTGAATCTCTTAAAGATTTAAAAGTGGATAAAGACGGCAAGCTTTTTATATTTAACAATGAAAAAAGGAAACTTGAATACGTAGATACAATATCGGTTGTTTCATCAGACGGAAAAGCGGTTATGCAGCCTGACATAAAACAGGGGTGTCTGGAATTTTCAAATGTTAATTTGGCGCAAGAATTTTTAGAAATGCTTCCGTACAGGAAAAATTTTGATGCAAACAGACAACTGTTCAGACTCCAAAACGAAGCTTTGACAAGTGCCATACAACAGTTGGCAAGCAACTAGAAAGGTAATATAAATGCCAAGCGGATATAACTTACAAGGGATTATAAGAAGAAGTACAATTAATGCTCTTACCCAATTTGAGCGTATGGGGTATTATTCCGAAAATATTTCAAATTACTCCACCAACGCATACAAAGCAACCCGCTTTGAAGAAATATTGGGAGAAAATGGTTATGCAACAGGCATTTTAAGAACAGACCACAAACAAGGAAGCGTTCAGGTAACAAAAAGAGAGCTTGATGTTGCACTAACAGGTCCGGGGTTTGTTCCGATAACTTCTCCGTCCGGTGAAATATTTTACACAAGGGACGGTTCTTTCTGTCTTGGCAAAGACGGCATTTTAATGACTCAAACGGGAGATATGGTAGGCTCAGGAATTAAAATCGGGGCAGATACCGTTAAAGTAAAAATTGATAAAAACGGGGACGTGTACACATATAAAGATTTATCAAAAGAGCCCGAATACAAAGGAAATATCCCGCTTGTAATATTTGATAACCCGGAAGGCCTAAAAGAAGTGGGGGATAACAAATATATAAAAACCGAAATATCAGGTGAAGAACAACTTGTGGTTGACCATACAAGATTTTCACAGTATTCAATTGAAAGGTCAAATGTTGATTTATTTGACCATGTTAATTCGGTTATGAGGGTTAACGCATCACTTCTTGCATCAACAACGCTTATGAGCGCAGTTGATCAAATGTACGATAAAGCTATAAACATAAGGGAGTAAAATAAATGAGTTATCTGCCCGGCGATCCTATACAAAAATCACAACTGTTGCTTGATTTAATTGCAAACAGACAAGAAGCAATTTCGAGCAACATTGCAAACATGGATACTCCAAATTACGTGAGAAAAGATGTTGAATTTTCTCAATATCTAAACACTATGCCGGGGTCTCTTGAAACCAAATTGAGCCAAAAATTGGGGCCCTCAGGTGTAATTGAACCAAGAGAACAAACGCTTTCGGTTACGGATGAACTTGCAATAATGCAAAAAAATTCAATGTTGTACGGTGTTGTGGCAAAAAAATTAACCTCGACAATAACGGAAATGAAAACCGTAATAAATGTCGGAAGCTAGCGAAAGGGGTAAAATATGGGAATAATGGACACATATGAAGTCGGCAGACAAGGATTAAATGTTCATTCAAAAAGAATACAGATTGCAGCAAAGAATATAGCAAATCTTGATACACCTAACTATGTAAGAAAAATTCCCGTTTTAAATGCAACGGAAGATATTTCATTTGCGGGACTTTTAAATACAATGAAAGAAGATGTTTTTGGTATCGGCACTATTCCTTTTATTTCGGGAGGTGTAAGGTTCACAGGGCTTGTTGAAGACCCGACACAGGGAGAAAAAATTTATCGCCCGGGGCATCCCGATGCTGATGAGGAGGGATATGTAAGAATGTCAAATGTTAACCCAATGGTTGATATGGCAGATGCAGTTCTTGCACAAAGAGCATATGAGGCAAGTCTCGGGGTTATGTCAATCGCAAAAACCATGTCGAATAGGGCCTTACAAATAGGCGAATAATTTTATGGCATACCATAAAAAATTTAAGGGTCGGGATATAATCCCGCCCTTTTGGTTTTATACTATTTTTTTGTCATAAATTAGGGCTGCATTTAAAACGACAAGTATTGATATAATGTTATGGACAATAGCACCTGTGGCAGGAACAAGCATTCCAAGAGCAGAAAGAGTTAAAGATATAACGTTAACGCTCATTGCAAAAATTATATTTACTTTAATCGTTTTTATACAAATTTTAGACAATTTTCTTAAATAGGAAATCTTTTGCAGATTGTCTCCCGTTATTATAATATCCGAGCTTTCTATAGCCATATCGGAACCAAATGTTCCCATTGATATACCGACATCTGCAACCTTTAATGCCACGGCATCATTAATGCCATCCCCCGTCATACAGACTGATTTTCCTTCTTTTTGTAATTTTTCAATATAAGAAGCTTTTTCTTTCGGAAGCATATTGGATTGAAAAGATTGTATGCCGATTTTTTTAGCAAAGTATTCTGCCGTAAAACTGTTGTCGCCCGTTAATAGAAGGGTCTTAGACAGGTTATTTAATTCTTCAATTGCACCTGTTGCGCTCTTTCTTATGGTGTCAGAAAGTGTAATTATTGCGGATACAACACTGTTAACAGAAACAATAAGGGCTATTTTACCTTCAAGACGTTTTGAATTTATCTTCTTTTTTATCTCTGATGAAAGTTCAATTCCGTTATCTTCCATAAACTTTTCGTTTCCGGCATGGATTTTTTTACCTTCAACTTTGGCATAAATACCTCTGCCCGCT
Source organism: Candidatus Gastranaerophilales bacterium (assembly GCA_947630535.1). Taxonomy (GTDB): domain Bacteria; phylum Cyanobacteriota; class Vampirovibrionia; order Gastranaerophilales; family Gastranaerophilaceae; genus Galligastranaerophilus_A. Next base: position 14,182 of record CANRHZ010000002.1, on the reverse strand, counting down.
GACATTTTAAAATCTTCGGGGGATTGAATATTTATGTTATTTACTTTTGCATATTCGACAATACAACGTCCTATCGGATGTTCTGATTTAAGTTCTGATGATGCAATCAGTCTTAAAATTTCATCCTTGTTTTCGTTTGCAATTTCTTCAATTTCTGAAACGCTCAATTTGCCTTCGGTCAATGTTCCTGTTTTATCAAATGCAAATACGTCACATTTTCCTACAATTTCAAGAGCTTCACCCGTTTTTACAATTATATTGTTCTTTGCCGCATGTGCAATTGATGCAACAATAGATGTCGGGGTAGCAAGAAAAAGAGAACACGGACAAAAAACAACAAGAACCGTTACCGCCCTTGAAACTTCGCCTGTTACAATATACACAAGAAAAGCAAAAACTATTGCAAGAGGTATAATTACCCTTGCATATTTGTCCACAATTCTTTCCGTGGGCGCTTTATTGTTTTGTGCTTCTTTAACAAGGTTGACGAGTTTTTGAATTGAAGAATCAGAATAGTCTTTGTTTGCTTTTATTTCAATGACCCCAAAACAGTTTGTAGTTCCGGAATAAACACTATCTCCCTCTTTTTTATCAACGGGTATGGATTCTCCCGTCATTACGGCCTGATTTATTGATGTTTCACCCTGTATTATTATCCCGTCAATCGGAATATCTTCTCCGGCTAAAACTCTTATAACATCTCCATTTTTAACTTCTTTTGCCAAAATTATTTCTTCTTTTGAATTAACAATTTTTCTTGCATTTTTAGGAACAAGGTTAATGAGCCTTTTAATGCCTTTTTTTGCCTTATCTATGGTTAAATCTTCAAGAATACCGCCTATTGCCATAATTATCGCAACTTCGGCAGCAGCAAATGTTTCGTTTGTTAAAATAGCCGCAAACATTGCTATTGTAATCAGGAAAGATGCCGTTATCTTATGTTTTACAAAAAACATCTTTAAACCCCAATATATGATGGGAATTCCGGAGATAATTATCGTAAAACACGCAAAATCAACGGGCGAGGCGATATGAAAAACCTTTGTTATAATTGACAGTATTAAAAAAAACAAAGATACAAGCGTCATTTTTAAACCGCTTAAAAAACAACAGAATTTTTCTAACATATTTCATCCTTAAATTAGCTTTTTTCAAGGCCATTATACCAAAAAATTTTTGACAGATTTAAAGTTTTTCAAATAAAACGGCTTGCATTTTAAATTTTTTTATTTTATTATTACAAATGTAACAATTTAAAAATTTTTGAGAAAATTTTATTTTGTTCATGTTTTATAACTTTGTAAAAATAAATTTTGTGCCAATCCATTAATCCAGATAGTTTATATATTATTATGCAAACACAAAGTATCCGAACAACAGACAGTTACAATCAGAATTTAAAAGCTTTTAACAAAAATACGGGTTTTAAAGGCATAGGAACAATGGCAATGCAAGGTGCCGGGGAGTTCTTTAAAATTTGTGATGAAATTCCCATGATTGGAGTTTCCGTTACCGATACCGTTGCGACAAACATTCCAAGAACGCTTGTTGACCTTCATCAAACGGGTATACCTGCGGCTGCCGAAACGGCAAGACGTGAATTTTCCGGGCTTTTTGTAAACTGTTTAATTCCTGGCGGTTTTGTATTTGGTGCCGCAAAACTAATAAATAACCACTTTATGAAAGATTATAAAGCCCCTAACGGTAAAATTGTCAACATGTCGTCATCGTGGGCAAACGGTGAAGCAATCAGAAATTTAACCGGAGTATGGAGCGAATACACAGGCCTTACAAGAGATGTTTGCGAAATTACGGATGAAAAGCTTAAAGAAGAAGCACTCAACACTCTTAAAACCAAAAATTATACCCACACAGGTTTTATAAAAAATGCGCTTAAAAAAGTGGAAGGGCTGGATGGAACCGACAATTGGAAAAGACTATCCGACTATGACAGTTTAATAGAAAAAGCATCTGAACTCTTGGCGCCCGCCATGGATAAAACAACCACAAAAAAAGGACTGTTAGGAAGGTTGGAATACAACTCAAGAAAAAACAGATGTATAAAAAATGCTTATAATGTTCTTGTCAGGGGCGAATATACGGCCAAAAACGAACTTAATAAAAATGTTATATATAAAGTAGCGGACGAAGGCTTTAATGCGGCACAAAACCTCAAATTTAACGGCAAAGTAATCGGTTCGGATTTAAAAAACCTTTTGAGAGATACAGTTGATATAGGAAGTGCTTTATCCCAATCCAAAGAAGCACGGATGAATCCTGCCCGCTTTGCAAAAAATCTTACCAAAATGGTAAATACAAAAAGCTTAATGGGGCTTGGAGTTATAATTCCGCTTGCAATGAGTATGCAATATATAAACAGGGCAATCACCCGTCACAAATACAAGCATTCGGGTGCCCCCATATACAAAGATTTTGAAAAAGAGCAGAGGGTTTTAACCGACAAAGAAAAAAAACAACTCAAAGTAACAAAACCGCTTGCAGTTTCATCCATAGTAGGGCTTGCGCTTCTTTCAATGGGCAAAAATATTCCAAAAAACTTAAATGATGCAATTAGCATGCTTCAGTTTAATACAAAGTTCCCAACTATAAACCAGTGCAGGGTTATTGCAACCTCAACTTTTGCATCAAGAATGCTTGCTTCAGAAGACCCTAACGAACTAAGAGAAAGCACTGTAAGGGATTTAGCATCATTTGCGGGATTGTATTTCCTTGGCGACTATGCGGAAAAATTAGTTGCAACAGGAATTCAAAAATTCTCTAAACCCGCAAGAGAAGGCAAGTTAAATATGTTCAACAGAACAAAAAACCCTGAAGAATATAAAAATATCATCCAAAAATTTACGGGCTGGATAAAAGATACAAGCATAAAAACCTTTGATGAAATACCAAAAGAATACACAAATTACCGTTCTCTTGCAAAAATAGGAGGACTGGGATTTTCAATAACGCTTCTTGGGGTATTGCTTCCAATGTATAACAAGCATGTAACAAACAAAAAAGAAGCAAAAAGAAAGGCTATTTTGGAACAACAGAAAAAACAAAACATTATTTTTGACCCCAAAACGATTTTCCCGTCCCAAAAAGATAATGCTTATAAAACTCCTCAGGCAAACACTTTGCGCTTTAGCAGGCATTTTAAAAAACTTACAAATAACCCCATCTATTCTAAAATATCATCTCAATTAGTTAAATAACAATAAAGACCGTTTAAAAAAACGGTCTTTTCAAAATAACCTTATGCCTTCTCTAATTCGTGGTAATTCTTTTTTAAGCTTGGAAGAGTGACGGTAGCGAAGTTATAAATTCCACAAACCCGTCTGATAAATCTCTTACAAAGTCTTTTGCAACTCTCTTTAAAGGTTGTTTATCTATATGGTCAAATGCCAGATATATAGGATCTTTTGCAGTTTTAAACGAAGTTCTTATGTTAAGTACATCAATTTCGTCCAATGTACTTTTAAGCCCTTCAATATTGGTAAAATGTATTGAATCGGTAGCATTTTGAATTGAATTCGAACCGTTTACACCAATGTTTGCTGACATTTTATCCTCGTGTTTATCTAACATATATATAAAAAATATATATCATAAAAAATTGCTTATTTTACTTCCAAATGTTAACAAAGCTTTACAAATTAAAAAATTAAAAAAGAAGAAAACTCTTTTTGAAAAAACATAATTAATAAAAAAGAAATAGCCATTGAAGGCCCGAACGGCAGCATACAAAGCGACTTGTTACCGTTTTCATCCAATTTATTCATATCGGATAAAATTCCTTTTGCGCATAACAAAACAGTAACCATAACAAAAATCGTAAATAAAATAGCGGGCAGAAAATCAGTTATCAGGTTATATTTTGAAACCATAAGGCAAATTAATATAAGTAAAATAGAAAATATTAAAGAATAACATGTCTTTTTTTTGCCGAATTTAAAAGAGTTAATGAATAAAACAGGAATACTGAATATCGCCATAACAATGACGCTTAAAATAACGGATACAATCATATATTTCCATCCGAAAAAAGCCCCTATTCCTAAGGCTATATAGCTATCGCCTTCGCCGAATGCTCTCTGTTTTGCAAAAATATAGCCGGTCCTTGCAATTATTTCATATATCAAAAACCCTGATATAGCACCGCTTAAAGAAAAAATTAAACCGTTAGTGCCATTATTTATTAAATTGTATAAAACCCCGAAAAATGCAAGAATGTAGGCATGGCAATCAAATATAATCTGTTCTTTAATATCTGTTATGCTCATTACCAAAAGTAAGCAAAAAGCTATAAGATAAAAAACGGTTTCAACCGAATAAGAAAATTTATAAAATATAAGATAAAAAAACAACCCGCAAATGAATTCGACAAGCGGATATTGAAAAGATATTTTTGATTTGCAAAAACCGCATTTTCCTCTTAAGAATATATAGGATAAAACGGGTATATTCATCCAAAAACGAAGTTTGTTGCCGCAAGTTGGACATTTTGAGGGCGGATATACTATACTATCCCCGTTTAAACCTCTTATTACAACAACATTTAAAAAGCTCCCTATACATAATCCCACAACAAATATCCAAACGGAAAAAAATATATAAATTTCACTATTTTGAAGAATTTCATTCATAAGAAACAACCCCTCTGCTTGTTACATACTTAAAAAGCTTATCGAGGGCTTTTTTCATTTTTCTTGAAACCTGCATGGGACTTATTTTTAATTTATCCGAAATTTCTCTTTGGTTTAAACCGTCATAAAAAGAAAGAGTTATAATTTTTCTGTCCTCATCAGAAAGCGTCTTTAGGGCTTCTTCAAGTATAATCTTGTTTTCAAAAATCTCTTGTCCCGTTTTTTGGCTTTCGTCCGCAATTTTTTCAACAATGGATTGACCTTGAGAATCGTCGTTATCGCTTGTTGTAATTTGTTCAATTGAGATGGTTGATGTTCTTCTGTCTAAGTCTATGACTTCTTCAATTTTTGTCTGGGGCATCTGTAGTGCCCTTGCAAGTTGCTCATCAGTAGGAGGCGCACCAAATTTTTGGGTTAATTCCATTGTGATTTTATGGACACGGTAAGAAAGCTCTTTAATTTCTCTTGGCGCCCTTATCATTGAAGTTTTGTCTCTTAGATAATGCCTTATTTCTCCCGTTATAAGATAAGTTGCATAAGTTTTAAAGCCGGTGTTTTTAGAATTTGAAAAAAGGTCAACCGCCTTTAAAAGCCCGATTGAGCCAACTTGCACAATATCTTCAACAGGGTCGCTTGAGCGACGTGCAAGAGAGCGGGCAACTTTTGTCACAAGCGGCATATATGCCATAACAATAAGCCCCTTTAGCTTTTTTTTGATTTTTTCATCGTCGGTGTTTTTGTATTCTAAAAGCCAACTGTTTATGTCTATATTTTCAATATTTTGTTCTTCTTCTAGCATAGTTATAGTTTTTAGAGTGTATTAAATATTCTGTCTCCCGCATCACCAAGCCCGGGAACAATGTATCCTTTTGCATTCAAGCAAATATCCAGCTGGGCAGTCACAATTTTTAAATTTTTATAAGCTTCTTGAAGCTTCTTTACTCCGCATGGAGCGGAAATTAAACTCATAAACACAATATTTTCTTCTTTTATTCCCTGTTTTACAAAATTATGAACGGCGTCATATCCTGAATTTCCCGTGGCAAGCATGGGGTCAAGTATAAAAACATACGTGTTTTCAGGGTTTTTAAATTTACCCTTCATCTTGTTGTAGTACCAAATAGGTTCAAGCGTTTCCTCGTTTCTGTACATTCCTAAATGATGAACATGACAAAAAGGTAAAAGCGTTTGAGCAATATCCGAAAAAACAAGCCCTGCTCTTAAAATTGGGGCAACAATAACTTCGATATCTTTTTTTATAACTTCGTTTTCCGCTTCCTGTATAGGGGTTTCAACTTTGATGGTTTCGGTCGGCAAGTATTTTGATGCTTCAAAGAAAAGAGCATAAGAAATTCTTTTAAGTGCCATATTAAAAGCTTCACTGCTTGTATCTTTGCTTCTTAATATTGCTATATTGTGCTTAATCAGGGGGTGATTTAAAACGGTAAAGTTGCTCTTTATAATTGTTTCCATATATTCTTTTTCCATCTTCTCTGTTTTAAAATTATACTCTAAGAATGTGTCAATATCAAGAAGAAGGGTGAAAATGCAGATTAAAAATCAGTTAATTTTTGAAAAGTTTTCTTCGTTTTTCAGGGTTCTGTTCATAAGTTCAAGGAAAACTTCTTTAGAATTTTCTTTTGAATAAACGGCTTTGTATATGGCTTTTGAAATCGGGGTTTCGATATTAATTTTATCCGCAAGTTCGCATATAGCTTTTGATGTTTTAACTCCTTCGGCTACAGACCCGAGTTCATTTAAAATATCGTCAATTTTTTTACCTTTTGCAAGCATTCTTCCCACTGTATTATTTCTGCTTAAGTGACTGTTACAGGTTGCAATTAAATCTCCCATGCCTGATAACCCCCACAAAGTTGAAGGGTTTGCGCCAAGATGTACGCTGACTCTCACAATTTCTGCCATTCCTCTTGCAAGAAGCGCACCTTTGGAATTATCTCCGTATTTCATTTCATCTAAAAAGCCTGCCGCAATTGCAATTACGTTTTTCAGGCTTCCCCCCAGTTCAACCCCAATCATATCGTCATTAGTATATAGTCTGAATTTATTTTTGACAGAGAGCGCCTGTTGAACTTTTTTTGAAACTTCAAGGGATTCTGAGGCAACGCATGCTGCGGTAGGTTGCCCGTCTAAAACTTCACGTGCAAGCGTGGGGCCCGATAAAACCGCAATTGTTTGATTTGGAAGTTCGTCTTTTATGACTTCGCTCATTCTTTTGAGTGAGCCTTGCTCTAAACCTTTTGATGCATTGACAAGAATTTGCGCATCTTTGATGTTAGCTTCCTTTAACTGTTTGCATACCGCCCTAATTGCAGACGTTGCAACCACAAGGAGAATAATGTCCGCATCTTCAATTGCATAACTTAAATCGGATGTAATCTCAACTTTATCGTCCAATTGAACACAAAATGGTTTTGTTGTTCTTTTAAAGTTAATTAATTCATCAGATAAATCTTCTTTTCTTGACCAACCCGTAACTTTATCAAAATTATCAGATAAAAGCTTGGTTAATACCAATCCCCAACATCCTAAACCCAAAACAGCAAGTTTCATTTACACCCCTAAATTTAAATGAGCCCCATTGATTTTAATTCATGCTCTATTCGGTTATCTCTCATACTCGCTTCAGCTAAGCGCATATATACGTCCGTATTATCCATTTTTAATGAAGCTATATGCGGTTTTTTGCAATTGACTTTTTGAAATCCCTGTCCCATAGCGGTTGAATTAACTCGGGATTTATTCGCAAATATCGGCAAAATGCGCATATATAAAATCGACTCCATACAATTATTTTCAGAGATAAATATACCATATAATAATGTTGTGTGCAATAAGAAAGAAGAATAATTATAAAAATTTTTATTTTTGTAATTCGTATAAAACGATTGCGCTTGATAGGGCCAAATTCAAAGATTCAACATTGTTTGACATCTTTATGGTAACAAAATCATCCGATAAGTTTAATAATTTTTTACAAAGCCCTTCGGCTTCCGATCCGAACATGACAACCAAAAACTCGGGATGTTTGTATTTATCAAGATATTTATTCGAATTAACAACGCAAGCAAGGAATTTGTGAGTTTTTTTGAGTTTTAAAAGTTCTTTGTCGTCTATTTTTAATATGGGAAGCTTGAAAATATTTCCCGCCGCCGACCTTATGGTTTTGGGAGAAAATTCGTCCACCGTATCATTATATAAAAGTATCCCTTCAACGCTAAAAGCGGAGCATGCCCTTATTATTGTACCCAGATTTCCGGCATCCTTTATGCCATCCAAAAGAACAATTTTTTTATATTTTTTAAACAGGTCTATAGAATACGAAGGTTTCTTTATGACTGCAACAACGGAAGCGGGAGAGTCTGTTGTGGAAACTTTTTTCATGATTGCATCAGATACAAAATAAACATCATAATTAGAGTATTTTTCGCATATGTCTTTATTTGAGGATAATATATATTTTATTGTTTGTTTTGAATTTATAGCTTCTTCAAGGGATTTTTTACCTTCCAATAAGATATTTTCCAATCTGTATTTTTTAGAGTGGAGCTTTGTTATTTCTTTTACGATACTGTTTGATAAACTTGAAATTTCTTTCATTCATAAATCCTTTTTGCATAATCCTGCCAGATTTTAAGCCAATTGAGTTCTTTTTTGTTTAACATTTTATAGTCAATTAATTTTTCATCATAGGGAAAATGGGAAAGAGAAATAATTTTGCCCTTATCAATATATACACTGTTTTCAAGCCTTACTCCGAATTTTCCTTCGGAATAGAGTCCCGGTTCTATTGTAAATACGTTTTTATTTTTCAATTTCATTTTAACTTTTGAAGATAAAATTATGGGGGGTTGATGTACCGCTATACCAAGCCCATGCCCAAGTCCATGCGGAAAATAAAAGCCTTTTTTTTCGTATTTATTTAATATTTTTTTTGCAATCCTATCAAGTTCATCCGTCATAAGAGTATTGGAATGATAAACATTAAGCTGCGCCTTTAAAACGGCCGTGTATATTTCTTTTATGGTATCGCAAAATTCTTCGCCAAACCCAAAAACCCTTGTAATATCGGTTGCATAGCCCCCTTCATAGTATCCGCCGCAATCAAGCAAAATAACGCTTCCTTTTTTCAATATTTTTTCTTTTGAACAGGCCGTATAGTGGATTATGCTTGAATTATCATCCAGTGCAAGAATTGTTTTAAAGCTTGTCGTTTTTGCTCCCGCACTTAACAATTCTCTTTCAAAAATTTTATTTAATTCAAACTCCGATAAACCCTCTTTAAGCTGACTTTTGAATTTAAAAAGGGCCACATCAAGACGCTTAAATGAATCTATATAGTGTTTTATTTCTGCACTGTTTTTTGCAGACATCATTTTTACAATCGGGTTTTTTTCAAGATTTTTAGGATTCTTTATCAAATTATACTCATGTAAAGAAACCGTTTTATAGTCAAGCTCAATAGAATCGTTTATTTTTTTTATGAAACTTTCAAATTTTGATAAAGGAAGCACCTTAATAAATTCAAAGGTTTTAGGAAGCTTATAATCACAAAATAAATATACTTCGCTACTGTTTTTTATAAAGAGTTTTGCTCTGAAAGTAGAAGCATTTTTGGTTTTATATGACCTTAAATTTAACAAATAGGCAATCTGTTCAAGGTCAACAATGAGCAAATTTTCAATTTTTAAGCTTTTTATTTTATCTTGTGCCGATTTTCCCGCAATTTTTTTATCGACTTCAAAAACGGGGCTTTTTTCATTATCAATTGAATAACAATCTTCATCCGTTATATAGGTTTCAATTTTAACCCCTTTTAGTTCTTTTTTCATATTCAAATAAGATAAAAGACTTGTTGATTTTTCGGGTATAAAAAGGGTTGAATTTTTTGGAAGAAAGTTTTTTAAATATGTGATAAAACCAAATTGAGATTGCATTTCAACAACATCTACATTTTTATTTTTTGTCTGTAATTTTGCCTGTATATGGTATCTGGGGTCAACAAACAAAGTTATATGGGAGTTATCATCAATAATTGCTTCTCCTGCCGTACCGCTAAAACCTGTTTGTTTTTCAAGAGGAGAATTTTTATAGTGCTCAAATGAATAATCATCTTTTGATTTAATTAGTTTATATTCGTTTATTTTATGCCTTACCATAATTTATATTGTCCTTAAATCAGAGTTTATTATACCATTTTTAAACGGAATATTGAAGAATAATGGCGCTCATAAAAGAAGCCATAATAAATACTTTTATGCTTATATCAATAATCGGTCTTGATATATCGCAAAAATGTTTTATATCTTTATTTATTTCGTTTTTATTTAAAATCAACGACTGTTTGAAGTTTGTCAGCATAAAGGATAATAAATATCCCGAAATAATAAACCCTAAATTCATAGCGCACAGTGAATTTAGTGCATTTATTTTATCAACATATCTAAAAAACAATAAAACGACAACAAAAGGAACTGAAAGAGAAAGTATCAAAAACAGAGCGGAAGATGATAGTGAGAATAAGCAGTTTGATTTTAATATTTTAGATAAATCGCTTTTTCCTTTTTTATAAGAAGATATTTTATCGTATGCAACATTTGATGTTCGAAACAAAAAAGCCAACGAAGCATAAGGAAGGGCGGCACCAATCAATGCAAAGAACATTCCAAACGGGTTTAAAATATCAATTTCGCCCTGATTTATAAACTTAATAAAGCAAATAAAAAGTAAGATAGAACCTATAAGTCCGATTGATATTGAATAGGTTTTATAAGGCAGAAAAGATTTTTTTGCAAATTTTTCCCCGCATAGATTAAAATAAGTATTCAAAAATACAGTTATGCCATAAAATGCCAATTCCCCGACAGCAAGGAGTGAAATCCCGTATACGCCTGCCCAGAAGTTATTATATCCCCCTATAATTAAAAATGAAAAAATACAAAAAACTGCTATTAAAACAGAGGACAAAAAAGAAATTTTAGTTCCCTTAAATATTGAAGATAAGATATAAGGGTTATAATAATTTGGGGTTATACTTTCTTTTTTGGAGCTTTTTTTAAAACAAAAGTAATTGATAGCAAATATTAAAAGAGCTAAAATAACACCGATTAATATGTTTTCAAAAATTCCAAAAAAACCTTTTAAAAAAACAATTTTAATTAAATAATATGAAAAAGCTAAAAACAAAATAACAGAAGATATCCCTATAAATACAATGCTTAATTTTTGGTTTTTTGAAGGATTTATAGGGTTTAAAACAAAGGATAAAATTAAAGATAGGACCAAAAAAGCAAGCAAGGTTAAAGGAATAATGCTTCCCATTAAATCAAGAATTTCCGAACCTGTCATAACGGATGAAAAAATAACCGCAAATAAAGACAAAAACAAAGATATATTTGAAACAGTTAAATCAAATACGGAACTTATGTTCTGTTTTAGTGCTATAGACTCTTTGTTATCAAAAAAGTCAACCGAATTAGATAAAAGTTCAATTGATTTAAAATAAACGCATCCTGAAACAAATAAAAACACCCCTTCAAATATAGCGCCAAAAAGAAGGAAAAATAAGGCTTTTGGGTCTTTAAAAAACATAAAACATAAAGACAAAATAAAAGATAAAAGCCCTAAATAAACAACAGAAAGCATTGACGAATAAGAGAATTGCTCTATAGGGTTATTTTCTTTTAAATCAGAATTTATGTCGGATTTTTTAGATATATAAAAACTAAAAAATGAAAGGATTAGAACTGAAAAATATCCAATAAAAAAACAAATGCCATATACTTTAGTCAACAACAAATAAATTATTAAAGACGCAAAAACAGAAATCAGGGATGATAAGATTGAATATCGTTTTATAAAGCAAGGCAAATAATCCCCGCCAAAAAGGCTTTTATTTGCGGTTTTGAGATTGATACCATAAAGTTTTATGGCATAGTATAAAACTGAAAGTGTGCCTGCTATGATTCCGGCTCTTAAAATTTTAACTTCGGATGTAAAGTCGGGAGCATAGACAAAACCGATTAAATAAATCGCATATAAAAGCAAAAAGAAAAATCCCCCGTAATACAGATATTTTTTAGTGTTTTCCATATAATAAATCCTTAAAAAATTAACAGGATTGATTATAACATATTAAATATTTCGGGGCATAAAGAATGCGGAAGGAACAATACCTTCCGCATAAGGAGTTAGTTTATAGTAAGTTTTTTAACTTCATTATTTTTCTTTGGCTCTTTTTTATTCAACATAATGTGTAAAACTCCGTCTTTATATTCGGTTGTAGGATTTTCGGTATTTACTTTATCTTCAAAGGGGATAGTTCTAATAAATTTGCCGTAACGAAATTCACTAAATCTTAAATTATCATCATTTTCTCTTTTTTCAAATTTTGTTTCGGCAGATATTTTAAGTGCATCTTCGCTTAATTCAAGGTCGATATCTTCTTTTTTAACTCCTGTCAATTCAACATCAATTTTGTATGAATCTTTATTTTCAACAATTTGAATAGCGGGATGGTACCTTCTTTCAAACGGAGCATTGTCTTTTAGAACGGGTTCTAATTCGCCGAAAGTTTCTTTTAAAAATCTTTCCAAGTCCTCATGGATGTTTTCAAAAAAATATGAGGGTTCCCTTTTAATTAAATTAAATCTCATTATCAAATCCTTTCTTTTACATATCAAAATTTTTGCATTCAAATAAAAGGGTTACATTAGCAAGAAAGATAAAACAAAAAGGTTATATATTTTAAATGTAAACATTTGTAAAAGATTTCATTTAATTGGAAATTTAAGTTAGGAAAATGTTTTTATTTAAATGTAGTAAGTTATAAGGCACGATTATTTTGAGTATAAACGCAATTAACAATTATGGAGCATTAAATGCATATACAAAGGCTGCCGGTGGGCAACCTTACGGTGCAAATCAAAACAGTATTTTCGCTCAAAACAACACTATAAATCCGTTTTCTTTCCCAACGGAATCGATTGGAGTTTCAGGAGCAAAACATGCTCCCGCTTCAGGAAAAATTTCTCATGCAAATGATTTAGGTGAAGTTGCTTCAATCGGATATAACAAAGCTCAAGGATTTTATAACGGACTTGGTGGAACAAACAACCCCGATGATCATAAATTATTTCTTGTTGGATAAACTATAAGATAAGATGGAGATTTAAAAAAAAGAGGCATTTGCCTCTTTTTTAGTATATTTATCTTACAAAAAAAGATTTAATTATTCTTTTTATGGTATTTCTGTCGAATGAAAAAATAATTCTAAATATCATTTTTCTAACATTTAAGGGATTGAATTTTTCTTTAAAATAGGGATAGTTTTTAAATATAAATTTTAGTACATCCCCTCTTATTCTTTTGTTGTATCCGACATAAAGCTTAATTGTATAGGGCTTTAAATAGCGGAAATCTCCGATTACAGGGTTTGTTTGAGAAATATTTGTGTTATGCCTTCTATAGGCGTAAAGCGGAGCGGATATTGTAGCAGAACCGCCTATTAAATGAAGGAAAGAAAAAAGAATTTTATCTGCACCCTTCATCCAATCTTGTGGGGTATCATACTTTAATAAAATTTCGGCTGCCGATTTTCTCATAACGGCCGATGTTGTGGGGTTCCAATTCCAGCTTCCAAACGGGCATTTTTTTATGTTTAAAACATTTACCGTATAATTCTCATTCAGTCTTGATAAATTAAAAATCTCGTCTAATGATTTTATTTTGTCGTCGTATTTGTTTCCTTTAAATAAATTAAACCCTAACAAAGTTGAATTTTCATCAATTTCTATTTGATTAGATGAACTGAATGCAACTTGAACTTTCATATGTACGTCAATATGGGTGGAAAAATAATCTGGGAGCAAAACATCATCCGCATCAATTAAAGATACAAATTCACCATCTGCAATTTTCAACCCTTCCAAAAATGCGCCAAATTGTCCCATATTTTCTTTTAAGCTTATTTTTTTGATTTGCTCCGGTAAGGAATTTAAAACCTCTTTTGTATTATCGGTTGAGCAATCATCCACAACAATAATCTCAAAGTTTTTATACTTTTGATTTAATATGCTATTAGTGCACTCCATAAGATATTTTCCAAGATTATGGCAGGTTATAATAGCGCTTATTTTAGGAGTTTTAAAGGGTCTTAGATTTTCCATAGAAATTATTTTAACATATTATAAAATTTATAGTTGATTATTTTTTTTGTGTTTGGTAATATTAAACAGGTTGAACAATTTCTTATATGGAAATTAGCTCAATTGCCCGAGAAAACCTTGGTTTTCGGTATAAAAAATCACCTGCGAAAAAGCAGGTGCGGTATTGAAAATTTAATATGGGGGATTAGCTCAATTGCCCGAGAAAACCTTGGTTTTCGGTATAAAAAATCACCTGCGAAAAAGCAGGTGCGGTATTGAAAATTTAATATGGGGGATTAGCTCAATTGCCCGAGAAAACCTTGGTTTTCGGTATAAAAAATCACCTGCGAAAAAGCAGGTGCGGTATTGAAA
>CANRHZ010000001.1 GCA_947630535.1 Candidatus Gastranaerophilales bacterium | reverse complement strand
AATTTTGCTATCGCAAAATATCTAACGGCCAGCTGAGCTACAGGCGCAAATATTCAATTTTCATTTTGCAGTTCAGCCGGATAGAGTGATATATACATATTCGTTAGAATTTTGCTATCGCAAAATATCTAACGGCCAGCTGAGCTACAGGCGCAAATATTCAATTTTCAAAATTTCGAGTTCCAGCCTTTTTTCTCACCAAAAGCCAGAATCTGTTTAGCTGCAATCAAAACAAATATCTGCAACTTCTAAAACAGATTTTATATTGAATAAGTCAAAATTTCAACTAAAATCTTTTGTTGTCTTTGATAATTGCTTCGGTTCTTTTAACGATTGAATCCCAAAAACTTGCCTCTATGTCTTTTCCCGAACTTTTGTATATGTCTGATGCCAGTTTTTTATAGTTCAAATCGTCCGGATCAATTTCAATTGCTTCTTTTATGTATAATATAGCCTCATTATTAAACCCCAACCCGTTGTTTGCAACTGCCATTTGTGCATAATACTTTGCAGGAGAAGGGTTTAAGGTAAGAGCCTGCTGCAAATTATCTGCCGCTGATTTAAATTCTCCTAAATTGTTGTATATAAGCCCCTTAAAATAATAGGCTTCAGCGCAATTCCTGTCGTATTTTATAAGCTCATCAAGCGCACCAAGCGCCTTATCGTATTCTTTTTTTCTGTAATAAATTCTTGCCTTTGAATTTATAAGGCTTGTAACAATTCCTTTTTTTGAATATTTCTCTATATACTCAGCTGCCAGCTCATAATTTTCAATATCTATTAAAAGGTCAATATATTCCGATGCACTGTGAATGGAATCGGGAAACTGTGCAAGGTGCTTTTCGTAAAAATCTATGGCGGACTTATATAGCTTCAAATCTTTATAGATTAAACCCAGAGTATCAAGTAAAGTAAAATCGTTTCTTAGGGAAGTGCATTCTTTATATATGCGCTCTAACTTTGTTTTTGCTTTTATTATCTCCCCTTTTTTATACTCAACAAGTGCGGATAATATATCGGCTTGATTTTTAACGCTTGAATCGGGGTCGATTAATTTCAAATTAAAAAGGGCATTTTCGTAATCTTTTTGTTTTTCAAAAACCCATGCTAAAAGTAAATATCTTTTATCTATAATCGACTTTGGCTCACCCTTTTCAATGCAAAGAGTAATAGAATTTTTTATGGTGCTGATTGCTTCATCAAACCAGTTAATATCCATATAAGTTTTTGCGAGTTCATAATAAAACTCTTGAATAGAGCCCTTTGACGCTTTTATAGCAAGATGCAAATTGTCTATTGCGGGGAAAAATTCACCTCTCATTTTTTGGTGAAGCGCCTTATAGTAATAAGCAAGCGGATTTTTTTTCAGCTTGAGGATTTCATCAATAAGCTTTTCTGATTCTAAATAGTTTTCCTCGTTAAAATAAATCATGGATAAATCAAATTTAGCTTCAATAAACCCGGGAGAATATTTAACCACTCTTGTCAAAATTTCTTTTTTTTCATCTTCCTTCAATAACGAAATTAAATACAAGATATCGGGGTTTTCCTTCAAGTCATCAGAAAGTGTTTCATAAATTTTTAAAATTTCATCCGCTCTTGACAGCTTCAACAAAACACTAAAATATTTAACAAAATCAAGAGGATTTTTTGAAGTTAAACATATATCTTTGATAATGTTTAGGGCTTTATTGTATTCTTTTAGCTCAAAGTAAATTTCATAAAGTTTTGATAAGCTATGCTCGTGGGTTTTGTCAATTTCAAGAACATGTTCATACTGTTCAATTGCATGGTCATAATTCTTTAACAAAATATGCAAATCCCCTATTTGAGAAATTACCTCTATATATGTTTTATCATCGGTTTCACCCTCTAAAACCTTATATAAAGACTCAATTGCTTCTTTATAGAGTTTCTGATTTTTTAACTTGAATGATTCTTTAATATATTTGAGATTATCTTGTTTTTCTTCCATAATATAAATTATATTTTATAGCTAATCTGTTTGCAAAATGTTTACATTAATATAATAAACTTGCAAATAAAACATGAAAATATTAATATGGAGTAAAGAATGGTAAAATGTTATGCCCGAAATTCAAAATGTCAACCTTAATTTAAAAACCGTACTAAATCCAAAAAAAAGAATCAAGCCTAAACTCTCTAAAAAAACCGAGAGCGCTTTTAACCTCGGGGCTTGTTTTCTTCCTTGTTTGTATAATTTTATATACAAACGACCATATTTGGCTTTAACCTTCCTTATACTAACTGCCATTCCTCACACAATTGACAGGTTAATATCTGCTGAGCATTACCTTTATCTTGTTTATTTTGTGAGTCTTATGTCAATAGTTCTTGCAATATATTCCGGTTTAAGCGGAAATAAATCCGCATACAATTCAAGAGATTATGACAATGAAACTGATTTTATTAAATCTCAGCGTTTTTGGATTGCGCCCGTTATTCTTGCAATCATAATTCATCTGGTTCTTTTGCCGGTTCAAATTACGGGACATTACAACGCATATAAAATGATTAAATTTGCACAGGCTAAAGACACGCTTAAAAAAGCACTTATTGAAGGGACCAAGGATGACAATGTAATCGGCGTTAACACATTTTATGAAAATATACCCGCATATTTTGAGCGATACACGAACGGAAAACTTCAGGGCACGGACCTATACATGCCAAACGGAATTGTATACAACATTACAGGCTATGTTCAAGAGTGCGGAACGGTAAGAGAAAATTCGTATTACGGAGAAAAATCCGCCTGTGCAACCATAAAAATCGACCTTAGAGATAAAAAAGACCCGAACACTGTCTATACGAGCAATTTGGATACTATTAAAAACGTATTTAACACAACCAAACTTGATAATTACTTCGTAATTTATGCATACGGTGACGATTTAATGCCCAAAGAAGGCTCAATTGAACAGTACATATTAAGGAGATTTGAAAGGAATTAAGAATGTTTGAAACATTAAAAAAGGAATTAAATGATTTCCGCACCTTTGCAATGAAAGGCAACATTGTAGATATGGCAGTCGGTATTATAATTGGGGCCGGCTTTACTTCCATTGTTAATTCGCTTGTTAAAGATATAATAATGCCGCCGCTTGGTTGGTTAATGGGTAAAACCGATTTTTCAAATTTATTTTTTGTTTTACCAAACAGTATAACTGAAGCTCCCGCCCACTATGACACCATTGATGCCGCACAAAAGGCAGGCGCTGCCACGGTCAATTACGGCATATTTATTAATCAGATTATATCTTTTATTATTGTTGCATACTCCGTATTTCTTTTAATAAAATGTATTAACAAGCTTCAAGCTATTGCAACCAAGAAGAATGAAGAATGTACCGAAGCAACAACAAAACAATGCCCGAGATGTACATCTCAAATCCCTATAAATGCAACAAAGTGCCCTTGCTGCACTGCTGACATTTAAAAAATTTTATTATATAATTAAATACGTGCAATCATTATGCTCTTTTGCCGATGTAGCTCAGCTGGTAGAGCAACTGATTCGTAATCAGTAGGTCGTGCGTTCAAGTCGCATCATCGGCAAACTAATCAAATGGCTTTATGCCAAAAACCCTTTTGTTACTATTTATCAGGTTTAATATGAGCTTAACGGTACAAATTTTAATAGGTTTTATTATCGGGCTTTTCTTAGCCCTTTTGTCTGTGCAATCTTCAATAAATACAAAAGAAAAACAACTTATTAATACTTTTATATCCCTTGTTGATCTTCTGCATATCAGGTACCTTAAATTAAAAAATGTTCTTAATTTTCTTAAGCGTCACATGAAAGATGCGGAAAATGAAATTGATAAACTTATTCTTTTATGTGATGAGGCTATTGAGTGCAACGGTGATATATCAAACATAAATGAAGTCTTAAAGTATGAAAACCAGATAAATTCATTGCTTGAAAATATTAAACTTCAAATGGAAAACTATAAATCAATTCAGGAAGATGCCGAAATTGATGCTGCCATTCTCGCCATAGCCGAATCAGAGGCTTATGTTTCGGATGCAATCAATATATACAATACAACCAATCTTGAATACAATGTTTTTATTGAAACTTTCCCAATGTCGCTTTTAGCCTGGATGTCCAATAAAGAAAGCGTTCCTCCTTTTACTATTGCTACCGTTGAGGACTTTGTTAACGACTTTGTAGATGAAGATGAATTGTAAGCTCACCTTTTGAGTTTTAAACAAAAGTCATGGGCACGTTCTTCCGTTGAGTCGTCTAATTCATCAAGCGGTATGTCGCACTTGTATTTTCTTTTTAAGGCAAGGGCAATTAAATAATCGCACAATTTTGGATTTTTGGGAAGCAATGAGCCATGCAGATATGTGCCAAATACGTTTTTATATCTTGCGCCCTCGCTTTTGTCTTTGTTATTATTTCCGGCTCCTTTTATCACTTTTAAAAACGGTTTTGTTTTTCCCCTTAAGTATGTTAATCCGCTATGATTTTCAAACCCTACAACCGATGTGTTATCCATATAAGGGCATATAGTACTAACATTACCTATAAATCTTTTTTTGCCCGCAATTGTATATGCATCCAACAATCCTATACCCGATAATCTATCCCCCTCAAAAGGTTGATAATAGTTTCCAAGCAGCTGATATCCTCCGCATATACCAAGAAAAACGGCATCAGTTTCCATTGCTTCAATAAGCCGTTCTTTGTTTTTGCTTAGTTCAATTGAAGCCTTGATTTGCTGCATGTCCTGCCCGCCGCCAATAAAATAAAAATCGGTATCTGTTTGATTAACCCTGTATCCCGACTTAATTTCATCAATGTCAACCCTAATGCCTCTCATATCGCACCTGTATTTAATTGCGGCAATATTTCCCTTATCGCCGTATATATTAAGCAAATCGGGGTACAGATGTGCAATTTTAATTGAAAAATCAAGGCGATTCATTGTTATCCTTTTAGTTTGTCCACTTCTTCCGTTATTTTTTTGATAGCTTCATTTGGCGACAGTAGAACAGTTTCGCCCGTCATTCTTGTTTTAAATTCAACAAGACCATCTTTTGCGGTTTTTCCGACGGTAATTCTATAAGGAAAACCTATTAAATCCGCATCTTTAAATTTAACGCCGGCTCTATCTTCCCTGTCGTCAATAACAACTTCAACACCCTTGCTTAATAGCGAATTGTATATTTTTTCTGCCATATCTTTTTGTTCACTTTCTTGCATATTAACGGGAACCACAACGCAATGGTAAGGCGCAATGGCAAGAGGCCAAATAATTCCGTTTTCATCATGGTGTTTTTCTATTGCGGCAGAAGCCGTTCTTGTTATCCCAATTCCGTAGCATCCCATAATAAAAGGCTTATTCTGCCCGTTTTCATCCGTATAAGTTGCATTCATAGGTTCGGAATATTTGGTTCCAAGCTGAAAAATGTTGCCGACTTCAATTCCTCTTGTGACATACAAAGGATTAGAGCAATGCGGGCAAAGTTCTCCCTCTTTTACCAAAGATAAATCAAGAAAATCATGCTCTTTTGTAAAGTTTTTACCAACCATATGTTTATGGGGTTGGTTTATACCTATAACAAAGTTTTTCATGTTTTTTGCGGATTTATCAAATAAAACCTTTACTTTATCTTCTAACCCGATACAGGAAAGAAAACCGACTTCGCTTCCCGTTATTTCTTTTGCCTCATCTTCGGTTGCCTTTCTTATCTCAAGGCCACAGAGCGCATTTAGAAGTTTTGTTTCTTCAACCTCTTTATCGCCCCTTATCATAACCATAACGGGTTTTGAATCGACAATATAAAGAACTGATTTTAAAATATTATTTTCTTCAACTTTAAGAAATTGAGCAAGTTCTTTTATTGTTCTTATATTCGGAGTATCCACAATTTCTTCTTTTGTAAATCTTGTTGTTGTTATTTCATCCTTTAATTTTGATGTGGCATGGTTAGAATTGGCGGCATAATCGCAGTGTTTGCAATAAAATACGTCATCCTCTCCGGTTTGAGTTTCGGTTAAAACCATAAATTCATGGCTTACTTTTCCGCCTATTGCTCCGGAATCTGATTGTACAACTTTTGTTTCAAGATTGCATCTGTCAAAAATTCTTTTATAAGCACCCCACATGTTTTTATATTCAATGTCTAAACTCTCCTGACTTGTATGAAAACTATATCCGTCCTTCATGATAAACTCTCTGCCCCTTAAAAGCCCAAATCTGGGGCGGATTTCATCCCTAAATTTTAATTGGAACTGATACAAATTAACGGGAAGTTGCTTATAAGATGTTAAAATTCCGTCAACTATTGAAGTTATAACTTCTTCATGGGTTGGCCCGAGGCACAGTTCTACATCATGCCTATCCTTCATTCTTAACAACTCTTTACCGTATACCTGCCATCTTCCTGATTTTTGCCAGAGCTCGGCAGGCTGAACAAAAGGCATGGAAAGTTCTTGGGCTCCCGCTTTATTAAGTTCTTCTCTTGCAATTTGTTCAACTTTTGATATTACCCTTTTCATAAGCGGCAAATATGAATAAATCCCGTTTGCAAGTTTTTTTATGTATCCCGCTCTAACAAGCAGTTTATGACTTATGGCTTCCGCATCCTGAGGAAAATCTCTCAAGGTTTGTACAAATAATTTACTCATTTTCATAATATGTTAATATTCCCGTAAAGTGCAACTTTAATGATTATAGCATTAATTAAAATAAATGTGCGCATTCCGTTAATCATGGAGTGCGCACATTTTACCGTTAAATATTTTTTTTATAAATCTTCAATTACGTCTTTTTTGTCTGCTTCTTCCTCTGCTTCTATTCCGTTACTTCCCGGAACAATTTTCCCCGCTTTATCGAGACGCTTAATATCTTTATCATAAAGTCTTAAATATTTGTTGTTTGGTGTAATCTTGCTATCGTAGCTCGGGGACATTTCAAACCAGCCGTTTGTGTATGTAATTTCACGTATACCGAAAACACCTTCGTCTTGAAGCGGGTCAAAATATCTTTTTACCATTTGATACCACTTCAAAGGCGGCTTATCCGAATAAAATTGAGTTGTGTAATACGGTACGTAATCTTTTACTACCCCTTGTTTAAGAGTTCTTGCGGTATCTATTATTTTCATGGTTTCGGCCGTGTATCCCGTGCCTTGAAGTGTTTTTGTGTCAGATGTCGTATATTCTTCAATATAGGCAAACGACGCACCCATTGTTAATAATAGTGCCACTATTAAAGCTGCTTTTTTCATATTTAATCCTCTAGATTTTACTATAATATTATTATATATGTATTTTATATTTAAACCAACCATCTGAAGTAATTTTACTCTAAATCGCCTAAAACAATTTTTTCAAATTCATCCAAAAGCTCTTTTTCTTTAACTTTTTTTACAAGTTCGCCCTTTTTAAAAATATACCCTTCTCCTATTGCACCCGCTATACCGTAATCAGCATCTTTTGCTTCATTTGGCCCGTTAACGGGACATCCCATTGTAGCAATTGTAATAGGTTTGTTCAAATTTTTAAATCTTTCTTCAACTTTATGAGCCAATTCTATTAAATTAATTTTACATCTGCCGCATGTAGGGCATGATATAAAATTTATCCCATGCTTTCTTATTTGAAGCGCATTTAATATATCAAAGCCTGCCTTAACCTCCTCAACAGGATTTTCGGTTAGAGAAACCCTTATTGTATCTCCTATCCCATCTGTTAAAAGCGAGCCTATTCCTATTGCCGATTTTATTATCCCGCCTCTCATTGTTCCTGCTTCTGTTACTCCAAGATGCAAGGGATACGGAATTAATTCATAAATTTTTCTGTATGCTTCAATCATGGTTTTTACGTTTGAAGATTTAAGGGAAACTTTTATTAAATTAAAATCTTTATCTTCCAATATTTTTATATTGTCCAGTGCGCTTTTTACCATTTTATCCGCAAGGGACATCTTATTATCTTCATATAAATATTTTTCTAAAGAACCGCCGTTAATTCCTATTCTTATCGGTATGTTATTTTTTTTTGCCTTATCAACTACAAGCTTTATATGCTCTTCTCCCCCTATGTTTCCGGGGTTTAACCTTAGAGCGTCTATTCCCATATCAATAGCCCTAAGCGCCAGTCTGTAATCAAAATGAATATCGGCAACAAGAGGAATATCTGTTTTATTTTTAATCTCTTTTATTTTATCCGCACAGTTTGAATTTAAAACGGCAAGCCTTACAATATCACACCCTGCTTCTTTTAATTCGTTTATCTGCTTTATTGTTTTTTGAACATCATCAGTCGGTGTATTTGTCATGGATTGAACGGAAACGGGTGCGCCTTTACCTATTAATACATCTGCGATTTTTATTTGAATTTTTTCCATTTTGTATCCTTTGAATTATTTAAAATAATTATAAATTGTTATTTTATTTTGTACAAATTAAAGATTTTTTTTGATATTTGATATATTATTAAAATCATGAAAATTGCTTGTATATCGGATATCCATGGAAATAAAGAAGCTCTTGATAATGTTCTTTATGACATAAACAAAAAAGGAGCCAATATCACTTTTTGCCTCGGGGATATTGCAATGGGCGGATATGACCCAAACTATACAATTGAAAAACTTTTTTCTTATAAAAATATTGATATTATTCAGGGAAATACAGACAAGCTTATTGCAAATTATTCGGATGACATTTTTAATAACCTGTCAAAATCTAATCCTCTAATGGCATCTGCCTTGAAATTGGATGTGAGTGAAATTAAAGAAAGCAATAAAAAACTCCTTTCAAATCTTTGTGAGCAAAAAACCGTTAAAATCGGGGGAGAAAAAATACTTTTATGTCATGGTTCACCAAGAAGGCAGGATGAAAATATATACCCCGATACAAATTTAGACGAATTGGAAAATATGGTAAAGGATACGGACTGTTCTATTATATTGTGCGGTCATACACACATACCGTGCGGTTTTTCGCTTGAATCGGGAAAAACGGTTATTAACGCAGGAAGTGTCGGCCGTCCTATGACAGAGGATAAGACACCCTGTTATCTTTTAATTACGGTTAATCCAAACGGGTCATTTTCATTTGAACATATCAAGGTTAGATATGACAATAAAAGGGTTTCAAATATAATTAAGCAACGGAATTTTCTATACAGTGAAGAATTTTCCAAACTTTATATAAAGGAATAATTTTATGAATATAGATGAAATGCATATACTGGCATCAGAAAATTTATCAATGGGGAAAACCAAAGAAGCGGAAAGCATCTACCTTAAAATACTGGAAAATGTTCCAAACGACGAAGCTTCCCTTAGCGCTCTTATGGACATATATCAAGAAACGGACAGACTGAAATATTATCTTACAAGGGCAAATTACAACATAGTTAACGGCAAGCTTGAATACGGCATAACGGATTGTAAAAAAGCACTAAATCAGGATGCTTCAAACATTGAAGCGAGAGAAAAACTTGCAAGACTTTATAAAATTACTAATAAACCCCTAAAGGCAATTGACGAATTTTCAAAGATTATAGAAATTGATAAAAAACACCTTATCTCATATATAGAGCTAATCGACCTATATACAAAAGAAAAAACTCTTGAATCTGCGATTGATATTGCAATTAAAGCTAAAGAAGAATTCGGAAGCGAAGCCAATTTTGATGATATTTTGGCAAAATTATACTTTGATATAGGCGATTATAAAAATGCGCTTTGTAATGTTAAAGATGATATGTTGAAAGCAAAAATCCTTCTTCAGGATAATAAAAATATAGAAGCAAAAGAAATACTATCAAAACTCGACACCAAAACTTTTGATAAGGATAAAAAAGCGCTATATAGCCTTTTAAGTGCACAGTATTTTTATAATGAAAAAAACTTTGATGAAGCTTTTAAATTTATTGAAGAATACATTTCAATTCTTGGGCCAAACCCGATTGGATACCAGATGAAGGCTTTATGCTATGAAGAAATGGGAGATGAATTTTTATCTTCATACAACTTGGGGTATATGAATAAGGCTCTCGGTAAATTTGACGATGCTCTTGTTGAATTTAACCATGCCTATTCCCTGAATTCAAAAAATAAAGACGTAATAATTGAACTTGCAAGGCTTTATGAACAAAATAAGGAAAAGTATACGGCAATAGATTTTTGGCAAAAAGCATATGAACTTGACGGAGATGAAACGGCAAGAAGTATTTTAGCCGACTTCTATTTAAAAGAAGGGGACAATATGATGGCTGAAAAATACGGAGCAAACCTTGAAAAGGGCTCAAACAAAAATGATTATTCCGCCCCGATTGAAGAAGATGAAGGGATTTTAAACAAAATATTGAATTTGTTTTCTAAAAAGTAATTATTCAATATTTTCTTTTGTATCTGATTTTTCAATTGCATTGAGCGCCTCTTTTCCTGTCAAATTCTCAAGAATTGTCCTTGAAAGGTCGTATTTGGTTTTTGTTTTTTGGGAGTATTCCTGAGCATTTCTATAAAAGGTGTCCGCTATAATAATTTGTTCTCTTGAACCGTTTTTTAGAGCTTCATCATACATAAGCTTTCTTTTTTTAAGATTTTCTTGCGCCATAACCTGAAGCTCTTTGGCTGAGATGTAATCCATATAAGCAAAAAGGAGCTTTTTTTGAAGTTCGTCAATTTTTCTGACGAGAACAACCATATCCGCATCATCAACTTTTGTGAATTTATAGTTTACCTTATTATCATCGGATGTAATCGCCCCGATTAACGAGCCGCCAATTAGTGAACCTGCTGCCATATACGGATTATCGGAAAGTGCGGTTCCCGCTATTGATGAAAAGCTTGCAATCGGTTTTAATATCTTTTTTACGGCATTTTCATTTGGCTTGTTTTCGTCAGGATTAGACAACTTATAAATTGCATACCTTATGGTTTCGCTTCTTTGTATTGCTCCGTTATATAAAAGGCTTAAATTGGAGAGTATTTTTGATGAATCCGAATTCATCTCGTCTGTTATTTCTTTAGAGAGATATTTTATGTTTAAATCTTTAAGGCTTATATTGTCTTTATCCTCATCAATTGTTTTGGTTGTTACTTCATTTGTTTTTGTTTCTGCCTGAATTTCTTCATATTTAACTTCCGGAGTTTCGGATAATCCAAACCTTGAAGCGTTTGGCATCTGAATATTTAATGAGTCCAACGTGAGAGAATAGCCGGGTGCACTAAAGAGCATAGCAAAAAGGATAAAAGCCGTTTTTTTCATTTTTTAACCTCCTTGCTTTCAGGAGTAAACTCTTTTTTTTCAAAGTTTAAATCCGAGGCTTCAACCCCTTGAGTTTTAAGTTCATATACAACAAGATTTAATTTATCGACGGCATCAGCTCCTGCCAGCCTTTGGAGCATAAGGTAATACCTTTTTGCTTCCTGTTTAAGCTCATATTCTTCAATAAGTTTTGATTCCCAATTGGCCGAACTTACCGTAATTTCAAGGTTATCGTTTTTTTTAATCGCATCATTAAATGTTTTATTTTTTATTAACATTTGCTCTCTTAAATCTTTTAACCTTATAAGAGAATTTTTATAGCAGTAATAGGCAATAACGATTTCATTTTGTAAATCTTCAATTAATCCCGCAAGTTCAATTGCTTCGGTATCCGTTAGGGGTGAATCCGCTAAAATTTTATTGTTATCCCTGTTTATTAAATTGTTTGCAAGCCTTGCCGTCGCATAAGAAGCGGACTGAACGGCATAGTTCATGCCCAAAAAAGAAGGCAATATTGATGCGCCGCTTATTATTGCACTTAAGCTTTTTGCCATAAGGGAAGAATGTATTCTTCTTTGTTCTTCGGGTATTGCAAGTTTTTCAAGGGTAAATTTTATAATAGGATTGTTTGAAACAGTTGCCACCCAAATAATTTCAAGGTCTTGAACATCTTTTTCCTGTTGCTTGTTAATGATGATTTGTGCAGTTTCAGACTCGGTTACAAAAAGGCTCCCTTTTATCTCCTTAACGGGCTCATTAACATTTACCTTATTCGGTACGGAAGATGTGTCTATTTCAAACGAATATGCCGAATTAAAAGATAATAATATAAGGCAAAAAACTGCCAAATGTTTTTTATAAATTCTCCTCATGGTTAATATACTAACATAATTAAATTAAATTAGTACATATAATCAGATTCGCCCTGATTTTCTTCATCGTCTTTAAGAGAAGATAAATCGTAACTGTATGTTGAATCAAAATCTTCAGGAAGCTTATCGGCATCGGGCCAAATGGTTCCTTCATCAAATCTGCAAGCCGATAAATTCTGTGATAAAACAAAATCCGTTTCTTCAAGATTAGCTTCATTTAAAATAGCGCCTGCCATATCGGCATCCTGAAAGTTGCAATAATGAATTTCAGAATAGCTGAAATCCGCACCGTAAAGGGTTGTGTTTGTAAAGTCGCATTCAACAAAACGGCATCTTGTAAAATCGGAACTTGTAAAATCGGTATCTGAAAAGTTTACGTTTGTAAACTGTGTTTCGCTGAATGAAGAACCCGTAAAATCCATGTTGGATAAATCAACATCCGATATCTCGCAGTTTGTAAGCTCCACTTCGGATAAATCTATAATGTCTGAGTGTTCATGTTTTTCTTTATTAAATTCGTCTTTGTTATTTAAAAGTAAATTAACCCACTTGTCTTTTGCAGTATCAGACATTATTTTTATTCTCCAAAAAGCTGATTTTTATTTATTCTATATAATTTATGGGTTTATGGCAAGTATTTATTAAATATCGTTAATTCCTGCTTTAATTGCAAGAATTGTAGCTTGAACTCTGTTATCTACCCCTATTTTTCTGTAAATATTATTTAAATGTGTCTTAACGGTGATTTCCCTGATAAAGAGTTTATCTGCTATTTGTATATTTGATTCGCCTTTTGATACAAGGCTTAATATCTCTTTTTCTCTTGCGGTAAGAGAATTGATAAGCTTTACGTTAGTAGCTGCATTCTTATTCCAATTTGAGCGTCTTAATAGCGCCTCAATTCTTGCAAGAAGGTTTGGAAACACAAAAGGTTTTACTATATAATCGTCTGCACCCTGTTTTAATCCTGAAACCTGCTTACAGTCATCATCAATAGCCGTCAGCATAATAACAGGCATAAATTTAAAAACGGGATTGTTCCTTATTTGCTTTAAAACGCTCCACCCGTCCATAACGGGCATCATAACGTCAAGAAGAATAATATCGTACTTATCGGGATTGGATTCAAGTTCATCTAAGCCCAATTTACCGTCGTTTTTAACCGTAACATCAAATCCGTACATCTGAAGCATATCTGATGTGGGGTTCGGGTTATCATCAATTACAAGAACTTTTTTAATGTCGTCCATTATATTATATTTTCCCTTATTGCCTTAATTGCAGCCTGTGTTCTGTCGTCAACCGAGAGTTTTTGCAATATGGCACACATGTGCACCTTTGTTGTATTTATTGATATATTCATTTTTTGAGCTATTTCATTGTTTGAATTGCCTTCCGCAAGTAAGGATAAAACCCTAAGTTCTCTTTGGGTGAGATTGTATAAAGGTTTCTTGTGTTTAGTTTCAGACTTTTTCCCGAGAGTCTTTTTCATTACAATATCCGAAACGGAAGGGTCAAACCACATTGCTCCGTTCATGACATCTTTTATAAGGGTTATTAATTTTGATGGCTCTATATCTTTTGAACAGTATGCGCTAATGCCCGCACTAAGACATCCTTCAACTTCTTTTTCTTCGTTATGAGAGGTGATAACTATTATCTTAATTAAAGGATGCTTCTTCTTAATTTCAGCTGAAGCGCTTACACCGTCTATAATCGGGAGTCCTATATCCATTAAAACAATATCCGTCTTATTTTGTTCGATTATTTTGTATGCGGCATTTGCGTTTTCAGCTTCATAAATTTTATCAACAAAATCTTCTTCTCTTAAAGAGGTAAGAAGCGCAAAACGGGTGAGTGCATGGTCCTCAACTATTAAAATATTGCATTTGTCCATATATTAATTATATTTAAACTTAACCTTTTTTACAAATACTTTACATCAGGGGATATTTTTTTGTATTATAGTTTTTAATAAAGGATATAATTATGATTGAAATTAAAGATGTTGAGCATGTTGCAAAACTTGCAAGGCTTGAATTAAGTGAAGATGAAAAGGTTAAATTTTCAAAGCAACTCGGTGATATTTTAAAATATATGGAGCAGCTTAATGAAGTAGACACAAGCGGAATAGAACCCATGAACCACCCGATTGATTTTTCAAATGTCATGCGGGATGATATAGTCATAACGGAACAGACAAGAGAAGAACTTATGGCGAATGCTCCCGAGGTTGAACAAGATTACTTTAAAGTCCCTAAAATAAATTAGTTTTAGGGACTTTTTAAAATGTATTAAATTTAAGGATAAATAAAATGACTAAATATATATTCATAACGGGCGGTGTTGTGAGTTCCTTAGGAAAAGGAATAGTGGGGGCAAGCCTCGGGAAACTTCTTGTTGCAAGAGGATATAAAGTTTCAATGCTAAAACTCGACCCCTATATTAACGTTGACCCGGGGACTATGAATCCTTTTCAGCACGGTGAAGTATTTGTAACGGATGACGGTGCCGAAACCGACCTTGATTTGGGGCATTATGAAAGATTTACCGACACAATGGCAGGAAAATTAAATAATGCAACCGCAGGAAATGTTTACCACAGGGTAATAGAAGAAGAAAGGGTAGGCCATTACCTTGGCGGAACCGTACAGGTTATACCTCATATAACAAATGAAATAAAAAGAAGAATTACCCTGCTTCAACAAGCAACAAACCCTGACTTTGAAATAGTTGAAATAGGTGGTACCGTTGGCGATATTGAAAGCCTTCCTTTTATTGAAGCAATAAGACAGTTTAAAATTGAAGCGGGATTACAAAATGCTATTTCAATCCATGTTACCTTGCTTCCTTATCTTCCGACATCAGGCGAATTAAAAACCAAACCTTCTCAACATTCCGTATACACTTTAAGAAGCTACGGAATTCAACCCGAGATGGTGGTTTGCAGAACACAGGTTCCTCTGGGAGCGGATGAGCGGGATAAGATAGCACTTTTTTGTTCGGTGCCAAAAGAATGCGTAATTGAATGCAAAGATATGAAAACTATATATGATGTTCCTATGGCTCTTGAAGAACAGGGGATGACAAAAATCGTTCTTGACCTTTTAAAAATGGAAAATAAAACCCCCGATATGTCATCTTGGATTAATCAAGTCAATAAAATGAAAAATGCTAAAGAAGAACTCACCGTGGCACTTGCAGGCAAATATACAAGTCTTTGTGATGCGTATATTTCCGTTGTTGAATCTCTAAAACATGCAGGTGGAGAGTTTGGGTATAAAATTAAATTAAAAATGCTTGCAACCGAAGAATGTATATCTATGGAAGATGTAAAAGAAAAAATGCAAGGGGTTGATGCTCTTGTTGTTCCGGGCGGATTTGGAGTCAGAGGAATAGAAGGCAAGTTAAATACAATAAGATATGCAAGAGAAAATAATATACCGTTTTTGGGGTTGTGCCTCGGTTTGCAATGTGCGGTAATTGAATTTGCAAGAAATGTATGCGGCCTTGAAGGCGCTAATTCGGTTGAATTTGACAAAGATTCACCTTATAAAGTTGTTGATTTGATGCTTGAACAAAAAGATATAGCGGGATATGGCGGCACAATGAGATTGGGGTCGTATCCATGTCATCTTATTGAAGGAACAAAGGCAAAAGAAATTTATAATAACAATGAAACCATCTATGAACGCCACAGGCACAGATACGAAGTAAATAACGACTATATAGAAACATTAACCAAAAACGGTCTTATAATATCGGGAACATCCCCCAACGGTCATCTTGTTGAAATGGTTGAATACCCTAAAAACGACTATCATATAGCATGCCAGTTCCATCCCGAATTTAAATCAAGGCCGACAGAACCGCATCCTTTATTTATGGGGCTTATTAAAGCAGCCATATCACAAAAGAAAAAAGCTAAAGAGCTTTGCAAATAATATAAAACGGGTTTAATTTTTTATGTTATTATTGTCTTTGCATTAACAGACAATTATACCCTATGTTGACAAGAAACGAAAAAATTAAATGGCAGATATTTTTTGTAAGCGCAATTGGCGGATTTCTTGCCATGCTTGATTCAAACACCGTTAACGTCGCTTTGTATGAAATAGCTAAAGATTTTAATAGAGATATGAATCTTGTACAGTGGGTTGTAACGGGCTATATACTTGTTTTAAGCTCTTGTTTAATGTTGTTTGGAAAATTAAATGACATTGTAAACAGAAGAATTCTTTACACAACGGGATTTTTAATATTTTTTACAGGCTCAATTTTAAATGTATGTTCAATCAGTCTTACTATGCTTATAATTTGCAGGCTTATTCAGTCCCTCGGGGCATCCATACTTTTATCAAACAACATTGCAATAATTTCGTCCGTCTTTAAAGGAAAAAAACGTGCAAAAGCCATCGGATTTTCTTCTGCAATGATGGCATTTGCAGGCATGACGGGGCCCTCATTAGGGGGATTTTTCATGCATTATTTCGGATGGAGAGGAGTTTTTGTAACAGGCGTAATAGTTGCATTTATCGGGGCATACTTATCTTCAAAGATTATTCCCGACATAAAAAGAAATGAAAAGTTTAAATTTGATTATCAGGGAATGCTCTATCTTTTTATATCGACATTTTCAATGCTTATCATAATTTCAAACGCACACATTCTCGGGTATAAATCACCCTATATAATAGGATTTTTTGTTTTGATGATTTTATTTGCCCTTATTTTTTATATAAGAGAGCACAAAATTGATTATCCCGTTGTAGATTTTAAACTCTTTTCATCAAAAGTCTTTGTGTTTGGAAACTTTGCCATGCTTATATCATATTTTGCACTGTTTTCTAATGCCGTTATGTTTCCCTACTATGCACAGGCGGTATTAAAAGCAAGTCCGTTAATAACCGCATTTTTAATGCTTCCTTTTTCTACATGTTTTATGTTTGCGGCAATATTTATAGGAAAACTTTCAAGTAAATATCAAAGCGGAATGTTAATGACATACGGGGCAATTTTAATTGTATTTGGTCTTTTGCTTTTTACAACATGTTCTTCCGGTATGGATATACTAAAAATTATACTTGCTCAGATGCTTATGGGAACGGGAAGCGGAATGTATCAACCTTCCGCAAATATTATAGTTATGGGCGCATCCCCCTTAAATGAAACGGGTCAGGCATCGGGGATTCTTGCAATGTTTAGAAATACCGGCATGTTGCTTGGAATTATGATTTCTTTATCAATTTTTGATGTTGCAAAAGCAAGATATATAAAGCTTGGTTTTGATAATTTTCAAGCCTTTGTATGTGCATACAGGGAAGTGTTAATTGCGGGATTTTTATTTGCAATTCTTTGCGTATTTTTATCGTTTAGAGCATACAGAGAAAAAGAAAAACTTAAAATCGCTAACCCTTAGCATAAAACTTATTTTTAAAGTATAATACTCAAATAAAAAAGGATATTAAGAAGGATATAATATGTTAAACAGTGAATATTACCCCCAAAAAATTGAAAAAAAATGGGTTGAATATTGGGACAAAAATAAAACTTATAAGACACCTGATATTTCAGACAAACCCAAATATTATGCGCTTTCCATGTTTCCTTATCCTTCGGGCAAACTCCATATGGGACATGTCAGAAATTATACAATAACGGACGTTATTGCAAGGTTTAAGCGTGCAACGGGGTATAACGTATTACACCCCATGGGGTGGGATTCTTTCGGAATGCCCGCTGAAAATGCGGCAATCCAACACGGGGCAAATCCTAAAGAGTGGACTTTAAATAATATAGACTATATGAAAAAGCAGTTAAAGATGCTCGGGCTTTCGGTAGATTGGGACAGAGAAGCAACCACCTGTAAAGAAGATTACTATAAATGGACTCAGTGGCTTTTTATACAACTTTATAAAAACGGACTTGCATATAAAAAAGAAGCCCCCGTTAACTGGTGTGAAAAATGTTCAACAGTGCTTGCAAATGAGCAGGTTATAGACGGAAAATGCTGGAGATGCGACAGTGTTGTCACAAAGAAGAACCTTTCTCAATGGTTTTTAAAAATAACCGACTATGCGGAAATTTTACTTGAAGATTTGGATAAATTAACGGGATGGGGCGATAACGTCAAAACCATGCAGGCAAACTGGATTGGAAAATCCTACGGTACAATTTTAAAATTCAAAGTTAAAGAAATTGAAGGGCTTGAAATTCCTGTCTTTACGACCCGCCCCGATACATCATACGGGATAACCTATCTTGTTGTGGCGCCAGAGTATAAAGATATTGAAAAATTAACCACCCAAGAAAATAAAGAGCAGGTCGAAAAATACAGAGAAAACGCAAAAAAAATGTCTGAAATAGACAGACTCTCTAACGAAAGAATTAAAACGGGTGTTCCTCTCGGTACGCATATAATTAACCCGTTTACGGGAAGAATTTGCCCCGTTTGGGTTGCGGATTATGCCATAGTTGACTACGGTACGGGTGCCGTTATGGCCGTTCCTGCTCATGATGAAAGAGATTTTGACTTTGCAAAAAAATTCGACCTTCCTATTATTCAGGTAATAGACGGGGAAGGCTACAAAAGCGATTGTGCGTTTGTAGAGCCGGGGGTTCTTGTAAATTCCGGTGAATTTAGCGGAATGAACAACGAAGAAGCAAAAGAAAAAATTACCAAATATGCACAAGATAACGGTTTTGGTTATTCTAAAGTTCAATACAGACTGAGAGATTGGCTTATATCCAGACAAAGGTACTGGGGTGCGCCTATCCCTATTGTATATTGCGACAAATGCGGTGCTCAACCCGTAAGGGATGAAGATTTACCCGTAAAATTGCCAACGGACGTTGATTTTAGCGTTCAGGGCAAATCTCCCATACTTACAAGTAAAACTTTTATGGAAACCACATGTCCTATATGCGGCGGCAAGGCAGTTAGGGAATCCGATACAATGGATACTTTTATTTGCTCAAGCTGGTATTATATGAGATATGCAGATGCAAGAAACGATAAAGCGCCTTTCTCTAAAGAGCTTGTTAACAAGTGGCTTCCCGTTAATCAATATGTTGGCGGGATTGAACATGCTATTTTGCACCTTTTATATTCGAGATTTTTTACAAAGGCTCTAAAAAATATGGGACTTCTGGATTTTGATGAACCGTTTACAAACCTTTTAACTCAAGGTATGGTGCTAAAAGACGGCTCAAAAATGTCAAAGTCTAAGGGCAACACCGTTGATCCCGATGAAATATTTGCAAATTTCGGTGCAGATACGGCAAGACTTTTTATAATTTCAGATTCCCCCCCCGCACGTGACTTTGATTGGTCAGATGCAGGCGTTGAAGGTTGTTATAAATTTTTATGCAGGGTTTATCGCCTTTATTCCAAGTATCAAAACAAAATAAAATTGAACTATACAATTGAAGATAACCTTGATAAAAAATCTTTAGATCTTATTAGAGAAGTTCATATTGCAATCAAAAAAATCACAAGCGATATTGAAAACGAATTTCAATTTAATACCGTTGTATCCAAGTATAGAGAGCTTACAAACTCTATATATGAATATATAAGAGATGAAAACGATATAAATTATGAGGTATTAAGTTTTGCGCTTGTTACTTTGCTAAAACTTATATCCCCCGTTGCCGTTTTTATGTCGGAAGAAATATATCAAACTCTTAACGGCATAGGTTCTATCCATGAACAACCTTGGCCAAAATATGATGAATCAAAGACTTTGCAAAATAATATTACGCTTATTGTTCAAGTCAACGGCAAAATAAGAGATAAGATAGAAACTATATCAGGTAAGAGCAATGAAGATTTAACAAAGCTTGCTATGAATTCAGAGAAAACAAAACCGTTTATTGAAGGCAAAACAATAGTAAAAACAATTATTGTACCAAATAAGATTGTAAACATTGTTGTAAAGTAAGCTATATAAAAAATTCAGATTGTCTTTTTTATACTCTTATATAGCTTATCAATTTCATCGGTTGTAATTGAAGGGTTTATTGAAAGCCTTATTCTTGCCTGATTTTTCTTTACGGTGGGGTATCTTACGGGCAAGACATAAAACCCTTCGTTAATTAAATAATCGGACGCTAAAATTGCATTTTTATTTTCTCCTTTGATAATAGGTACAATATAACTGTTACCAAGAGTATTAAGGTCATAAAAAAGATTATGCAAGTATTTTGTTATGGAAAAAAGTTTTGGTTGAAGCTCGTTTTTTAAAATGTAATTTTTTATGATATATGTTGAAAAAGCAACCGAAATTTCAGGCAGTGAAGTTGAAAAAATGAAGGGCCTTGCAAAGTTAATAAGATTATCTATTAATACTTTTTTTCCCGCAACAAATGCTCCATAAGAAGCTATTGCCTTGCCGAATGTTCCCATGATTAAATCAACGGAAGATGTATTTGAAGTTTGGCTCACATACCCCAAGCCTTTTCCGTATACCCCGAAACTGTGAGCTTCATCAATTACAAGGATTGAATTATATTTTTCTTTAAGCTCAATTAATTTATTGATATCGGCAAAATCCCCATCCATACTAAAAAGACTTTCAGAGGATATTATTGAATTTATTCCTTTTTTTCTGTATGTAATTAACTTATTTTCTAAATCCTCATAATCAAGGTGAGAAAAGGGAATAATTTTTGCACCCGATAGCTTTATCCCGTCAATAATGCTTGCATGGTTTAATTTATCAATAAATACAATATCTCCTTTGTTTAAAAGAGCCGAATATATTCCGACGTTTGCATGGTAGCCTGAGTTAAACAAAAGAGCCGATTCAACCTTAAGAATGTCGCATATCAAATGTTCAAGTTCAATATAGGCTCTATTTGACCCTGATAAAAGTCTTGAAGATGGGTTTTGAATTTTTCCTTTGTATGAGGATAAAAAATTATCTTTAACGGAACTATCCGTGCTTAAGCCGAGATAATCGTTAGAGGATAGATTTAAAAGGGTTTTATTGTCGTATATAACAAACTTGCCTTTTTGAATGATATCTTTAATAGTGCGCTCATTTTTATCTTTTTTTAAACTTATAAGGCGGTTTTGATAATAATTAAGCATTTTCTTTTAACCATGATGCTATAAATTTGGAATTTATTCCGTGTTTTTTGCAGTAAGTTATTGTATCTTGCTTTATTTCATTTATTAAAATAAAGATGGCAATTAAATTCGGAAGCGCCATAGCAAGCATGGTTGCATCCGTAAAATCAACCACACTGTTTAAATTCATACAAGAGCCCACCACAATAAACATGCAAAACATTATCTGATAAACTTTGGTTCTTTTGAACCCTTCGCCGAATAAATATTCCCAAGCTTTCTGTCCGTAATATGCCCAGGATATTATTGTTGAAATTGCAAAAAGAATAATGACACAAGCAAGTATAACGGGGAAGAAACCGAAAACCGAAGCAAATGCGGCAGATGTGAGCTGAACTCCCGTCATTCCGTCCGTATAGTTTTGGTATTGACCCGTAATTATAATAACAAATGCCGTCATTGAACAAATAAGAACCGTATCAAAGAAAGGTTCAATTAAGGAAACAAAGCCTTGAGAAACGGGCTCTTTGGTTTTTACCGCAGCATATGCAATGGGAGCAGACCCCGAACCTGCCTCATTAGATTGAATGGAGCGACGTAATCCCATAATAATTGTGCCTGTAATGCCGCCTGCAACCGCATTGGGGAAGAACGCTTCTTTAAATATAATAAAAATGCAATCAATAACATGGTTTAAGTTAAGTGCAATTATAATGAGCGCCGACACTATGTATAAAACGCACATTGCAGGCACAACTTTTGAAGTTACATTTGCTATGCTTTTAATTCCTCCAACTATTACAAGTCCGACCAAAATTGCAACAATGAGTCCGAATGCCCAGCTATGTACCCCAAAAAATCCGTTTTCGCCGCCCGTTATATTAATAACCTGCTGGGTTGCCTGATTTATTTGAAGCATACATCCGCCGCCAAGTGCACCGGGGACACACATAATCGCAAACAAAAGTGCAAGAGGTTGACCGAGCCATCTTAAGCCCCTTCTTGTAAGTCCGTGAGCTATATAAAACATGGGCCCGCCGGAAACTGAACCGTCTATATTAAACTTTCTGTATTTTAGAGCAAGGGTAACTTCAGAAAATTTAAGTGCCATGCCAAAAATTGCGCCAATACACATCCAAAACATTGCCCCCGGGCCCCCAACCGATATTGCTATTGCAACCCCCGCAATATTACCAAGACCCACGGTTCCCGATAGTGCGGTTGCAAGAGCACCTAATGATGAAACCTCGCCGTCTTTATCTCCTATTGCTTCATTAAATTTAGGTTTAGAGCCAAATATCTGACGGAGTGAATGCTTAAAACCCCATAAGCCGACCCCTCTTAAATACAGGGTGCAAAATATGCTTGCAACAATTAAAAGCAAAATTAATATCGGTATATTTGATTGCCCTATTTTGATTGAATAAAAAATAACGCTTGAAAACGCATCTGAAAAGGGTGCAAAATATCTGTCTATTTCTTCATCAAGACTCATTGCACTTGCACTTTGCATTATGGCGCCAAAGAAGGCCGTAATTCCCAATAAACGGGTCAGCATATCTATATTCCTCTTTTAAAAATCGTTGTTTTTATAAAAGACTTTAATTTAATGGGATTATTAAAACCTGTCCGATTTGAATTGTAGTTTCGTCTTTTATATTGTTAAGCTTCTTAATTTCTTCAATTTTATCAGGGTCATATTTGCCGTAAAATCTGTAAGCGATTTTATCTAAAGTGTCCCCTTCTTTAATTGTATATTTTTCTTCCGAAGATATTACGTTAGTCGTATTGCTTTCATCAACCGATGACGGTACGACCGAAATAGGAGCTTTATCAACAGTTGGCTGAATTTCAGTTGTGATGTAATCCGATTTTTTAATATCGGGATACATTGAAAGTCCTATTATAATTGCAATACCAAAGGCAAAAATAAGTCCTAATACAAACCCTATTCCCGCATACACAATGGGAGCTTTTGTTCTTTGTCTTGTTTGAATGCTTTTTTCAAAATCTCTCCACAGAACATTGAGCTCCGGCTTATTTTGCAATTTTGCATACTGTTTCACATCAACGGTAGCATCACCGTACATAACCGGCTTAACATTCTCTATCATTGACATTCTTTCTCTTGAAAGGTTGGATCTATGAAGTGTGGAGCTTTTCATATAATTAACATTCCCTCTTTTTTTCTCTATACTAATCCAAACAGGACTGAAAGGCAAGAAAAGAGGGAGCGTCATTAAGAAATATTACATATGTCTATTTTGCCGAATTAAAATATTCCTGTGCTGCAACAGTTATTTTTTCTGTCAGTTCGGGATTTTTATCCGTTTCAAAGCCGCCTGCGTTTAAATAATCAATAAAAATATTTTTCCAAAGTTCAAAAAATGTTTTTTTATCCATATTTAATATTTCGCTTATGTTTTTTAATTCCGCATAATTAACGGGCAAGGGCTCTTTTCCTCTGAGCATATCTACGGTTTTTAATCTCTTTTTTCTTTCAAAAAGCTTTAGAAAGTCAACCACATTCATATTGTTCTTTTTGATTAAATCTTTGATGGTCTGAAGGTTTTTATTGTATGGAATCGGGTCTTGTTCTATAACGTATTCTTCAAATTCTTCGGGCATAATATCCATAACTGTTGCAATACGCTCGATTGTTGTTGACCTTGTTGAAAAGGGAATGCTTTCATCTATTATGTTATAGACATAAGAAAGTGTAACACCTATCATCTGAGCAAAATCTTTTTTATGAAGGTTATTTTTCTCAAGAAAATCACTGACTTTTTTTGAGCTTTTTATTTCTTTATCTTTGTTTTTGGTCATTTTAGGTATTCTCCAATTTGCTTTTACTTGAAGTTAACCTTTAGTTATTTAAATTTTATTCGCCTTCTTGTCATCTTATGGGTTAATTTGTATTATAATTAAAATCGAAATTAAAAATTTTAGGCGTTAATTTATGAAACTTATTGTGGGATTGGGAAATCCCGATGCAAAATATGTAAATACAAGGCACAATACGGGCTTTATGGTTCTTGATGAAATATTAAAAAAAAAGAACCTTATCTTAAAAGAAAAGTTTAAATCGTTTTTTGTAAAAGACAACGATATTTTGTATGCACTTCCAAAAACATATATGAATTTATCGGGTCTTGCCGTTAGCGAGATTATGAATTTTTTCAAGCTTGATGTTAAAGATATTCTTGTTGTATATGATGATGTTTCGCTAAATTTAGGAACAATAAGGTTTAGAGCTTCGGGCTCTGACGGGGGACATAACGGAATAAAATCAATTATAAAAGAAATTTCATCCGATAACTTTGACAGGCTAAAAGTCGGTATAGGGCAAAAACCTGAAAGTATGCCGCTTGATAGGTTTGTTCTTGAAGAATTTAAGAGGGACGAAAAAGAAAATATGAAAAAAATAATCGAAATTGCATCCGATGCTTGTTTGGATTGGATAGATAAAGATATGAATTTTCTGCAATCAAAATACAATAAATCCTATATATAAAACTTTATAATTTTTACTTTTTTGATGATTTCAGTATAATCTTAAGTATGAAAAAGCTTTTTATCTTTCTTTTTTTCGTTGTATTCTCCCTTTTAACATCCGCTTTTGCAACGGATGATTTATACAGTATTGATGAACCTCCTAATTTAACTTTTAATGTTAAGAACATAAAACCTCAATTTGTGCCAAAAAATGGCGAATCTTCGGAAGTTATCCCAAAAACAAATAAAACCGTTAACATAAATCAAAATACAAATTCAAAAAAAAGGGGATTTTTTTCAAAATTCTTTAATAAGCAAAATAAACAAAAAGCTGAATTCGACCCGATAACAGGCGGCTACAAAGGAAGCATACCCGACATTAACTCAGAATACGGCTATAAACAACAAAAAAGTACCTCAATAAAAGATGATAGAAAAAATGCCGAAGAATTCACCCCTGATGAATTTGAGCAATCTAAAATTGACGACCCCCTCTTTCTGGACGTTATTTTAAATAAGGAAAAGGCTTCAAGCTATGCAGTTGATATGCTTAGAGTTATGAAATTTTTAGAAAGTTTTAGAGTCATAGTTCAAAACCATGATAATCTTCAAAAATTTAATGCAAATGTTAATGTGCTTGATTTGCATGCAAGAAGAATAGAAAAACTATATTCCGATAAACCCGAAGGTATGAGCGAATCTTATTGGATGCTTCTTGATTTGGCATATAAGGCAAAAGTGCTGGGTAATTTAAAATTTGATGCGAATTACTATTCAAAATTTTCTCCCGTGACAGGAACTCAATATGACCCTCAAAATATAATTAATGAGGACGATAAACTATTGATTGACCTTGATAAGACGGTTTTTGCAATCAGACAGTTAAATAATTAGATAAATGGATATTCAACCGACGAGCGATTAATTTTATCCCATTCTAAGATAACTTTAAACTGTTATGAAAAAAATTGTTTTATTATTGGGTTTATTATTATCTGTGCCTTTTGCATGCGCAAAAGAGTCAAACGAACTTTTAAATTATGTTGTTAAGGACGGATACAACGATTTTACCTGTCAATTTGCAAACGAAACTTTAGAGCTTGCAGACTTAGATAAAATAGAGATGAAAATTTTAGGGAAAAACTATAAAAATGAAAAATGGGATTCAAGGCTATCAAGGATTGAATCCAGAATTTTCGGTGCAATACAGAGCGGGAATCCAAAAAAAAGAATAAATCTTATTAACGAATATACGAATAAATGCCTGATATCAAATGCAATAGGCGGCAATTTCGGATTTGGCGGAGGAATAAACAGGGGTTATAGAGGGGGATTTTACCCGCAAAGATGGAACAACAGAATGTTTAATAACCGTTATTGGAACAGATTTCATAACGGTTATATAACCGGTTTCAGCCCGCCTGTTAACAGGCCCTTCTATCCGAATTCTTACGGATACTACCAAAACGGTGTTTATAATTCATACCCGAATTATGGCGGCTTTAATTTAGGTACAAGGATTATAAGATTTTTTAATCCAAATTACACTCCAAAGAGCCAAAATGTTTATCAAGACCCGAATGTATACGGAAACTACACTCCAAACTCAAACAAAAAATCAATACAACTCTTTGATGCAAACGGACAAGGGGGAATGGGGGATATGTATTCAAACGGGTACGGTTATGACACCGGAGGAAACGCAAATTCAGGGGCCACAGTTACAATTATAGATTAAAAAAGTAAGGGCAAACTTGCCCTTACTTTATTTTAGTTTCGTATATTATTATTTATGCTGCGGGATTACTTATTTCGTTTACATCTTTCATAATGTTTTGGGATATGTTGTTAACATCATCACCCGTTAAGGTTTTGTAATCTTCTAAATCGTATTCTACACCGCTTTCAGAATCAATTTCAACCATTGTTTGACTTGCGTTATTGATTTTATCATCCCAGTTTGTACCGTTCGTTGTGTTTGCTGATGCAGTTGTATAAGCCGTTCTGAATATGTTTCCGTTTTCCGGTAAGCCTGTGTAACCTTTATTTATACTATCATTGTAGATTCTTTTTGCAGATTGTTTTAGCTTGCCGACTTTTTCGTTTATTTTGCTTTGTTTAGGTGTGCTTTTAGCTGCTTCACTGACTTCACTTAGTCCGCTTTCTTCAACTCCGATATTTTCAGCTGCTTGGCTGACTTCACTTAGTCCGCTTTCTTCAACTCCGATATTTTCAGCTGCGACTTTATTTTCCGGTGCTACACTTTTATTACTTTTTAATTTGTCTGTCATACCTTTTGTTTTGTTTCTTACAGTTTCTGCGGCATTTAAAACATTTTTACCCGTGTCTTTCAATGTTGTTTTGGCAACCGATTTAAAGCCGCCTGCTAATGTATTTGTGCCTGCTTCTTCAGCAGCAGCAGTACCTGTTTTCCAAGCCGAGCCATAGTAATTTTTAGCGGGAGTTGCCAACTGTTTTAAAGTGCTGCCTATTCCGTTTGTTTTGAATGATTGAGCAATTGTATTACCTTTGCCGAGTACCCCCGTAAATCCTGATTGACCTGCAATTGCGCTTGCCGAAGCTTTTAAGCCGACAACTGATATACCTGTCGTAAGAGCATTTCCGCCGATTGATTCAAATGCTGCTTTCTTTTCAGCATCGGTAGTTGCATTTGCAGCACTTGCAACACCTTTAGCAATTCCGACACCGCCTTTAACGGCACCGTATGCACAAAGTCCGGCTGCAATATAAGGCCCAACAATAGGAGCAAAGCAAGCAGCTGTAACTGCAACGGTTTTAAGAG
This sequence comes from Candidatus Gastranaerophilales bacterium, assembly GCA_947630535.1. Lineage (GTDB taxonomy): Bacteria > Cyanobacteriota > Vampirovibrionia > Gastranaerophilales > Gastranaerophilaceae > Galligastranaerophilus_A. The sequence continues at coordinate 106,379 of CANRHZ010000001.1, read as the reverse complement.
TTTTTCCCAATGAAAATTTACCGTTTTCGTCGGTGAACATGCCTTTAATGCCATTTATTAATCCCTTTGCCGCACCTTTAACGGTAGATTTAACGCCTTCAAAAAATCCTATTTTGCCGTCATCTTTTCCGTCTGTGCATTGGTTTGCATCAGCTGATTGCTTAAATATTGAAGCACTTTTAATTGAATTTTCCTCAATTTGTCCGTTTTTTTGAAGTTCTTTAAATTGTTCGTACGTGTAAACATTTGTTTGGTTCTTAACGGTACTTACGTGTGTCGTCATTTTAATCTCCTCGTTTTGTTGTAATCGCTCTCTATATGTATATAAAGTATATATACTTGAAATAATTTACTTTTTTTAGGACTCTATTTTACATAACTTAATATTTAATTTTTTTTGATATATTAAAATTGTTTTATGGAAGAATTAAAAGATTATTTCATTTCACTTCGTGAAAATAAACCATTTATTTGTATATTATTTTTTGCATTCTATTCCTTTGGGCTTATAGGATTTTATTTAGAAAAGTTTTCCTTGTTTTCATTAATGATACTTTTTCCTTTAATCTTTGTTTTGATATTTTTTAGAAAACATATCTCTGTTTATTTTCTTTGTTCTTTGTATTTGCTCTTTTTGATAGGTTTTTTTAACGGAAAATTTCATTACACATACACAGATGATTTTTTGTACACAGACTATCTTAAAAATGCGGAAATTACAGGTGTGGTTATAACAAATCCAAAACATAATACATCCTCTGATACATACAAATTTTCTTTTAAAACCCTTGGTTTGAATGCTTATAACAGGGACTATAAAATAAATAACTCAACACTTATGGTAAGTTTGAAAAACTTTGATAATGAAGCCTCAAAAATTAAATACGGAAATATCCTTAAAATTAAGGGAAACCTCACCACCCCTTCATCAGCAACAAACCCTTCCCAGTTTGATTATAAGAATTTTTTAGCTAATAAGGGAATACTTAGAACTTTTTATGCAAATAAGGGCGAATTTGAAATAATTAAAACCGTTGACTTTAAAGGTGCAATTCAAAAAGAGGGTTTATCAAACAAAATAACTTTTTTAAATTATCTTCTTACAACTAAAATGCACGATATCAGAAATAAAGTTATAGATGTGCATTCTAAATATATTAAATCGCCAAAGCTTGAAATATTGGGCGGTGTTGTCTTTGGAGATGATGCAATTAATCCGCCTGATGATGTTAAAGAGTCTTTTATAAGTTCAGGATTGTTGCACTTGCTTGCCGCATCAGGTTTAAATGTTGCTTTGATTTTATCTGTTTGGCTTTTAATTCTGTATTACATAAATATTTCATACCGATTGAAAATTACCTCCGGTATTTTTATGGTATTTCTTTATACACTTATGACAGGTTGTCCTCCTTCCGTTGTGAGAGCTTCCGTTATGCTTCTTATAATACTTATAGGCAAATTAATATATAGAGAAGCAAACGGCATATCTTTAATTTTTATGGCGGGATTTATTATATTAATTTTTAAACCCGAATATATAGCAGATGTCGGATTTCAATTATCTTTTCTTGTGACTTTGGGGCTTATAATTTGTATACCCCCTATAAACCACCTTTTATCGAACAGGAACAAGAACTATTATAAGAAAATTAAAAACTTTCCAAAGATTGTAAAGTCATTTCTTTTAATTTTCTCTCCGACATCAATATGCTCGGCTTTTATTATACCTTTTGTCGCTCAACTTTGGGCAGGCCCCCTGCAAGCATATTACTTTAATTCTTTTTCGACTTATTCAATACTTGCAAACATTTGCGTCATTCCATTTATCGGAATTGTGAGCTTTTTGGGGTTTGTAAGCACAATATTTTGTTTTATACCAAAAATTTCAAACATTGTTTTACCCGTTTTTGATGGCATATTGAACCATACAATAGGAATTATACTTAATATCTCAAATTTCTTTTCTAATTTACCCAATTCCATGATAAGAATACCTTCGCCTAAGGTTATAGGCATTGTATTATTTTATATTACCGTTATTTTATTTTTCATTTCTTTAAAATATCTGTTTAAAAAAAGAATATTAAATATTTTCCTTTTCATATCTGTTGTTCTCCTTGGTGTTCAATATATAAATCTTAGTGAAAGTAACTCGGAAGTCATATTTTTTAATGTCGGAAACGCAGATAATGCCCTCATTAAAACAAAAGATAATAAATATATAATGATTGATACGGGAAAATTTGTGTATAACGGAGCATCAAGTGCAAAAACAATAACTCTTGAATATTTATACGATAAAAATATAAAAGAAATAGACACACTGATTGTAACCCACTATGATTCTGACCATTCAGGGGGTTTGGTTGATATATTAAAAGAAATAAAAGTTAAAAACCTAATATTGCCTAAACTTGAATGTAATTCAAGGAATTCATGTTCCATAAAAGAATATATTGAAGCAAATAACATTAAATATCAAACACCATATCAAAAACAGACATTTATTTATGACGGCAATACAAAAATTGTTAACTATGTTCCCTATAAAACCGATAAGGGCTCAAAAAACGATGCATCAACGGTAACATTAGCAACGCTCGGTAAATACAAATTTCTTTTTATGGCAGATGTCGGAATAAAAGGGTATGAGATGATTGATAAATATATGGAAGATATTGATGTTCTAAAAGTGGCGCACCATGGCGCAAAAAATACGGTTAGTCATTATATGTTGAATAAAATAAAACCCGAATACGCAATTATATCAACAGGAAAAAACCCCTACGGACACCCGAATAAATTCACCGTCATGGAATTAAAAAAGAAATCAAAAGTCTTATCCACAAGAGAATACGGTGCAATTAAATTTGTTGTTGATGAAAATTTAACCCCGTATTCTTACAACAGAAAAACCAATCGTTTTATGGAAGTTAAGTTTTAATGTTTTTCGCTTGTATAAAGTTTACATATTAATTTATAAGCACAAAAACCGCAATTTTTTTCGTCCTGTTTTGGTTCAAAATTGAGCTCTTTTATACCTTTTATTGCCTCTTTAATTTTTTGTTTTATTTCTTCATTATCCCAAGCTTCAATTTCCGGGGCGGTTTGTTTGCAACCTTCTTCAAAGAATGTAAGAGAAGTTTTTTTGACTTTATTTTCGCCGTTTATAAGCTCGTATAAAAATTTATAAAATCTGAGCTGATTATAATAGTTGGGGTTTGAATCAGCTTTTTTATAGCTTCCGGTTTTAAAGTCTGTTATTAAAATGTTTCCTTCATTGTCTTTTGAAATTCTATCGGCAAAACCCTTTAATTTAATTCCTTCAAAATCCGCTTCCATTCTGTATTCCGTTGATATAATATTTGAAGGGTTTGATTCAATAAATTTATAATAATTTTTCTCGATTGAATTTTTTCCCCTTTCGATAAGTTCAAGCTTTTTATCAGGTGAGCTGAATTCAAAGGTATTAATTTTTTCTAAGAAATTATCCGTCATATATTCGCTTGTGTTCCATCTTCCGTTTTTAATCGCATCTTTTGTCATAATGTCTATGGCATAATGAATTGATGAGCCGTATGCAAGAATGTCTTTATCTTCCACAAAAACGGGGACGGATAAAATATCCGAATAAAAATAATTTAAGGGGCAGTTAAGATATGCGTTAAGTGAAGTTTGGCTTAAGGTTATATTTTTTGTTCTGTTTATAAGCTCGTTTTTATATAAAGTACCATATTGAACAACAATATCTTTTACAATTTCATCCGCTTTTATTTCTTTTGTAAGGTCAAAAATTTTTTTATTAACCAGATAATCAAGCTCGGGGAACAAATCGCATATATATTTACTTAAAGACTGTTCCGAATTTTCATTTTTTTGGGCATAACTTATATATAGTCCGAATTTTGCCCTTGTAATCCCGACAAAAAGCAGCCTTCTTAATTCCGCATCCTTATTTTTGTCTTTATCCTGACTAAAAAGTGATTTTTCTATCGGAAGCTCAACTTCTTTATTGTTGGCGCCGAATTTCTCAAATACTCTTGAAGTTAAATCAGGTAAAAATACATGCTCAAATTCTCTCCCTTTAGAGCCATGGTATGTTGCAAGTTGTATTGCATCACTATGCTCAACGGGTTTATCAAGTTCCATCTTGATTCCCTGATTATAGCAACTATCAAGGTGTTTAATAAAATCATCAATCCTTGAAGATTTATGGATGAAGGAATATGCCCTTGCCTCATCAATAAGCCTTTTTATAGAAGATATATTTTCAAACCTTTCTTCATCTCCGTTATTTGCATAGTATTCTAAAATGCCTGTTTTGGTAATCACTTCGTGGATAAAAGGAACTAAGGGCATGTAAGATTTTTTGTTTTTTAAGCTTATATAGGTTGAATAAAAATCCTTCAGCTCTTTCAGGTCGCCTTCTATATTATCTTCAATAATATTAAACCAAGGGTTATTATATTTTCTTGCAAGCTTTAAAAACGAGCTTAGAGTATAATCCGACACATAAAACGGTTTATATGATATAAGGGCAAACAATTTATCCTGCTCTATATAAGAATTTGCAAGTATTTTTAAATAAAAATAAATTTGAATAAAGGAAGGAACATCAAATGCGTTTTTTTGTTTTTGAATTGCATAGGGTATATTATTTTGTTTTAAGAGTCTTGCATAGTTTTCAAGCTGGTCATTTTTTCTTAAAATTATTGCAATCTCGGACATTTTTGTGCCCTTGGATATTAAGTTTTGGATTTTTTGTATTATTTCGTTATTTTCCTGTATGGTCTCAGAATAAATATTAAAATCTATTTTTTTCTCGTTTGAGATTGCCCTTTCACCTTTGGCTATTAATTTTTTTTGGATATTAAAATTCGGATTGTTGGTTAAACGACAAGGGTCATCTTTTATTAAACAGGTTGCAAAATCAAGTATGGTTTGGCTTGACCTTCTGTTTTCTTCAAGACAGATTATTTTCGTGTCTTTAAACTTTTCTAAAAAATCGCTTAAATTGCGGCTTTGTGCCCCTTGAAAAGAGTATATAATCTGATCATCATCTCCGACAACAAAAATATTTCTTGTGGAAGCACCCTTTAAAATGTTGAATATAATCTCGTTTTGAACTTTGCTTGTATCTTGATATTCATCTACAAGAACGTATTTATAATCTTTTGAAATACTGTATAAAAAGTCAAAATCTTCTTCCATCCTCTCAACCACGAGGTTGATCATATCCGCATAATCTATAAGGGCGTTTAAAGACAGTTTTTTTTGATAAATTTCGTATATTGAATAAAATTCTTTTGCTTTTCCTATCTTTTTTTCTTGGGTTTCAATTCTTTTTAAAATATCTTTTGTTACTTTATTTTTTTCTTCTCTTTCTTTTTTTTCAAGATAGAGGTTCTCTAATTTTAAATTCCACTCCTCATTTTCTTCCATAAATTTAAAATATTCTTCTTTTGTGGTTCTCTCCCTTTTAATTGTGTTGATTGAAGATAGGATTGCATTTATATAAAAGTATTTGTTTCCCCACTTATCTTTTAGGAACTCGATTTTGTTTTCTTTATCAAATTCATCAATGCTCTCTTTTAAAATGGCTTGCTTTGTAATGTCGTCCGCCATCATTACATTTTCTTTAAGCTCAAATAACGAAGGGTTAGATCTTATTGCATCCATACAAAAAGAATGGTAGGTAAAAACATTAACGGATGCCCCTTTTACCCCGGACAAATTAAGAAGCCTTGATTTCATTTCGTTTGATGCGGCGTCTGAAAATGTTAAACAGAGAATATTTTGAGGGTTAATCCCCTTTTGTATCATATTCTCTATTCTTTTTATAAGAGTAAATGTTTTCCCTGTCCCGGGGCCCGCAAGGAGCATAATTGGCCCGTCAAGCGAATTAATTGCTTCTTTTTGTTGTTGATTAGGTTCAATAACGGCTAATGTCTGCATTTATATATTTACTTTTTCCATTAAATTATCATCAATATCAAAGTTTGAATATACGTTTTGAACGTCATCATGTTCTTCTAATTTTTCCATTAAAAGAAGAACTTTTTTTGCAATATCGGGGTCTGTAACTTCTGTTGAATTACTTGGAATTCTTGTATTTTCGGCAGTTTTTGCTTTATATCCCAATTTTTCAAGTCCCTCTGTTGTTGATTGCAGACTGTCAGGTGTAGTTAAAACTTTTATTTCATCTTCTTCTTCATATACATCTTTGGGTTCAAATTCAAGGCTTGCTTCAAGAATTTCATCAAGCTCAATTACTTTTGGCTTTTCTTTTTTGTTTTCAGGTTCAATAACCTTATCAAATGTAATTATGCCAACGGGTTCAAATATCCATCCGACGCATCCGTCTGCGCCCAGGTTTCCGCCAAACTTTGTAAAATAACTTCTTATATCGCCTGCGGTTCTGTTCCTGTTATCGGTTGCGGCTTCAATAAATACGGCAACCCCGCCTGCGCCGTAGCCTTCGTATGTAATTTCTTCATAATTTTCTCCGCTTCCGCCGCCTGCACCTTTTTCAATTGCACGTTTTATATTTTCGTTTGGAAGTCCGCCCGCTTTTGCTTTATCTATTGCGGTTCTCAATCGGAAATTACCTTGCGGGTCCCCTCCGCCGATTTTAGCCGCTATAATTATTTCTCTTGAATATTTTGCAAAGTTTGCACCACGGAGAGCATCCGTTTTTGCTTTTTTATGTTTAATGTTTGCCCACTTAGAATGTCCTGACATAAATTACTTCCTTTTTTACTTTTATAATATAATTAAATCATGGACACAAAAGACGGGCAACCACAAATAGACGGTATAGAATTTGTAAGGCAACTTATTCTGGATTGCAGATATGATGATGCCTTTGAAATTTTGGGCAGATTGGAAGAAGAAAACCCCGATAATTATGAAATAAACTATGAGCTTGCAAGACTTCAATTTGAAATGGGGGACTATTATTCCGCTATTGCAAACTATGAAGTTGTTCTGGAAAATCACCGGAGCCCTATAATATACTATAATTTGGGTTGCGCTTACGAAGGGAATAATGAGCCCGATAAAGCAATTTCGGCTCACCTTAAAGCAATAACAATGAACGAAAAGTTCCCCTATTCCTATAAAAAATTAGGGCTTTTATTTATGGCAAGAAATGATATGGACTCAGCAAGAGAATACTTTGAGGATTATATCAAATTGGATATTGCACAAGATGAAATAAACAGTGTAAAACTTATATTAGAAAGAATATAAGGAGCATTTTTTATGGATATCCAAATCTACACTCTATCTTATTGCCCGTATTGTGCAAAGGCTAAAGAGTTTTTTGAAGATAAAAATTTAAAGTTCACGGAATACGAATTGGACGGGGACGAAGAAGAAGAATTCAGAAAGCTTCAAAAGAAGTTTAATATCAAAGGTGAAGTTACCGCCCCCCAAATTATCATTGACGGGGTTAGAATTGGCGGGTATTCCGATTTAATGGAAAAAATCGAAAACAAAGAAATTTCTCTTTAACTTTTGTAACAAATTCTCTTTTAATACTTAAGTTTTTAAACCTTTATTCCGTAAAAAATTATGTAGGAAATAAGGGTTAACTATATGTTGAAAAGACAAGAACACCCAACATCAAACAATTCAAGAGAAATTATTGCCATAATAAACGGAGCTAAAAAAAGAAGAATGCTGGCCTATTCGGCAGTTAAAGCATTAAATTCCGAGCTTGGTCAAAGACCGAGGCTCGTGTCAGTTAAATAAATATACCCCATAAACGCACACCCCGAAGATGCGTTAACAACGAAAGAGAACAACTCATCATACCAAAAAGGCCTTGTTTTTGTAATGCACTAAAAACGGGGCCTTTTTGTAAATCAGATTTAAGGAAGTAAAACTTCAGCTTTGTTATCTTCCTGAACAAACTTTCTTGCCACATGTTTTTCAAAAAAATCTATAAATTTTTCTTTTTTTGTTTTTTCTTTTACTTCTTCTTTCGGGGTATTTATTATAACGAGAACCTCGTTTTCTCCCGCCATTTTAAGGTTGTTTCTTGCAATTGATTCAACCTTCTGCATTGAATTAAAATTTTCAATTTCGGTTTTAAGCCTTTTATTTGTTCTTTCCGCTTCATCTTTAAGTGCTTGAGCTTTGGTAATTTTTCCCTTGTATATAACAATTTTTGAGATATTTAAAAGTGCACTGTATGAAACCTGTATCACGCAGGCAAGCAAAACTATAGTCATAAAAGAAAGATAGTATCTTACTTTTCTGTTTTTGCTTTTTTGTTTGTTGTAGGTTTTATTTTTTAAACCTTCGGAATTAATTGTATTTTGATTTTCAAGCACCATAAATTAAATTCTACTATTGTGTTATTAATTTTTCAATCTCTTGAAGTTTTTGGTTTAGCTCTTTATCGGTTTTTAAATCTTTTTTTAATTTGTCATAAGAATACAGTATTGTTGTATGGTTTTTATTAAAACTTTTTGCAATGACGGGAAAACTCAAATCAAGAAGTTCTCTTGTTAAATATATGGCAGATTGTCTTGCAATTTTAATTTCAGAGCTTCTCTGGTTCCCTTTTATAAGTTCAACCGTGGTATTAAAATACTCTGCACACTTTTGAATAATAAAATCCGTTGTTATTTTCTTTTTATTTTCACTATACCCCAATATATTTTTTGCAAACTGAACGGTTAGTTTTTCCCCCTGTATTGAGGCATAGGCGCTTACTTTGTTGTATGCGCCTTCCAGTTCTCTTACATTTTTTGAATAATTTTTAGAAAGAAACTCTGCCACTTCATCATCTATTTCATATTCTGACCTTTTTGCATGGTTTTTTATAATTTTAACCCTGGTTAAAAAATCAGGCGGGGTAATTTCAACCGATAAACCCCAATCGTATCTGCTTTTTAATCTGTCAGGTGTTTTTGTAAAATTGGATGAGGGCCTGTCCGATGCAAAAACAATTTGTTTTCCCATATGAAAAAGCGTTTCAAAGGTGTTAAAAATTTCTTCTTCCGTCCTTTTTTTGCCTTCCGCAAATTGAATGTCATCCATCAATAAAACATCCACATTTCTGTATTGGTCCCTGAATTTGTTCATCTGAGCGTTTGATTCAACTCCGTTTAAGATTGAGGATGTGAGATGGTTTGTAAATTCTTCCGCTTTAACGTATTTTACTTTGAAGTTTGGAAAATTCTTTAATATACTATGGCCGATTGCTTGCATAAGGTGTGTTTTTCCGACACCAACGGAGCCTGTGATAAATAACGGGTTATATTTTTGCCCGGGCGCCTTTGAAATCATTTTTGCGGTTTCATAAGCAACATTAGAGTTATCCCCTTTAACAAAATTTTCAAACGTATATTTTAAATTAAGCCCCGAAAAAGAGCGCATTTGTTTTAAATTGTCTATCTGCTCGTCCGATAAATCAATATTTTTACTCTTTTTCTTGCTTGATTTTTTAGTATCTTCCTGAACAAAAACAATTTCGACGGGGATTTTCCTTTTTGCAACTTTATATATGGCATCTTCAATATCGGGTAAAAACTTCTGATTAAGATGCGCCACACCGAATGCCTGATTTGAGCGTAAAACAAAAAAATCTTCTTTATAATTTTCTTCATTTTTTAAAACGGGTTTTAGAGGGGTTATCCACGGTTCAAAAGTAGAAGGAGAGATTGACTCTTTTAAAATTTTAAGAGCCTCTATCCAAACCTTTTTCTCGTCAAAAATCGGACTATCATTTTTCATAAGCCTAAATCAGCGTCCATTCCTATCTTCTTAACAATTTTACCAAAAAAAGTTATTGTAGTAATATAAAATTAAATTTTGTAAAAAATTACACATAAAAATAGGATAAAAAATGCATTTTATAGACTATTCCTACCTGTTTGATTTTTTAAGAGATATATATGCCGATATTTCTTATAAAAGTTTTTTAAATAAAACAGGAAGCGCCATTATCCCTTTAAGGTATTTTATTGAGCTTACATACAGATGCAACCTTAATTGCCCCTATTGTTATATCGGCAGTGAAAGAAAAATGCCCGAATTAACCGCAAACGAATGGAGAAATGTTATATCTCAAATCCCAAGATATTCTCTTGTGACGCTTGTCGGGGGAGAACCGTTTATCAGGGAAGATTTTACGGATATACTTAGTTTCACATCAAAAAGGGTTTTTGGAAAAGTTAACGTTGTTACAAACGGGACTATGTTTAACAAAGAAAGTATAGATGCTCTTATAAAATCCAATATAATTCTCTTGAGCGTATCTTTAGACGGCTGGGGCAAAACCCACGAACTAAACAGAAATACAAAAGAGGGCACTTTTGATAAAATTCTATCCTGTTTGGATACAATAAACCAAAAAAGAAAAAATAAACGTATGATGATTGATATAAAAACAATCGTCCTTAAAAACAATCTTGAAGATATATATAAGCTCTATGAATACTGTACAAAAATGGGGTTTGAGTTTTTATCGGTTTCTTTTTTGAGGAATAACAATTTAAAACAAAACCCTGTATTAAAAAATTCGTTTGAGCCTGTATTTTATGAAAACGAATACAATATAGAACCTTATTTTGATGTGGAACACTTTCTTGATATATATGATAGAATTTGTGCGCTGAAATCAAAAACAAAAATAAGATTTTCTCCCAAGTTTGAAGGCATAAACTCAGATACCATAAAACGTAAAATTAAAGATTTTTTTGCGCCAAAAGATATGTCATATCTTAAAAGACACCCATCTGACATATATAAACCATGTAAATATCCCTATTCAAACATGATGATTAATCCTTCAGGGGATGTATACCCCTGTTTATCATTTAAAATAGGCAATGTTAAAGATAAAAGCATTTATGAATTATTCAATGAACCAAAGTATAAGTGTTTTAGAAAAAACCTTAAATACTCAAAAAGCTTTTCTTCATGCCAGATGTGCTGCGAACTTAAAGTTAAGGATACAAACAAATGAAACATATAAAAACATTTCTTATAGTTTTTGCTCTGATTATATTACAACTATCATCTTTAGCTTCAGATTATGTATATAAAAAGCTCCCCTCGGGTCAAAGCGTTATTATAAAAGAAATAAAAGATAACCCTATTGTTACCATAAACACATGGGTTAAAACCGGTTCAATAAACGAAGATGATAATAATAGCGGGGTTGCACACTTTCTGGAGCACCTTTTTTTCAAGGGCTCAAAAAATGTACCCACGGGACAATTCGATAAGCTCCTTGAATCAAAAGGGGGAATTACAAACGCATCCACCAGTAAAGATTTTACTCAATTTTATATAACAATCCCATCAAGCGAATTTAATCTTGCATTGAAACTTCATTCCGATATGCTCTTAAACCCGCTTATACCAGAAGCTGAGCTTGAAAAGGAGCGTCCCGTTGTAATTGAAGAAATTTCAAGAGGGCTTGATAATCCAAGTAATATACTTTATCAAAACCTTTTTAAACTTATATATTCAACGGATAACAATCACCCTTATAAGCGTCCCGTTATTGGTACAAAAGAAGTTATATCAACAATTAAAAGGGAGTCTATTCTTGATTTTTATAAAAAATGGTATGTCCCGTCAAACATGATAACAATAGTAACGGGCGATATTGATTCGAATTATGCCATGAAGGAAATTGAAAAAGCATTTATTCAAAACGGAACAAAACCAAATAAGAAAAACTATCCAATCATAAAAGAAATAAAATCTCCGCTTAGTATTAACGAAGAAAAAGATGTTAATCAAGGGTATATGGCAATAGCCTATAAGGCACCAAAATTTGAAGATAAAAAGGAAGCTTATGCACTCGATATACTTTCTGTTATACTTGGCGGTTCAAAAAGTTCAATTTTAAATAACGAATTAAAAGAAAAAAAGCAGCTTGTTAATTCCATCTCATCATCATATTCTCAATACCTTGATGACGGGCTTTTTTTAATTAGTGCAACCTTTAAACCCGAAAACATAAACAAAATTAAAGAAGAAATAAACAAAGAAATACAAAAAATTAAAACCGGCGCAATAACCATAGAACAGGTTAATAAAGCGAAAAACATTTTAAAAACCGATACCGAATATTCAAGAGAATCGGTTGAAAATATTGCAAGCGAGCTTGGATTTTTCAGCTTATATTTTAATACACCAAAAATGTATGATGAATATTTAAAAAGAATTGATAGTGTAAATTTAAATGATGTAATACAGGCGGCAAACAAATATCTTTTAGAAGATAAATATGCAATTTCAACCGTTATGCCAAAAGGGTTTGTAGAAATTTCGAATAATATTGGAAATGAAAATATAAACGATAATTGTAAGGTGATAAATTCAACTTCAGGTATAACAAAATACCTTCTTGATAATAAAAGCACTCTTATTGTTAAACAAAATAAATCCAATTCTATTGTAGCTATTGACATATATGCAAAAGGCGGCTCGCATCTGCAAGATAAAGTTGGTGTATCCTATCTGACTTCGCAAAATATAAAAAGGGGTACAAAAAATTATACAATGGATGAAATTGATAATTACCTTGATGAAAACGGAATTAAAATTTCATTTACCCCCTCTGCCGACGGTTTCAATACATCTTTATTGACAACAAAAGATAACTTAAATGATGCGCTTAACCTTTTAGATGAGCTTATAAATAATGCCACTTTCCCTGACTATGAAATTCAAAAAACCGTAAAAAACTATAAAGAATATGCTTCAACCCTAAAGGATAGACCTCTTTCATATCTTCTTGATAAATACCAGGGACTTGCATATAATATGCCCCCTTATTCAATAAATTCTGATGTTATGAAGGAAAAAATAGATGATGTCACAAAAGATGATATTATAAACTACTATAACACCATCTTTGATTCAAAAAATATAATAATTTCAGTTGTCGGAGATACGGATGAAAAATATTTAATTCAAAAATTTAATAATATATTTAAAGATAAGGGCTTAAAAGAAACAGAAGTTAAAGATTACCTAAAAAATTCAAATCAATTAAGTGAAAATATACAAATGAAATACCCTATACAAGACAAACAAACAAGCTGGATAATAATAGGGTATAAGACAATGCCTATATACAACCTAAAAGAGGTTGCCACTTTAAAAATCATTGATTCTATTTTGGGTTCAGGCATGAGCAGCAGATTGTTCCAATCTTTAAGGGAGAATATGGGGCTTGCATACCAGGTTGGAAGCCAAATTCAACAGTACGGTAATGACGGCTCTTTTATAACATATATAGGAACTAATTCCGCTAACGAAAAAAAGGCAATCTTAGGAATTGAAAAAGAATTTGAAAAATTAAAGACTCAAGATGTAAGCGACATTGAGCTTAAAGAGGCAAAAGAAAAGCTTCTTGGAAATATTGTGCTTGCGCTTGAAACTAATATGGATAGAGCCGAACTTTATTCAAAATACAGTCTATACGGATACGATATTGATTTTCTTGACAAATTAAAGGCTGAAATTAATAACGTAACCAAAGAAGATATAAAAATGTTTGCTTGCAAATATTTTAATGCCCCCCATATTGAGGTTGTTGCGGGCAAATAAATTTTTCATCTTTTTGGTTGTTTTACTTTTTTATTTTTATCCTTAAACTAAAAAAGTTAGTAAAAAAAAGGTAAAATCAATGTCAAGATTAAGCGGTAATTCACTTTATGCTCAGGCTATTACGGGCCTTAGATCAAGCTATTACTTTTTAATGCAGGGTATTGACGGAAAAGGACTTACATTAAAAGATATATTAAACCCCAAAGATGAAACCAAAAGATATAATTATATGAACTATTCTTTTTCATCATATATTGCAAACAATTTTTCATCCATGGATATCGACGGAGACGGAGTATTATCGGAATCTGATTTAACTCAATATACATCAAAAATTACATCTCAAGGTTTAACCTATAGTCAAATTGCGCAACTATGTTCTCAAGGCGCTTCAAACTCTTTACTTGAAACAGTTTTAAATAATTTTAACGAGATTGACGCAAACGGTGACGGCAGGGTTACAAGTGCCGAAATATCGGGATATGGTATACAGGAAGAAGCAAAAGAAGTAAAAGATAAATACCCGAAAATTGACCCGAATAAACTTTCAATTTTCTATTCTACTTCTTCATCTTCAAATAGCGAAGTTAAATCCGCAAAAGAAGATTAGTAATTTTATAAATTTTTAATAAAGTCTATTTTACAACGACCATAAACCTTTTCTTTAAAAGGCGCAACGGTTTGTGCGTATATTTCGTGCATTTCTTGCGCTCTTTTTTTGTCGTATTCAATTACAATCATTTTATATTCAACATTTTTTATAACTTCATCAACAATCTTTTTGTAATCAAAATTCCAAGGGGGGTCTATATAAATAACATCTGCCTTTATTTTGTTTGTTTTTATGAATTTTATACAATCCGAACAATATATCTTATACCCGTCTTTTGCTATTTTTAAGTTATTTTTTATAAGGTTATACGCCTTTTTATCAATATCGAGGGATATCGTATTAAACCCTCTGGATAGGGCCTCAAGGCTCATAACTCCGGAACCCGAAAACAAATCAAGAAATATAAGGTTTTTAAAATCGCCAAAATAAGAATATAAAACATTAAAAACACTCTCTCTTGTTTTAGAGAGTGTGGGTTTTGCACAATCGGGGATAATTATTTTATGCCCCTTGAATTGCCCGCCTGTAACATGCAAAATTTATCTCCTTATTTTAAAGTTAATTTATCATGAAAAAAATTGTAATAATAGGCGGTTGTGCTGCCGGCCCAAAGGCTGCCGCAAAAGCAAAAAGAGAAAACCCGGAAAATATAGTTGAACTTTATACAATGGAAAATATGGTTTCATACTCTGCATGCGGACTTCCTTATTTTATTGAGGGGGTTGTGCCCAATATTAATAATTTAATGATAAGAAGCCCCGAAGAATTCAGAAAATCAGGTGTAGAGGTATTTTTAAACCATACCTGTACAAATATATGTCCCGAAAATAAAACCGTAACTTTTAATTGTACAAAAGAGGTTAACTATGATGAATTAATTCTCTGTCTCGGTTCAAGACCATATAACCCGCCGATTAAGAATTTTATACTGGATGGGGTATACAACTTAAAAGTAATTCAGGACGGTATAAATATAAAAAGCAGGGCGCAAACCTCAAAATCCGTACTTTTAATCGGTGGGGGCTATATTGCGCTTGAGCTTATGGAAGCGTTTGTTGTAAACAATCTAAAAATTACGGTCGTTGAAAAATCAAGCACTATTTTACCTCTTTTTGATGAAGATATATCAAATGAAATAAGAAAAAGAATTGAAGAAAATTCAAAAGGGCTTATTGAATTTATATTTAATGATGAAGTGGTTGAATTTTTGGGAGAAACAAGTTTCGAAGGTGCAATTACAAAAAACGGAAGAAAAATTGATGCGGATTTTTGTGTTGTTGCAGTCGGGGTACGCCCGAATACCCAGCTTGCAAAAGATGCGGGAATTGAGCTTGGGATAACGGGCGCAATTAAAACAGATAACAAAATGAGAACATCTATCCAACATATATATGCAGCAGGTGATTGTACAGAGGATATCTTTATTCCGACAAAACAGTCCGTTTACCTTGCATTGGGGACAATTGCAAATAAACAGGGGCGTGTTGCTGCAATTAACGCATCAGGTATCCCTAACGGAAAAACCGAGCAATTTGATGGCGTACTTGGGTCTATGGTTACAAAGTATTTTGATTTTACCGTGTCTGCAACGGGTTTAAGCGAAAGGGCTGCTTTATCTCTCCAAAATTATATTAATATTACACCTGTTTCCGTTGTGGTGGATGAATACGATAAAGCGGGATATATGCCATCAATAGGAATTTTAAAAGTTAAACTTGTGGCAGATAAAAGAACGGGTGAAATCCTTGGTGCTCAGGTAATAGGAACGGGCGATGCCGATAAAAGAATTGGTGTTGTTGCCTCTGCCCTTCGGGCAAATTTAAATATAAATGAATTTTTGCACCTTGATTTACCATATGCACCTCCGTTTTCATCTACCATAGACCCCCTTTTAACGGCAGCATACAAATTAAAACAAAAAATTGATTCTTAAAAAAAACAGATAACCTTTATTGAAAGAGAAAAACCTTGAATTCACAAGATAAAAAACAAAAAATATTAGATGCCATATATGATACAAAAAGTTGCACTGACTCTGAAAAAAATTTTTCTAAGGTGTATAATGATATTTGTAAAAAATCTTCTTTTATTTTTGATAGCAACTATTCGGATAATGAAATTTATGAATATTTAAAATCTCTTGTGAAACCTTCGCTATTTAAAGTTGAAGAACAAGAAAAAAGGTTTGAGAATATGGAATCGGATAACAAAAAAGAATATGATGATGTAAACGGATATTTTTACGATATTAAAAGCGAACAGGCATATATTAATAAGCTTCTTACAAAATTATACGAGCTTGATGTTTATAAACCAAAAAAGCTCTACCCTTCCATTTTTTATGAAAGATATATAGAAAAACAAGATATGGCTCTAATTGCTAAAATGCACAACATATCCCAAAACGAATTAAACGAAAGAATTCTTGAAATAGCAAACTATATTGCAAAAGATTAATTTAAATTTTAAGAGAGCCTGACATCGGCATATTTTTTGTAAAATTAATATAGGATTTCATAGTCATAGGACGTTGTTTGAAATTGGGGAAAGTTTTGCCGTCATATATATTTGCGGGTGGAGGAGTTATATTTTTTTCTTCCATGATTTTTTTTACAATAACACCCGATTTATTTCTTAACAAGGGAGTGATAATGTTGCTTGATATAACTCCGCCTGCTATAGCGGCAATAGTTTTTGCGCCTTCAACCACTTGTTTGTCAGAAGGGAAAGATTTTCCGGCAGCCATTTTTGCAGCCCCCATAAGAGGAAGCGTCACTGCTGCGTAGGTTGCGATATTGAATGTGCCGTCTAAAATTTCTTGCGGAACTAAAAACTTCTTTTCTTCTTTTCCGATTTTTTTATTTGTTATAAGACCGATAGTCTGAGCTAAAGATGCCATAAACCAGCATGTTGCGGCAGACCCGAACAAAAACATACCGTTATGGTCTTTTGAATATCTTAGGAATTTTCCTGCCAGTTTGGAGGCACTATCGGCAAATGACATTATTGAGCCCCTCCTTTGCTATCGGGTGTTTCTTCGTATTTTTTATTTAATTTGTTTGTAAGAGCGTTTGTTAAAGGTGCATCAATCAAGAAGTTGGTAAATAGCATAACACCCATTGCAATAACAGTACCTATAATGGAAGCATATTTCTTTGCTCCGCCTCCGTTTTTAATATAGTCTTTGGTTTTTTGAATTGCAGCTTGTGTTTTTTCTTCAGACACTATTTTTGAGAATTTATCCGCAAGTTTTTCATTTTTAAATCCGCACTCAATGGCTTTCATACATCCGCCTCTGACGGCAACACCCGTCATGGCGCCAATTAAACCTTTTGCAAAACTTCTGTTTGCGGAAACTTTTCTTGTTTGTTCATCAACACCTTTATTTCTTAAATCTATCATGGGTTGAAGGGTAATGGCAGCAAGCCCGAGCACAGCTCTTTGCTGCCAACTGTTTATATTGGAAGCTTTTCTTAAAACTCCCGCAGCATCAAAGCCTGTGAATTTTTGAGTCGAAAAATTATTGTTTATTGTTGAAACTTTCAAATATAAACCTTCTTATTCTTCCACAAGTCATTTAAGTATAAACACAACAAAAAATTGCGTTATTCTTCGGTAGTATTAACAATTTTTAATATTACATTCATAGTAATAAATTGTCAACACTTTTTATGATATTATTAAGTTGTACAACATATTACAATTAGGATATTAACCGAATATGAAACAACCGTTTTTCTATGATATTACACTAAGAGATGGAAATCAAGCTTTAAAAAAGCCATGGCTAATTGATGATAAAAAAATAATTTTTGAAAAACTGGTTGAATTAAATGTTCAGGGAATCGAAGTCGGTTTTCCCGCATCATCCGAAACAGATTTTAATGCTTGTGTTGAGCTTTCTAAATTGGCACCTGACAGTATGGTTGTATCGGGGCTTGCAAGATGTACTAAAAACGATATAGTGTCTGCAATTGATGCAATCAAGTATGCAAAAATTCCAAGAGTGCACACTTTTTTAACGCTTTCTCCTTTTCATATGAAATATGTTTTAAATAAAGACCCCGATGTTGCAAGAAAAATTGCCACAGAGTCTGTTAAGTTTGCTTACGATAACCTCTTAAAAGAAAACCCCAAAGGCCAGGTTCAATTTTCCGTCGAACACTTTGGAGATTGCAGAGAAAATCTTGATTTTGTAATTGATACTCTAAAAGAAATAGTTCAAATGGGGGCTACGGTCATTAATTTGCCTAATACGGTTGAAAGATGCCGCCCTAAAAACTTTATTCAAATGGTAGAAAGAGTTATAAACGAACTCGATAAAAGCGTAATAGTTTCCGTTCACAATCATAATGACCTTGGAATGGCTACAGCTACAACCGTTGAAGCTTATTTTTCAGGTGCAATTCAGCTTGAATGTGCACTTAACGGGCTTGGCGAAAGAGCAGGAAACACTAATTTCTATGAAGTTGCCGTTGCTCTCCATAATTCAGGCATAGAGATTCCGATTAATCTTTCCAAAATATATGAAACGGCGCTTACCGTTGCACAGATGTCTAAGGTTCCAATTTGGGAAAAAGCACCACTAATAGGTTCTGATGCTCTTGCGCACCGTTCGGGCATTCATCAGGATGGCGCCCTTAAAACAAAAGATATGGAAAAAGGCGCATACAGACCCATTCATCCTTCTCTTATCGGGAGAGGTGATGATGAAAAAATCGGCTTTACAAGCCAATCCGGAAAAACTGCCATATTTGAAATTATCAATAGAGCGGGTTATCCTATATCGCTTCAGGAAGCAATCAGAATTCAACCCGTTGTAAAAGAAGCAGCAGAGAAAATCGGGGAATTGCCTACGAGCAAAATCATTGATATATACTTTAGTGAAACTTTTAATGTAAAAGGAGATTTCAAACTTGAAAACTTCAGACACATAAATGATGGTAAATTCGAGTTTGAATTCACATATAAAAATCAACCTTACAAAACAACAGGTGTTGGAAACGGCCCTGTTGATGCGTGTTTGAATGCGCTTAAGACTAACGGTTTTGATGTTAAATTAACCCACTATGAACAAAGTTCACTGGATGAAGAAATTTTAGGCGCAGGCTCCACCGCTATGAGCGTCGTGCACCTTGAAGATAATTGCGGTAAAGAAGTTATCGGGAGAGCCCGTCACGGTTCAACCGCCGTTGCAAACATCAAAGCCATATTTAATGCGCTAAATATCATCTATAAAGAAAAAGCTTCGAAATAACTTATTTTTCAGATAAAAACCTTTGTACATTTGTTTCCATTTTTTCTTCTTTAATTTTAAAACCATTTGGAGTCTTTATGACAATAAATTCTGCCTTTAGCCCTGTTTTATCTTTAAAAGGAAACCTTTTTGCATTGATTTTAAATTCACTATCCGACATTTTTTCGTATTTTTTATTTGTGTAAGTATTTTTGTATTTAACAAGTTTGGCCGTAATTTTTCCTTTTTTTAATTCATTTATATACCTTGGCATGGGGATTGTGACGGGTTGTTTTGTGCCGTCAGGCTTAATCACAACCCTTACAATTTTAGCGTCATCCGTATAGTGGCTGACAAGATCATCTTTATAGTTATTTGCGCTATCTACATAAGAATCAAAAAACTTTTCAACCTCATTTGCTTCACTTTCCGTTATCGGTGCCGAATCGCAAAAAGCGGGCAAAGTGTTTGCATATACTAAAAAGCATAAGCACAAAATAAATCGTTTAAACATTTTAAATTCCTTATTTGTTGTCTTATGCTATTTAGTTTATTTATGTTGATTGCTAATTGTTATAGTCCGTTTACTTAGCAACATGAAGCATTCTTATTCAATGGTAAAGTCGGGAGTTCCGAACATTCCTTCGATTTCTTCCAAGATAGCGGAAGGCTTCCTTGCCTGATTTTTTTGCTGAGCACGACGGAGGGCTTCTTTTTCTTTTTCTTCGTTAGCATTGATTAGGTGGTGATACCCTGTACCTGCGGGAATTAAACGACCAATGATAACATTTTCTTTTAAGCCTCTTAACATATCTTTTTTGCCGTCAACTGCTGCTTCCGTTAATATTCTTGTTGTTTCCTGGAAGGAAGCGGCTGATATAAAGCTTTCCGTGTTAAGGGAAGCTTTTGTAATGCCGAGAAGCAACGCTTCATAGGTAGCTTTAATTCCGCCTTCTTGCTCGTTGATTTTAGCATTTTCAGCTTCAACCACTTTTAATTCAACAAGCTCACCCGGAAGAAGTTTTGTCGTACCGGAGTCAATGACTTTAACTTTTTTAATCATTTGGCGAACGATAACTTCAACGTGCTTATCAGCAATTTCAACACCTTGCGAACGGTATACTCTTTGTACTTCATCAACAAGGTATTGTTGAGCGGCAAAAGTTCCTTTTAATCTGATAACATCATGCGGATTAAGAGGACCTGACGTTAGAGCTTGACCTTTTTCTATCTTTTGTTTGTCAGATACTATGATGCTTGATTCTATAGGATATTTAATTTCGGTTCTTCCGTTTTCATTTACTATGTATAATCTTGCAACATCATCTTCAACTTCAATTTCGGCTACACCGTCTTCTTCTGCAACTATGGCTGAATCTTTAGGTTTTCTTGCTTCAAGAAGTTCTTCAACTCTTGGCAAACCTTGAACGATATCGCCTGTTTTTTGTCTTTCAAATACCAGTGTTGCAAGAAGATCGCCTCTTAATATAAGGGCATTGTTTTCAACCTGAAGAAGTGTCCCCGGGCTGATTAAATGCGGTCTGCCTATTCTTACCGTAACAGACGATTTATCGGTATCTACAACAAGTCCTGAGCAGGTTGAAATATCGCCTGAGGATGAAAGAATTGAATCAAGCCTTACAAAATCACCCTTTTTAACGGTTGGTTTGCCTTTGATTTCTATAACTTGTTCGTTTTTGTGTGAAACGAGAAGCAACCTTCTCAATTCTTTGTCGTTTTGTTTGATTGACGCAACGGAATCATCAATTGAAAGCACCTGTGTTTTTGTAACGGGGGTTTTTGGTTCAATTATTTGTCCGTTTTCAACCAAAAGTTCCGTTTGCATTGAGGACAAGGTTCTTGAAGCGTCATCCTGTTCACGTCTTACAATCAGGGTTTCAAGAACGACAATCTTCAGGTCGCCCTCTTTATTTAATTCAACAAGCCCTTTTAAGTGGCTAAGATATCCGCTCATTGAAAGAACAAGACTTGTTCTTGTAAGAACGGCTCCGTCCAAACCTCTGACACGTGCTCCGTCTTTGAATTGAAGCTGGGTCAAAGGAACAATTTCAATTGCTTCATCAGTTGTTTCAAATTCAATTGAAACATCTCTCGGTTCAATCATAAAGCTTTGAACAGGTCTAATCAGTATTTGAACTTGTTGTTTATCAAGAGAATCTTCATCAACGGTGTCCTCCGTTATTTCTTCGTCTAAGTCATCAAGCTCGTCAAGCAAATCGTTGTCGTTTTCAACAATTGTAACTATTGAATCAACTTTTGCTTTTATTTTGCCTGCAACAACCGTGCCTGCTCTAACAACCTCATTTTCGTCAACCTTAAGGTCGTTTATTGAATCAAGAGTGTATAATTCGCCGGGGCGGACAACAACTTCGTGGATAATGTCGTTAAATTCTTTTATTTCAACTATACCGCTTATATGGGTATATAAGTCTTTAACAACTTCTGTTCCCGCCTCAACGTAGGTTCCGGATTCAACGAGTTTTAGAGATGAATATTTTGAAATTTGATGTATTTCTTCAGGGATGAATATTACTTCACCACCCTTTGTAACTACTTGATTTTCGCCGACTTCAACTCCGTTGTATCTGATTTCGCCGGAACTTGTAACTTTGTGTTCGTCATCTATAAGTTCTGCAATAATCATTCCGTTTTCTACGGTTGTGTCTATGGGGCATTTAACAATATATTTTTCATCAGTTGTTGGAACGTGCCATATTTGTTCTTTTTTGGTTTGTTCGAACACGGCATTTGAAGGCTGAATTGATGCTATAACGATTGTTAATTCTTTACCTGCAACAATTTTTTTGATTTTTTTACCTTCAAATTTAACTTCTTCCACTTCAAGAGAGTTGTTAACACGAACTTCACCGCCATGTTCCGATACAATCAATGTTTCGGCAAGTTTTTCGCCTTTTTTAATTTGTTGGTTATCCGATACAAGTATTTTTGAACCGGCAGGCAAGGTGTAAACATCTCCGCCCAATACCCAAACAATACCTGATTTATTTGAGGTTCTTGAAACATTTCCTTGTCTGTCTTTCTTTTCATCTGCGACGAAGTCCTCAAAAACAACTTCGCCCGCTATATCGGATGTAATATCTTTTGTGGCTTTTTCGGTTAAACGGCTTCCGTCACCCTTAGAAGCAGGTTCGTATTCTGCAATTTCATCTCCTTTTTTAAGAGGTTGGCCTTTGGTGAATGAAACTTTAGCACCCATAGGGATGTGAAGTTTTTCTTGTTTTTTGCCGTCTTTAATTGTAACGTCAGCTTCTTTAACTGCAATTTGAACAATATCACCGTGTCTTGTTCTCATTTCACGGGTTCTGACATCATCATCAATAACACCGTCAAAAGGAGCGATAACATGCTTCATTGCGCCTGCACCTTTAAATACGCCGCCCGTGTGGAATGTTCTCATTGTAAGTTGTGTACCCGGTTCACCGATTGACTGAGCTGCGATAATACCGATTGCTTCGCCAATATCAACAAGCTTTTGGGTTGTCATTGCCCAACCGTAACATTTTTGGCAAATACCATATTCAAGTTCGCAGGTTAATGTAGACCTTACATCAACTTCTTGAAGGTCAAGAGCCTTGATTTTTGCCAAATCATTTCTGTCAATGGTTGTGTTTCTTGTTATTATGACATTGCCGTCTTTATCTTTAATGTCTTGAGCTACCGTTCTTCCCAAGAGTCTGTCAGTTAAAGGAACAATGACATTTTCGCCGTCTGTTATAGCCGTCAATTTTATTGATTTTTCCGTATGACAGTCGGCTTCTCTTATAATAACATCTTGTGCAACGTCAACAAGACGTCTTGTTAAGTACCCTGAGTCTGCCGTTTTAAGTGCCGTGTCAACAAGACCTTTACGTGCACCGTAACTTGAGATAATGTATTCCGTAACGGATAAGCCTTCTTTAAAATTGGATTTAATCGGTAAGTCGATAATTTGACCCTGTGCGTCAGCCATCAAACCACGCATTCCGACAAGTTGCGAAACCTGAGATAAGTTACCTCTTGCACCGGAGAATGCCATCATATATACAGGGTTTAATTTATCGAAATTTTTAACAACTTCATCGGTTAGCTTTGCGGTTGTTTCGCTCCAAGTGTCAATAACCTTTGTATACCTTTCAACTTCTGTAATTTCACCCTTTAAGTATCTGTGGGTTGATTCTTCAATTTGTTCTTGTGCTTGTTTTAAAAGTTCACCTTTAATTGAAGGTACCGAAAGGTCATGGATTGAAATAGTCGTGCCTGCTTTTGTTGCGTATTTGTATCCCAAATTTTTAAGATTGTTGGCAAGTTCAGCCGTTTTTGCACCGCCCCATTCAAGATAAACTTGAGCAAGGAGCTTATTCAATCCTTTTTTATCAACAATATTATTAATATAGTCTATTGTTTTTCTCTTTTTTTCAGGAGTTAATGTTGTCATTTTTTATATTTCCCTCTTAATTATTTACCTTATTATTGAAGAATTGATTTTCTCAATGTTTCGTTGAACATAATTCTTCCTGCTGTGGTTTCAATTCTTTCGTTTTTATCATCTCTAACGATAATTTTATCGTGGAGCTTGATTTTACCCAGTTCAAGAGCCGAAATTGCATCCATAAAGTTATGGAAATAACCTTTAACAGGAGCATTTGGATCTTTCAGTATTGTTAAATAGTAAATACCGAGGACCATATCCTGAGTCGGGGTAATTATCGGTTTGCCGTTAGCGGGAGCAAGGATGTTATTTGTAGCTAACATAAGCATTCTTGCTTCGGTTTGAGCTTCGATAGACAAAGGAACGTGAACAGCCATCTGGTCACCGTCAAAGTCTGCGTTAAATGCGGTACAAACCAAAGGATGCAATTGAATTGCTCTGCCTTCAACAAGTTTGGGTTCAAATGCCTGAATACCAAGCCTGTGAAGCGTAGGAGCACGGTTTAACATAACGGGATGTCCGTCAACTACTTCTTCTAATATATCCCATACAACGGGCTCGGAGCGTTCAATCTTTTTCTTTGCCGACTTGATGTTTTGTACAAGCCCTCTTTCAATAAGTTTGTTAACTACAAAAGGCTTAAATAATTCAATAGCCATTTCTTTTGGCAAACCGCATTGATTTAAGCTTAACTGAGGACCTACAACAATAACGGAACGGCCTGAGTAGTCAACACGTTTACCGAGCAAGTTCTGTCTGAAACGACCCTGTTTACCTTCTATGATGTTTGATAAGGATTTAAGAGGTCTTGAATTAGGCCCTACAACCGTTCTTCCACGTCTGCCGTTATCTATAAGCGCATCAACCGCCTCTTGAAGCATTCTTTTTTCGTTTCTGACGATTATCTCGGGTGCACCCATTTCAAGAAGTCTTGCAAGACGGTTATTTCTGTTGATTACACGTCTGTATAAGTCATTTAAATCGGATGTGGCAAAACGTCCGCCATCCAACTGTACCATAGGTCTAAGGTCAGGAGGTGTAACGGGCAGTACATCCATAACAAACCAAGTAGGTTCCGTGTTTGATTCAATTAGTGATTCAACCAATCTTAATCTTTTGATTAATTTTGCTCTCTTTTGAACGGAGCCGCCTGATGAATCAAGTTCACTTCTAATATCTTCGGCAAGTTTGGTTAACGTAATTTCGGATAAAAGTTCTTTAATGACTTCAGCACCAATACCTACCTTAAGTGTTGAATCTTCATGTTCAAGTATATAATCTTCGTATTCTTCTTCGGTTAAAAGTTGAAGCTTTTTAAATTCCGATTCACCGGGGTCAACAACAACATAGTTGTTGAAATATATAACCTGCTCCAAATCTTTTAAAGTCATATCCAATAAAAGTCCAAGGTAACTTGGAATACCTTTTAAAAACCAGATATGGCTAACGGGAGCCGCCAATTTAATGTGACCCATTCTGTGGCGTCTTACTTTAGAATCCGTAACTTCAACTCCGCAGCGTTCGCAAATTATACCTTTGTGGCGAACTCTTTTATATTTGCCGCAGTAGCATTCCCAGTCTTTGGAAGGCCCGAATATCCTTTCGCAAAAAAGGCCGTCCCTTTCCGGTTTTAATGTACGATAGTTAATTGTTTCGGGTTTTGTAACTTCCCCGTATGACCATTTCAATACTCTCTCGCTTGAAGCTATTGAAATTCTTATATAGTCAAAATAATCTATGCTAGTTGACAACTTCTTTCTCCTTAATTTTTTATGTCGTAAATATTTTTAAAATCACCCCTTATTCAAGCTTCAAGGTTAATCCTTAAAGCTTGCGGGTGTTTCAAAGAAGTTAATGTTTAATAACTCGGAATCCATATCTGATAATACACGTTTGGGGGCCGATCTTCTTAAGTCGTCAGTATCCGACATAAGGTCAACTTCTTCGCCGCCTTTTTTAGCAACCGTGATATCAAGACCGATAGATTGAAGTTCACGAACCAATACTTTGAATGATTCGGGTATTCCGGGTCTTGGGATGTTATCTCCCTTAACTATTGCTTCGTATGCTCTGCTTCTGCCGTTAACATCATCAGACTTAATGGTTAACATTTCCTGAAGTGTGTATGCAGCGCCGTAAGCTTCAAGTGCCCAAACTTCCATTTCACCAAATCTCTGACCGCCAAATTGTGCCTTACCGCCTAACGGTTGTTGAGTTACAAGTGAATACGGGCCTGTTGATCTTGCATGGATTTTATCATCAACGAGGTGGACAAGTTTCAATATATATGAAAGTCCGACAGCAACAGGTTCATCAAACGGTTCGCCCGTACGTCCGTCATATAAAGTCACTTTGCCGTCCTCTCTAACCCAATTGCAGCCTGATTCTTTAATACCTTTTAAAAGTTCAGCCTTTGTAGCAATTTCTGATTGGTTAGCCCCGTACATTTCATCAAACGGAGGAGCTTCATAGTGGTTTCCTGTAAGGTATGCCGCTAATCCCAACAAACATTCATAAGTTTGTCCGACATTCATACGGGAAGGAACACCAAGAGGATTTAAAACTATATCAACGGGAGTACCATCAGGTAAGAAGGGCATATCTTCTTTAGGAAGAATTCTTGAAACTATACCTTTGTTACCGTGACGACCTGAAAGTTTATCCCCGACTGAGATTTTACGTTTTTGTGCAACGTAAACTCTGATTACGGTATTTGCACCCGGTGGCAGTTCATCTCCTTTTTCTCTGTCGAACACTTTAACGTCGACAACTCTGCCACCTTCTCCGTGAGGAACTTTAAGAGAATTGTCTTTAACATCTCTTGCTTTTTCTGCAAATATTGCTCTTAAAAGTTTTTCTTCCGGAGGATGCTCTGATTCGCCTTTTGGAGTAATTTTTCCGACCAAAATATCATCAGCGTATACTCTTGCACCAATTCTTACAATACCTCTTTCGTCAAGATGTCTGATTGCATCTTCCGATACATTAGGAACTTCCCTTGTAATTTCTTCGGGTCCTAATTTCGTTTGACGTGCATCAATTTCAAGTTTTTCTATATGAACTGATGTGAATACATCATCATAAACGCATCTTTCTGAAAGCAAAATAGCATCTTCGTAGTTGTAGCCTTCCCAAGGCATATATGCAACAAGCACGTTTTTACCTAAAGAAAGCTCACCCATATTGGTAGAAGCGCCGTCAGCTATAACATCACCTTTTTTAACCTCTTGACCTGCTTTTACAATAGGTCTTTGGTTTATGCAAGTATCCTGATTAGATCTTACATATTTTAAAAGCTGGTGTTGATGTATTTTGCCGTTTTTATCTTTTATAAATATTTCTTCGCCGACTACTCTTTCCACAACACCGTCGCAATCAGAAACGGAAACCATTCCCGAGTCTTTTGCGGCTCTTTTTTCTAAACCTGTTCCAACAACAGGTCTTTGAGTAATAAGGAGAGGTACTGCCTGACGTTGCATGTTTGAGCCCATCAATGCACGGTTAGCATCATCATGTTCAATAAACGGAATTAATGAAGTTGCAACCGATATAATCTGAATAGGTGAAACACCAAAGTAGTCAACCTTCTTTGAATCGCCCATGGTAAATTCGGAACGATATCTTACAGGTATAAACGGTTCAATAATTTTTCTGTTTTTGTCTAATTGTACGTCAGCAGGAGCAACACGATAGTTTTCATCTTCATCTGCCGTTAAATAGTGTACTTCTTCCGTTACAACACCGTCTTTTACGACAAAGAACGGAGATTCAATGAAGCCGTAATCGTTAACTCTTGCGTGTGTTGCAAGTGAACCTATAAGACCTGCGTTCGGACCTTCAGGAGTTTCAACAGGACAAATACGTCCGTATTGAGAAGGGTGAATGTCACGAACCGCAAACCCTGCACGTTCTCTCATAAGACCGCCGGGGCCAAGGGCCGATATTCTTCTTTTGTGAGTAAGTTCCGCAAGCGGATTGGTTTGGTCCATAAACTGGGAAAGTTGTGATGAACCGAAAAACTCTTTTATTGCAGCATTCAGAGGTTTAACATTCAAAAGGTTTAGCGGAGTTAAAGTTTCGGAATCTTGAAGTGTCATTCTTTCTTTAACTATTCTTTCGATACGACTTAAACCAACTCTGAATTGGTTTTGAAGCAATTCACCAACCGAACGTATACGACGATTACCCAAGTGGTCTATATCATCAAGAACACCTTCGTCGTATGTCAAATTGATTAAATATTCAACTGCGGCAACAATATCTTGTATTGTAATTGTTCTTTGTGTTTCAGGTAAATTCAAACCGAGTTTTTTATTCAATTTATAACGGCCGACTTTACCGATATCGTATTTCTTTTCATCAA
The DNA here is from genome assembly GCA_947630535.1 of Candidatus Gastranaerophilales bacterium. Taxonomy (GTDB): domain Bacteria; phylum Cyanobacteriota; class Vampirovibrionia; order Gastranaerophilales; family Gastranaerophilaceae; genus Galligastranaerophilus_A. Next base: position 78,133 of record CANRHZ010000001.1, on the reverse strand, counting down.
AAAATCTTGCTTCAAGAATAGACCTTCCGCCTGCTGCTGAAGCCGGGTCGCCGGGTCTTAGTTTTTTATAAACTTCAATTAAAGCTTCATCCGTTGATTTTGTTGTATCTTTTTCAAGAGTTTTCTTCAAAAATTCAAAATGGGTAAATAATGTTTCCATTTCAACAGGAGTTATACCCAGAGCTTTCAGAAGTGTTGAAGCTAAAATTTTTCTGTTTTTATCAATTTTTACATAAACCAAATCGTTTGAATCGGTTTCAATTTTAAGCCAAGCACCCCTATTTGGAATTAATGTAGCATTGTATAAGCGTTTTCCAGTGGGAGAAACTTCTTTTTTGTAATATATACCGGGGCTTCTTACTATTTGAGATACGATTACACGTTCCGCACCGTTAACGATAAACGTACCTTTATCGGTCATGGTCGGGATATCGCCAATATATACTTCTTGTTCTTTGATTTCCCCTGAATCACGGTTCACAAGCCTCATCATAACCTTAAGTTGTTTTGAATAGGTTGCATCGTGAATTCTGGCTTCTTCAATCGTATACTTGGGATTGTCAAATGTGTAATTCGGAAGAAAATGTAATTCAAGTCTGCCTGTGTAGTCTTTAACCGGCGAAAAAGAAAGTAATTCTTCTTTTAAGCCTTCTTTCAAAAACCACTCAAACGATTTTTTTTGTATTTCAATCAAATCGGGAAGTTCACTCAAACGGGTAGGTGGAATGCCCATTGGAGTAACACGGTTAGCATATTGTGTTTTTGACATTTAAGTACCTCTAATATATGTAATTACTTATTAAAATCAAGTGTTTATTGTTGTTTTGCTTGGGTTTTAATCTTTTGCAGGATTACGAAAAAGCGAAATTTCTCCATAATCATGACAATTTTAACTTATATAATCGTACTCTCTAAAAGTTACTAGTCAAGTTGGCAACTTTACAAGTTGTTACAATACTTTTTCTTTATTAAATTAATTAATGATTTTATTTTTCTAAAAATAACTTTATAATATTTATAATGAAAAAACTTTTTATCTTACTTTTTATTATCTTGTCAACAACTGTCGCATTTGCAGATTATATGCCTGCTTATGTTAATCCGTCCTTTTATTACGGAAACGGCTTAATTTCTCTTGATGACAGTGTCTTAATATATGATTCGGATAATGATAATGCCAATGTAATAGCTTCCGTTACTCTTGATAACGGTAATATCATTGTTAGAGAAAAATCCGTACCATATAGTGAAATAGAAAACACTTTTCTTGCGGTATCTAATGAAAAAAAGATAATGTTAATGCCTGTTGAATACGATACGGACGATTGGTATTACGTTTGTTACAATCAAAAAATGAAACTGTTCGGCTGGATAAAAAAAACCGAAAAAATTGACTATATGAGCTGGAGCGAGTTTTTCAATTTGTACGGCAGAAAGTATGGTATATATTTATTTCGGAATATTAACCCTAAAAACAAAGTTCTATATTCTTCATCCGATATTAAAAGCACAAAAGTGGATGAATTTTCTTTCCCCAAACATACTTCCTTATGGCTTATAAGCAAAGATTGGATGCTTGTTAAAATAACCACCTATGATGGCGAAACAAAAACCGGATGGTTAAAGTGGCGATTGGATAACGGCTCAATTATCGCTTTTCCTGATTTAAGATAAAAAGCCTGAATTTTTCAGGCTTTTATTAATTGTTTTATATTAATGGCTCTTTTTTACAAAATAAGTGACCGTAGAATCGAGTTTTGAATTTTCCCCTTTGGCAGATATTAGTGTACCGTTTTTATTATATAAGAATACACCGTCAGGAACATATTTATTTTTTTTCTTGTCATAGGTCATTTTTTCAAATACGGTTCCGGTTCTTGCAATTAAATTGCCCTCCTCATCTTTTAATTCGATATCTGAAATAAAAGGAGCGTCTGCATTGTCTACAAGTCCTGAAACTTTTTGGGGGTCTTTAGGTATAAAAGCATTTGTAACCATTGTAATTACATTTTCGCCTTTATCGTTATATTTTAATATTGCTCCGGTTTCAGCTTTATCGGGAACGATTTTTGATAATACCCACCTTGTTCTTCCCGTATTTTTGTCTTTGGAAGCAATTCTTCGGATATTTTCTTTAACTTTTTGTTTAATGTCGCCTTCTTCCATCTTTTGAAGTTCGGCTATAATTTCGTCCTGACTGTTTTTGCCTGTAAACCTGCAAACATCTTTAAGATTATCTTCGCCCACCTGTTTTAAGCCGTTTATAATTTCATCTTTTGTTGCAAGAGAAACCACATCAGGGAATATTATGACGGGAGAACCGTTTGAAAGTGCGCTTGCGCCTTTTGATTTTGCAAATGCCTTTGTTTGGTCCAATCTGTTATAAAAGTCTATAACGTCTTTTTTGGGATTTTCATTAATCCAATCGTGACGAACAACATTTCTGCACCCTACTTCAAAGTTTTTAGACTTTGTTTCGGAACCCGTTTGCGCAAATTCATCCCCTGCAAATGTTGTCATTATGCCGACTGTACCCGTTGCAAGTTCATTAATTGCTATCATTTTGCTTATATATGGCGCTCTCATTTTTTCAAGCACACTGTCAAGTATTTTTCTTGAGGTTAAATTTTCAATCTTTAATCCCATAGCACAAGCCTGCTCCATTACGTGCGGAGCGGTAATTTCAAACGGTGTGCTTCCAAATGCGTCTGCTCTTTTATAGGATGCATCATTCGGGTTTGAAGTTGCGGCTTTATATTTATAACCGTTTGCAAGGTGTTTAATTGCTTTTTTGATTATTTCTTTTTTATCCTGACTCAATCCGACTTCCGATGCCGCTTTATCAAAATATTCAAGATACTTTTCTGCAACTGCAACCGCTTTTGAGCTCATATTGTCGTTATAAGGTCTATCTAATACTTTTTCGGCACGTGATATATGGTCTTTATCGAGCTTATGGTTCCAATCCTGAAAATCAGACCAGAACAATTTTGCATCAACTGCCATAAGGTGTGCTGCTCTCGGTTTGTCATGGTTATCTAAAAATACATGGCTTCCCAAAATAAATTCGCTCGGGCAATGTCCTTTATAATCGCCGGGTTGGATAAAGTCTTGGGCCCTGTACATAAAATTGTATATGGAACGGTAGTTGTCTATGTTACCTTCTTCAACATTCTTACCGAATAGTTTTGGGTATAGACCAAAGAATGTGGAATAGTTACTTCCTGTCGTTGCCCCTGTTTTTTGATAGAAAGCATTTTCCGCTTTGTCCTGATTATCATATTTTCCCCAGTTAAAATTGTTAAATTCGCCAAGCGAAGTAACTTCCGCAACGACATAAGATGAGGGGTTAACCTTTCTTAATTCGGAAACAAAAGGTGTCCAAAAACTTATAACATCATCCCAAACGGCTTCTGATGATAAAGTGCCCTGTCTTGCTTCATCCCAATCACCGACGTCTTTTGCAGCATCAAACCTCCAGTTTAATCCCGCACCAGTTTGGTCAACAACCGCTTCTGCCATTTTGTATTGTGCAAGGTTGTATTTGAGGTATTTGTCGGACAAAAATTTGCAAAATTCGTTAAACGTTTCTTCGTCTTTTCCTTTATTTATAATTTTTTGCATTCCGTCGGATGCCATTTTTGCAACCTTATTTGCTTCTTCTTCCGCATTTCTTGCGCCTTCGGGTAAAAGACGTTTTAGGGTAAGATATCTTCCCGTTGATTCATTTTCGGTTTTTTTGCCGTAAAGTCCGTATTCCAGTTTTGAATTTTTATAATCGGCATATGTATCACCCGAAAAGAGGGATTCTGTCATTATGTAATTCATAATGTCATCCGTTGCCATTTCTATAAAATATTTTCCCAAGGGAGTGATATTGCTTATAGAATCGCTATTTGCATCAAAAAGATGCAAATTATTTTTATCCTGTATATTTCTTAAAATCATTGAGATAATTGAGGGTATTTGTTCTCTATAAGCTTTTTCCATTGATGGAGAAAGCTTTGTAACCGTATTATTTATTGCATCTTGCATTATCTCTTTTTTGCTTGCGCTTGCGCCAATTTTGCTTGAGGGTCTCGGGGTAATATATGGAGTGGATAATACCGCAAGAAGTTCCGGTGAATAATCTAAAGATTCAAGCGGGAAATTCAAAACTTTTTCCTGAATAAAGTCTTTTGGGCTTTTGTTGTCGGAGCCTATATTGTAGTTTGCATAATCCGACATATCTTCATCCGATGCATTAGTTTGGGCTAAAATTCTTTTATATATATTTACCAGTGTATTACGGTCCAGTTTATATTTTTTTTCTATTTCATTTAAATAAGATTTTGAGGAAGGTGTTATATCTTCTGTTGTTTCCGTATCGTTATCGCACCTTTTATTTAATTCATCCGCAACATCCATTATTATTGCATTTCTGGTTTCTTCGCTCCAATATCTTGCAGCATTAAACATCTGGTTTCTTGCCTGAGTGCAACCTTCGATTAATTTTGGAGAATTACTGTGATTGGATAAGTTCATCTTAACCATATCAATGTTGCCGTCCCATCCTGTATATCCGCCTGCATTGCCTGTTCTTGTAAGAATATATGAACGTCCTTTGGGACTAAGAATGTCGTCTTTGTCTTTCATATCTTTTAAAAGACCATACGAAAGACCGACGTATGGCGGTTTTTTGGGGTCAATTTCAAAGAAATTCGGAAGAACGGAATCTTGTCTTGTGGTTATTTCATACGGGTCATCCGTGTTTGATTTTGCATATTTGGTTATAAGATGCCCTTTATCTTCAAGCTGGGATTTATCCGTAAGTCTGTCATCATAAAATTGTATGTATGACGGCATATTGGGGTCGTAATCATACCCTTTTGCTTTGTAGGGGTTAACTATTCTTATTCCGGTATGAGAATTGTCGGAATCTGAAAGTACGGCAAGTTTGTATGCATCATCAGAGGGGTTTTTAAACCAGTATTTAAAGGGCGAATCTTCACCCCATTTCATGGCATGATTAAACTGCAAACCTTCGTAACCTTGAGATGTGAATGCGCCGTCCAGAACATAGCCTTTACCTCTTTTAAAACATTCTACCTGCAAATTAAGAAGGTCCTCTTTTGAGCCTATTCCTTCCGGTACTCTAAAATTATTTTTCGGGTGATAAAGGTGAGATGAAACTTCTCCGCCCCCTGCCGTGGGGTTGAGCATAATGTATTTGTATTCGGATAAATCGGAATCGAGTTTTTCTGTTACCCCGTTGATTGTACCCCCTGCTTTATTGAAGTGAGTTCTTCTGAATTCTTCAATGGATTTTTCCGAATCTTTAGAATTGTTCGTAATGTTTGAAAGCGCATTATAAGAATCAAGAAAAGCATGGTACATGGCACCTGAAGTATCAGGAGTTCCCTGTCTGGTTGATGCCACGGTAAATCTGCCGTTATCTTTGGCATTAAACGGGGTGCCGATTGAATCTGTATATGTTCTTAAAACTTCTTTATCTTCAAGAGGGCTTTTATCTTTTTTGTAAACAACATATCTGTATCCGTATTCGCCCGCATCATCAAGCCAGTAGTCTTGAAGATTGACATCAAAGTATGTTTTTGTGCCGTTTTTAAATTCGTGGTCGACATTAACTCTTATAGGTTCGCCAACGCTTCTCCAATTGTATTTGGCGCCTTTTTTATCCACTTCGGCAAGCATAATTAGCTCAATTCCGAGCTCCTCATTTTTATTATCAATTTTAACGGAAGGCGGGGGAGTTAATCTTACATAGCGTTTTCCGCTTTCATGTTTAACGGTTCGCTGACCCTGAAATGAAAGATTGTCTAATCTGTTATTGGTATTTACTTTTGATAAGTCCACAAGAAGCTCCTTGAATTCCTTTTTCCCTATTTTTATATCGTATTTTTATATTAAAACTTTAGTTTATTTGACTCTTGTATATGTACCGTTTACAAATTTTGAAACATCAAATGCGTCCTGTTCAATATTTGGAGCATTTATCTCAAAAACATGTATTCTTGATGGTGCCAAATCTAAATTAAGTGCACCGTCCTCAGCTTGTATATAGCTCTTTTCGCCGTATGGCAAAGTTAAGTCTTTTAGAGTGTCAGATGCTTTAATGTCACTTAATTTTATTTTTGCACTGTTTCTTTTATTTACGTTTCTGTTCCCGACAACAAGAAGGGTTTTATTTCCGTATTGTCTTGCAAAGCAGATTATTTCGTCATTATTCGGGCTCGGCTTAATCCAACAGGTTGAACCTTTGGTTATAACATCATTGTATTGGCCGTTTCTTAAGTTGAGCATATTTTCAATCTGTTTTCCAATCTCTGGGTTTTTGCCGCCGGGTTGTCTTGACGGATTAAAGATATCAATTCTGCCTTTATGAACTACAAGTTCGTGGGTATCTGTTTGAGTATCAGGTGCATAAGCGTGTTCATAAGGGTATAAATAATAATCTCCCGATTGAACCCCGTCTACAAAATAGGGGTTGCAAAGAGGAAGGGTGGATTGAAGAATGCTTGTAAATTGAACCCACGGAGAGCCGCCATAAAACATCGGGCTTTGGTCGTCATGAGTTGAAAACGAACCAATAAGAGTTCTTGTCTGTTTATCATCAAACTGTTTTTGCATATCAATTTGTTCGTTTACATAGTTTCTTAACTGAGATGCTTTAGTCCATTGGTCAAAAATGTGATACTGTCCGTAATAAGTGTCAAAGCCTGCTTTCATAAGTTCTATAGGTCTATCATGAGGCATATTTAATTGAGGAGAGGCATCTTCATAAGTGTAGGTTTCTGCAAGCCATCCGAAATCAGGGTCTTTTGACCTTGAATAAGGAATTATTATGTCCCAAAATTCTGCGGGTTTTGCTCTGCCAACGTCTGCCCTTATGCCGTCAAATCCTAAGTCAATACACATATCTACATATTTTTTATGTAGTTCAAGTAAGTGCGGGTTGAGTTTTCTTGTTGCTTCATCATCAAAAACTCTAAACATTCTGATATCTTGCCAACCGCCGGGGGTTTTATCCGAGCCGTCCTTTTCAAATGCCATTAATTCGGGGTGTTTGTTTGCAAAGTCGACGCTAACACAACTTGGAAGGTCAAGCATAACGCTTATTCCTCTTTTATGACATTCCTGAATAAAGTATTTACACTGGTCCTCAACCGACCCCGGAGTATTGGGGTCTTTTAAATTAGGGTCAATTGAAAGCGGGTCATCCATTGCATAAAGTGAGCCTGCCGTTCCCATAGCCTTTGTTTTGCTTGTAGGGTGAATAGGAAGGATATGAAGGGTGTTTATACCCATTTTTTTGATTTCATCAAGTCTTTCAACGGCATTTATGAAGTTTCCTCTTACTTCATTACCCTGAATTAAACCGTTACCGTCAGTATCTTTTGCGCTCATGGTTCTTGGAATAACCGCAAGCATATTAACTTTTCCGCTTCTTAAATTTTCCCTTAAGTTATTCTTCCATTGAACACCGTTACTGTTTATGGTTTGGATACTGTTAACATTGTTGATTTCGGATATTTGTCTGCCCTGATTTATCATATACTTTCTCATAAGCTCGCTTCCGACAAACGGCCTTACTCCCTTTTGTGCGGGGGCGGGAGCATATATGGGGGCATTAGGAACATTGTATACAACGGAATTTTCTTCATATGATAAAGGTTGAGCCCCCGCAGGTTTCTGTTGGGGCATAGTATATGGTACCTGTCCTTGTGTATTATTTATATTGTTTGAATTAATTTGATTTGAATTCATTTCCATATTAGTTTTTTCCGCCCTCAAAAGAATTTACCTGTTCCTGTTTTTCATAAAGTTGAGCATTTTTCACCTTTCCGAAAAACATTTTTGATATAAAGGTTGCACCAAGAAGAACTACCGTTAACCCGCCAAAGACTTTCATCCATGTTCTATCATTATACATCTGATTTATCTGTTTTTTAAATGCACCCAGAACAGATTCTCCAAAATCGGCAAATTTAAGGCCATGGGATTTTGTCATTTCGCCAATATATTCGGCCCCTTCTCCTTCAAGACGCATTGTGTGCGAGGGAAGCGGAATATAATCACATTCGTTTGAAATGCTTCTTGCCCTTTCAACCCAGTTTTTAACATTGTCTTTATCCGATGAAGTGTGGAATATCGCATCTGTTAAGGTTTTAAAGAAGCTGCCGTTTCCGTCGACATAGTGTTTGTTCATTGCATCACCATAAGAGCTCTGCCAAGCTATTTTTCTGCAAAGAGAATAGAATTTTTCAAGTTCTTCGCTTCCTAAATCGTCAATATTGCCCTCAAGTCCGTTTTCTATAGCATATCTTGCCCAATTTTGTTTGAATGTGCCGTCTTGAATGCTTCTTTCAAGAATAATTGCGTTATACATTCTTGTAATAACGGATTCAACCGAGGTTATATTGCTTCTTGCAGCGCCTATTTCATTTCTGTTTAGGCCTCCTCCAATAAGCGTATTTAGTGATGAGTTGCTATATGCTTCTGATTGAGAGGATGAAATATTGCTTAAACCCTTTAGTATTGTATTTACTTTAGTAATCATAGTATTAAAGACGTCGCCGATTGTGGTTTTTGTGCCCTTAATATTTGTACTGTCGACACTTTCTTGAATTTTTTCAAGTTTTGCTATGACTGATTGATAATCTTTTTCATTTTGTGCAATATTTTTGATTTTATTTGTAACAAATTCCTGAAATTCCGGGCCAAAATCTTCGGTTGAATTTCTTAAAAGTGTAATTTCACTATCCGAAAAACCGAGAAGTTTTATTGTGCTTTTTAAAACTCTGTTGTATTCTTCGCCCGAGATGCCGTCAAGAACTTTGATTTTATCTCCCAAAATTCTCATTTGAGCCTGTGCAGGCTTGATTGTTTCGTTATATATATTTGATAATACGTCTGCCCCGCTTGATAGAGTTTCTTTGCTCTGTAACGATTCAGCTTTGGCAAGAAGTTTAAGCTCGTCTGATAAACCTTCCGTTCCAAATCTTAAAGGTTTAGCCCATTCCTTATTTTCTTTTCTTGCAAGAGAAAATACATTCTTTAAGATATCATCCATATCGACTCTGCCTGCAAGGTCAGGATCGGATTTTGCCATATTATATGCTTGTCTGAATAAATTTTTTGCACTTTCAATTTCTTGTGCGTTTTCCGGCACATCGCCAATCAATTTTTCAATAAAACCGTTATTTAAAAATTCGGGTGAATCCAAAAACAGTTTTTTAATTAAATCGTCAGCACAATCGACACCGTTTTTCCTTAAGTTTTCAGAAATTAAAGGATTTGTTGTAACGGATGATAAATTGAATATTTTACCGAGCCTTTGAGCGAAATCTGCGGGCATTTTTCCCGAATGAAGTTCTTCTATAAGGGCTCCGAATTCTTCATCCTGATTTTGGAAAACATTGGGATTTGCTACGGTTTTTTCGATAAGCCCGCCCATATAATCCGCTTCTGAAGATAAGGGGCTGAATTGAGAATGCAGTTTTTTCAAATCACGGTTTGCGACAGGTACTTTTATTCCTTCTTCAATTCTGTTACATATTAAAGATGTTAATAAAGGTGTTGCAAAACCCGCCGTTAGCATCCACAATGTATTATCCTGAAGCGCTATTGTGCGCATTTTTTCTTTTGTAAACTGTTCTCTGTCTTTGATGTTTTTAGGTATACCCATTTTGTCCGCAACTTTATTTATATCTTCTTTGGACCATACATCCCAAGGCAGATATTGGTTATCCTGGAAGAATTCTTTTTTTCTTCCTTGAGAATCAATATATTTTTGATGAGGATTAAAACCGTATTTAAGTTTTGTCGGAAGGTCAATTGCAAGTTTTGGCCACAGAGCCATAGAAGTAAAGAATGTGCCAAAACCTATAACTTCCATAAGTTTTTTTGCATTTGTGCTTCTTGCGCCCATAAGTGCCGCAGCAACAAGCCCACCGCCCATTTTCATTCCGATATCATTCATTTTACCGAGTTCATGGTCATTTGATTTGCCTGTTGTGAGCGCCTTACCAAGATTGCTTATATCTTTTGCGGTGTCCGTAAATACTGCTTTAAACGATTGAAGGGGGGTTTCTTTAACAAGGCGACCCTTTGGTTTATCACAGGTTACATGTTGAGTTTGATTTAAAAACTGGTCAAAAACACGTCTGTCCTCAAGTTTTCTTTGAAGATCCATACTTTTAAAAATTATATTGTTTTGATTATTGTTAATCATTAAAACTCCATGTAATTTTTTGTGTAATCAACCGCAGATTTTTTATCTTCTTTTTCGGCTTTAAAGCCTGATGTTGAATTAAATATGCCAAAAATACTTGATAGTGTTGCCGCTACCATAAGGGCTTTGCCCATTTTTGTTTTAGAAAGTGATGTTACACTTTCTTTCATTGTGTTGAATAAGTCTTTCGGAAGTCGCTTCATGGTATCTTTAATTGAAAGCTTATCGGCCGAGCGCATAAACTTGCCGAACGAATCCTGTGATGCAATCGCAACACCGAGAGCCGCCCAGATGTAAGAACTAATTGCCTTAGCTGCGCTTGATTTCACAAGCACTTCTTTAATTTTTGGCTGAACCACCTGATCGGGTGCATTTAATTTGCCTTCATATCCCATTTTTTCGGCCAATTTATCGTAATACTCATATCTGTTATTGTTGTGTTCGCCCTGTTTGTTAATTAAATCCCAACGGGGAAAATCGGTGCTTTCAAAAACTCTGTGAAATTCAACCGAAGTCGTGTTTTTATCCCCTTTATATTCGGGAAGTTCATGAACAATCTTTTTATAAGGCATTTCAATATCAATGCCCGTTTTTGCCTCTATTCCTTTGTTTATAATTTTGTTTCCAAGCCATTTGCCCGCAGCATAGAGCATAACCCCTGCCGCCATTTTTTTGCCGTTCATGCCTGCAAAGAATGTGTTCTGGCCGCCATATTTGTTATTGAGTGCGTTAGAAATTAAAATGAGCATCAACGAGCCTGTTAAATTAGGTATAAGCCCCAAAGACAAAAACTCGTAAAAATTGCTGTTTTTTGAACCCTTCATTCCCTTCGGAACGTAAGAAAAGATATCATTTGTGAATTTATCTAAAACTATGCGTGCGCCTGTGGTAGGACGTTTTTTGATTATATGATCCTCATTATCAAAATCTTTGTTTACAATCAAGTAAGAGTTTTTAGGTATACTGTTTAGTTTGGAATTTTCGATCTGCATTAAGATGCTCCACGGCTAACACACACATATTAAAAAACACATGAAAAATAAAATTGTTGCCATCAAAAACAAATTGGACTTAATAAAAATTAACAATTAATCAATCGGCTTTTATGTCTGGATAAATAACATAAAATCGGTTAAAATAAAATACATGGAAGATGTATTTACAAAATTTTATAATACTTATATACAAAAAATCCATGACTTTCTGAATTCCGACACGGATTTATTGTTTGTAAGCGGATTTTCAGGGTCCGGAAAGTCCTCCGTTATAAAAGCAGCTTTAGATGAATATGAAAACGACATTTTGCACTTTCAATGTATCTGCTTTAAAAACACCGTAACCGACGATTTCTTGCTTTCTTTTTATGACACATTCAGAGAGTATGCTCTAAAACAAATTATCGCCCTTAAAAAAAATCCTATGGAAGGGTTTATACAAAAAGTCAGCTTTTATTTTAAAAACCTTGAACTTCCCTCCGTTGTTTTAATTGACAACTTCGATAACGTAAAAAATAACGAAGAAATATCCGATTTTTTGGCCCATATATCTACATTTGAGAATGTAAAGGTTATTATTGTATCAAGAAAACCCGAGTCTAAAATTTTTGAAGATAAAGAGATAAAAATTGATACGCTCGAATTTGAAAAAATTAAAAAAGACGACTGCATAAACTTTTTATCTCAGATTTTTAATGATGCCGAAAGAAAGCTTTTTGAAGAATTATATGATGTTACGGGCGGATATGAGTTATATTTAAAAATGACTCTTTTATATTTGGACTCAATAAGCATTAGTTTGAGCGATTTTTTGGATGAATATAAGCAGAAAAAAGACGAATATTTATTTGAAGATTTTCTTGTCGAAAAGCAAATTTCTCTTATTCCCTCTAACTACATCCCCATTTTAAATAACCTGTCTTGTATTTATCATAATGTGCCTCTGTCTTTTATTGAAGCATACGGACTTGGCGATATTAAACAACTTTCCTATCTTGTATCAAAGTTTATTGTGTCTGAATTTTTTGGCACCTACTATATAAAATCATATTTTAGAAAATATTTTGAAGATAATACATCCCTTCAAGAAAGAAACCAAATTTCAAAAAATCTTATCGGTGTATACGATAACGAACTTAAAAAAAGTCCTAAAGACAGGTTATTAAGGCTATCAAGGGCAAGCATCAGAAACTGTATGGACAATCTGGAAGAAAAAATCCCTAAAATTGCAAGAACTAAAATTCAACCCATATTTAACTACAATGCCCAAGTCATCAATCAAAACTGGTTTGTGACCGGCGGTAAGGAAATTAAGCCCCGTCAAAAAAATGCTTTTTCTGAAATCAAAAATGAACCAATAAATAAAACGGACACCAAGCTAAATAACCTTATAAAAGAAGCGGAAGAACAACAGGCCGCCTTTAACTACAGGGAAGCAATATCGCTTTTTGAACAGTCTAAAAAAATTGCAAACAAACTTGATGATTTCATAAGAATATATACAAATATAGCAAACATTGCAATCAAATTAAATGACAACAATCTTGCGCTTGTAAACTATAGAGAGCTTGCCGATATTTGCTATAAAGAAGAAAATTACGATTTTTGGGCTAAATATAAAATTGAAATTTCAAAAATATATAAAAATTTATACTCCTTTTCAAAAAGTTTAAATACCTTAAATGACCTTATAAAAGATGAAAATAAAATATCGGATGCAAGCAAGGCTTCTGTTAAATTTGCATTGGGCGAACTTTTTGAAGCTCAAAACGATATGAAAGCTTCCATGAAAGAATATAAAGAAGCGCTCAATCTGACCCTAAATGCATGCGGGCAAACCGATATTATGCTTCCTGAAATTGCATATAAAATAGGGTCGCTTTATTATGAGAACGATTACACGGATGAGGCGCTTGAATATTTCAATAAATCTGTTGAATACTCCAAAACTTCCTCTAATACCAAATTTTTGCCAAACGCATATACGGATATGGGAACAATACTTGCCGATATGGGCGACAATGAAGGCGCAATTGAATATTTAAACTATGCTCTTGATTTAAACATCAGAGAAGAAAATTATACAAATTCATACTATGTTGTAAGAAATATAGCAAAAGTTTACAGAAATTTTGATTTTGAAAAAGCGTATGAATATTTAAATCTTGCTCTTGAATATGCCAGAATGTCCGATAATTCTTTTGAAATTGCAATTTCTCTATTGGAACTCGGTGATTATTATTACGACATGAGGCAAAATGAGCAGGCTTTAATTTGTTACTTTCAAGCTAAATCAATACTTGGAGCTAATGCTTCAAAAGAAAACATGCAAAGGGTATTAACAAGAATTAACGACATGAAAATCAAACTCGGCGATTACATTTTTAAGGGCATGAAGCAGCTTTATGATAATTAAAGATAAACTTTTTGAATTGTTTTCTCTTAACGTATCAAATTCAACCCTTGATAAACTTGAAAGTTGGAAAACTATGTTTATCGAATACAATTCTCATACAAATTTGATGAGCAAAAACGATATAAAAGTTCTGTATGAAAAGCATGTTATAGATTCTCTTTCCGTTTGTTTATTTAGTGAATTTAATAAAAATAAAGTTGTGCTTGATGTCGGTTGCGGAGGAGGGTTTCCTTCTTTAATTTTATCCGTATTTTTCCCTGATATAAAAATTTATGCGCTTGATTCTACGGGTAAAAAAATTAAATTTATTGAAAATGCAAAGTGCGCCTTAAGTCTTGATAACTTATACCCCATAACAGGAAGGGCGGAAACTGTTGATATTATAAATGCGGATATAATTTTAAATCGTGCCGTGGGAAAAATCGGGGACGTTTATAAGTTATCCGACAGACATTTAAAAAAAGGGGGGTACTTTATTTCTTATAAATCAAAAAACGTTGAAGAAGAACTAAATTATGCCATAAAAAAATATCCTAATTTAAGCTTTTATAAATTAATTCCATACAAACTTCCTTTGCCGGAAAACTACACAAGAGAGCTTGTAATAATGAAAAAGAATTAATTTTACTTTGTTAAAGAAATAAGCCCCGCACCAATTAATCCGGCATATACACCTTTTGTACATAAAGTTACTTTTGTTTTTGTTGTAACAGTTTTTTCATTAACATAGTTTTCAATAAAATTGCAATCTGCAAACTCGGCCATTGAACCTGAAAGCGCAACAACTTCGGTATCAAAAATGTTATTTAGCCCGAGTATACCAATTGCAATATATTCATTCCACTTTTTGATTGCTAAAATCGCATCTTTATCATTATTCTTTGCTTTGTCTGTGATATCGTATGTTGAAATATCAAGGCCGGTTATATCTTTATATGTAAGTCTTAAGCCAAGCCCCGAAGCGTAAATTTCAAAACAGTCATATTCCCCGCAAGTGCATTTTCTTTTTTTATCAACCGACATTTTAAAATGCATCTCGCCCGCTGCTCCTGATTTACCTTTCAGTAATCTGCCATCCGTTATAATGCCGCCCCCTACACCCGTTCCGAGGGTTAATATAATTGCATTATTGCATTCTGATGTCGCACCCGATTTAAATTCTGCCCAGGCTGCACAGTTTGCATCATTTTCTATAACAACACTAAGTTTGTGAGAAAGGTTCTTAAAATTAATATTTTGGTATCCTTCGGGCATGTTTGCGGTAGAGGATAAAATTGCATTATTTTGATTGTTAACTGCGCCTGCTGTTGCAATTCCTATTGAATTTACTTCGTTTTCATATTTTTTTATAATTTGAGAGAGCTTATCCTCAATCAAAGCGCTTGTTTTTGGGGTGTATTCTTTTATAACATCAGAAATAATTTCACCTTTTTCATTTACTTTTGCATAAAATATTTTAGTTCCGCCAATATCAATCCCAAGAGCAATTTTTTTCATATAAGTCCTTCCTTGAATTTTGCTATAATGTTATGCGGTCTTGTTACGGCAGAACCGATTACAACAGAGTACGCACCAAGTGAAAATGCTTTTTTTACATCATTTTTATCCCATATTTTGCCTTCTAAAATAACGGGAATGTTGAAATTTAAGGCGCATTTTTGAAGAAGTTCAAAATCGGGGGTACAAGGGTTATTTTCTGTTTCTTTTGTATAACCGCTTAAAGTTGTCGATATAATATCAACTCCAAATTCATAAGCCCTTTTTGCTTCCATGAGTTGCGAGATGTCTGCCATTGCGATTTTATTTTGAGAGTGTATAAAATTAATCATTTCTCTAAGAGCGCTATCGGATTTTCTGTTTGTTGAATCAAATGCAACAATGTCGGCTCCCGCATCAATGATGCTTTTAGCATCATCAACGCTTGGTGTTATGTATACAATTTCTTTACAGTTAAAAGGAATTTTATCGGGCTTTGTGATACCGATAATAACAACTTTATTCTTAAATTTATCTTTTGTATTTTTAATATCTCTTTTGCCTGCTAACCTTAGAGCATTAATTTTTCCCATATTAATTACGGTTTCAATCATTGCATTCATTGCAATTTCATTGTGAAAAGGTTCATCTGATTGAGCCTGAGAAGAAATAATAATTTGATTTTTAATTTTTTCAAGAACCGTTTTTTTATCCATAATTCAAAATTATACATCAAATTGACCATGTTTTTTATTTTTAAGTTATACTAAAATAAATCATTAGTTAAGTGTAAAGGTGAGAAAATGTCGTCAAATATTGAAAAAAAAGAAAATAATACCGTAAAAATTAATATAACAATTGATAAAGATGTGGCACAAAAAGCCTATGATAACGCTATAATGCGTTTTTCAAAAGGAACAAATATACCGGGCTTCAGAAAAGGAAAAGCTCCAAAAAACGTTATAGAAAAATATGTAACACAAGAAAGAATTAAAGTTCAGGTTGTTGAAGATTTATTTCCGGCGGAACTTCAAAAGGCAATAAGCGAAAATTCATTGGAACTTGCAATTCAGCCCGTTATTGAATCTTTCAGTTTTGATTTGGGCAAAGATTTAACCATTGTTGCTTCTGCCGAATTAAAACCGGAAGTTGAACTTGGAAATTATAGAGATATGACCGTTGAATACAGTGAGTATAAAATCCCTGATAATGCGCTTGACCTTGAAATAGATGCTATCAGAAGAAGATATTCGACCATTGAAACAATTCAGGAAGATAGAGAAGCTACAAATAAAGATATTGCAGTTATAGATTTTGAAGGGTTTGTTAATAACGAACCTATAGAAAGAGGGTCGGGAAAAGCGTATGCTCTTGATTTAGAACATTCTAATTTTATTCCGGGGTTTGCAGAACAAATAGTAGGGCACAAAAAAGGAGAAGAATTTACAATTGATGTTACATTCCCCGAAGATTACGCCGAAGAAAAATTAAAAGGCGCAAAAGCGCAGTTTAAAATTAATTTAATTAAAATAAGACAAAGAGTGCTTCCCGAATTAAATGATGAGTTTGCAAAAAAAGTCGGCAACTTTAAAACTGTGGATGCCCTGAAAGAGGATATTTTAAAATATATTGAGGACTCTAAAAAAATTGAAAATGAAAAAAGAAAAGTTGAAGCAATATTTAATCAAGTAATTGATACAACAAAAATAGATATCCAAGAGTCCATGATTGAAAGAGAAATCAATGCCGTATTTGAAGAAACAAAAAGAGCGGCAGAGCAACAGGGGCAGGATTGGAATAAGCTTATTGAAACTCAGGGAACCGATTCAATTACCAAACAGGCAAGAGAAGAATCAATAAGGAGAATTAAAAACTCTCTTATAATTGAAAAAATTGCCAAGGTTGAAGGCATTAAAATTGAACAGAGCGATATAGTTGAGCAGGTTAGTGCAATTGCTAACGCTTATAAAACATCTCCTAACGAAATATTAAAAGAGGTTACACAGAACCCTCACTTCTTTACCGCTATCACACAACAGGCTGCAATAAAGAAAGTGAATGATATTTTGTTGAATAAAAACACTTTTGTTGCAAAATCAGTATAATATTATTATGAAAGGAATTTATAAATGAGCTTTGTACCGGTAGTTATAGAACAATCTTCCAGAGGCGAAAGGTCTTTTGATATATTTTCAAGACTTTTAAGAGAAAGAATTATATTTTTGGGCACACCAATTGATGATATGGTTGCAAATTTGGTTGTTGCACAACTTTTATTGCTTGATAGCGAAAACCCCGAAAAAGATATTATGCTTTATATAAATTCCCCGGGCGGCTCCGTTACCGCCGGTTTTGCAATTTACGATACAATGCAGCACATAAGAGCTGACGTTTCTACTATTTGCTTGGGGCAAGCCGCATCAATGGGTGCATTCTTGTTATCTTCGGGCACAAAAGGAAAACGTCTTGCCCTTCCTCATTCAAGAGTTCTTATTCACCAACCTTTAGGCGGTGCACAAGGTCAGGCTACCGATATTGAAATTCAGGCAGCCGAAATAATCAGAATTAAAAAATCCTTAAATGAAATTTTGGCTCAAAATACGGGACAAACTCTTAAAAAAATTGAAAAGGATACCGACAGAGACTACATTATGACCCCCGAAGAAGCCCTTGAATACGGTATGATTGACCGTATTATTACTAAAGACAATAACTAAGGAGTAAAAATGCCTAAAACTGATGATCCTAATTTAAAGTGTTCATTTTGCGGTAAAACTCAAGATCAGGTTAAAAAGCTGATTGCCGGCCCTGATGTTTGCATTTGTGATGAGTGTATTGAACTTTGCAACGAAATATTGGATGAAGAACTTTTCAGTATTAAACAGGAAGAAAAAGTTTCCGATATAGAGCAGGGAGTGGAAGCTATTCCAAAACCCCATGAAATTAAGGCTTTTCTTGATGAACATATTGTAGGACAGGATGATGCCAAAAAAGTTTTAGCGGTTGCCGTTTATAATCACTACAAAAGAATTGCCCACAATACAAATTCTGATGACAATAACGGTGTTGAAATTCAAAAATCAAATATTCTCCTTGTAGGGCCTACGGGTTCTGGGAAAACTTTACTTGCGCAAACTCTTGCAAAAATGTTAAATGTCCCTTTTGCGGTTGCTGATGCTACAACTTTAACCGAGGCAGGGTATGTCGGTGATGATGTTGAAAATATTCTTTTAAGGCTTTATCAGGCGGCAGATTATAACGCTCAAAAAGCCGAAAGGGGAATAATTTATATTGATGAAATTGATAAAATCGCAAGAAAATCAGAAAACCCCTCAATCACAAGAGATGTATCAGGCGAAGGGGTTCAGCAAGCGCTTTTAAAAATGATTGAAGGAACTCTTGCGAATGTTCCTCCTCAGGGCGGAAGAAAACACCCTCATCAGGAATTTATTCAAATAAACACTTCAAATATTCTTTTTATTGTTGGCGGCGCTTTTGTTGGTTTGGAAAAAATCGTAGAACATAGATGCGCTGACGGTATGTCTATCGGGTTTGGTTCAAAACCCGTAAGCCAAAAAGAAAAAGAGCTTCAAGCGCAAAAAATGCTTAAAAAATTGCAGCCTGATGACCTTTTAAAATTTGGTTTAATTCCTGAATTTATAGGAAGAATTCCTATTTATACCGTTTTGGATCCTTTGGACGAAGAAACTCTTAAAATGATTTTAAAAGAGCCGAAAAATGCAATAATTAAACAGTATCAATGTTTAATGAAGATGGATAATGTTGAATTAAAATTTGATGATGAAGCAATTGATTTAATAGCCCAAGAAGCCCTCAAAAGAAAGACGGGTGCTCGTGCCCTAAGGTCAATTGTTGAGGAGATTATGCTTGATGTTATGTATGATGTTCCATCTGATGATGAAATCAAAACATTTACCGTTACTGCCGATTTGGTCAGAAAAAAATGCAATGTGGCCGAGATTATAAAATTGCCCCCTATTAAACATGATGAGGCAAGCGAAGATATAGCATAAAAAATGGGAAGCTTATTACTTCCCTTTTTTTATAATTATTTTTTTATATCTGAGTAATAGAAATTGCCGTTATTCCTATATTTCTTGCGGTATCCATAAGGTAGACAACCGCACCATGCTCGGAATTTCCGTCAGCTTCTATCATAAGACCGTCTGTTAGGGTGGATGAAAGTTCTTTTAATTTTGGTTTCAAATTATTTTTATCAACCATAATGCCGTCAATATAATAGTTATTATTTTCATCCACATTAACGGTTATAATCTTACTTTCGGTATCATTTTTAGAATTTTGTTCAACATATTCGGGTATTGAAAGTTTTAAACCCTGCTGGTCAAGCATTGGGGCTATAACCATCATTATGATTAAAAGCACCAAAAATATATCGGTTAAGGGAGTTATATTTATTTCATTAAAGGTTTGTCTTTTCATATACTATTTTTCCTCTTGGGTATCTTCGTCTTTAGCGGGCTCGCCTGCAACTATCAGTTTTTTATATCCTGCATTTTGAGCATAGTGCATAATATCTATAATGTCTGAACTTTTAGCTTTTTTATCCGCCTTTACAATAACTTCCTTTGAATCGGCACTATCAACAATGCTTAAAAGCTTATCTTCGATATTATCCATATTGACTTTTTCCCCGTTTAAGAAGATTTCGCCGTTTTTTGTTATGGAAACCGTAGCTTTAAGTTCTTCAACCCCTTTGCCCGATGAAATTTTCGGAATTTCAATGTTGTTGTCTACGGATTGAAAACTTGGGGCTATAACCATCATTATGATTAAAAGCACCAAAAATATATCGGTTAAGGGAGTTATATTTATTTCATTGAAGGTTTGTTTTTTGCCTTCATTATCTTTTAGTTGTTTGATTGCCATAATTTATCCTATATTGCAATTGTGCCGGTTTCATCCACATGAACTTCTTCGTCCGAATCAATAAAGCTTAAGAATACAAGTTTAATCAGCTTAAAATCGCTTTCAAATCTGGTTACAACACTTTGGAAGTAGTTATACAGAATAACGGCAATAATAGCAACACCAAGACCAAACGCAGTAGCAACAAGTGCAGAAGCTATACCGGTTGCAACCTCAGCAGATTGATTACCTTTTGTTGCAAGGTCTTGGAATGTATATAAAATTCTTACAACCGTACCGAATAACCCCAAAAAAGGAGCAACACCGCCTATAGTACCCAATATATTTAAGTGTTTTTCCAGTTTTCTTGTGGCAAGCGAACTTGAAATGTCGTATGCCCTAGAAAAGCCCGAGCGTTGTTCCGTATAAATTCTTAGACCTTCTTCCGTCATTTCCGATATGATACCGCCAAGGTCGCTTGATACCCTCTTTGCAGCCCCTATATTATTTTTGGCAAGAGCAATTTGAAGGTTTTGAATAAATTTACCTATGTCACGCTTATTTTTGTTGAAATAAATAATTTTTTCCAAGGCAACCGCAATAACCAGAATTGAACAAATCAAAATCGGTGTAAGTACCGGCCAGTCAAGTAAGAATGATTTAATTAAAAGTTCCATTTTGTATTCCCCTATTTTATATTACTATCTGTAGCTTGCACCTAAGACGTTATAATCAAAGGTAAATTCAATTTCAACATTAGAGCCCGTAAATTGCGGAGGAAGTGCTCTAAACGGAGCCGACATCTGAACCGCCGTTATTGCGGCCTGATCGTTGCTTTGAGAACCGGACGGTTTTAATACTCTGACGGACAATAAATCCCCTCTCCTTCCGATTTTAAACAAAAGTACAACTCTTTTAGATTGGTCACCTTTTGGCGGGTGCCAATTTCTTTTAATTTTTGACTCTAATTCCCTCATATAAGGACCCCACTGAGGAGATTTAATTGCATCAACTCCGGGTGCTCCGGATGGATTACCGGGGCCCGGGTTACCCATATTTCCGCTTGAATATCCGCCTTGCCCTGAGCCTGTGCGTGAAGAAGAACCTGAAGATGAGCTTGCCGTTCTTGTTGTTGAGAATTGCGGTGCGGGCATTCCGCCTGCAATTCCTTTGGATGATGAGCCTTGAGAGCCTTGAGAACCGCCCGAACTTGAGGTTCCGCTGCTTGTTGAAAAGCCTTTTCCTGCGGGTTGGTTAATGTTTGGTACCGCAACTTTAAACGGGCTGCTTGGAGCAGTCACAAGTTTTGGCATAGAAGGTTTTGGCACGGATGCTGACGGTTTTAAGACGGGCTTTTGCTGCGGAGCCAACGGCTTTGAAGGTTTCTGCACGGGCTTTGGCGCCTGTTTTGCGGGTTGCATGGCTGGTTTTGGTGTCGGTGTTTGAACTGGCGGTGTTTTAATCGGTTTTGGTTGCGGCTTCTGTTGCACAACAGGTTTTGGCTGCGGTGCGGGAGCAGGTGATGGAGCGGGGGAAGAAACGGGAAGCGAAACAACCTTGTTCGGGTCATGGATACCGCCCGCTTGTGAATTTTTATCCGAGCGGTATTTGGTGTTTTTATTTATCGGTTCCTTTTCTTCCTGCGTTAAAACAAATTCTATATCCTTAGATTCAAGCTCCGGCTTATTTGCAAGCGGGTTTTTTATACCAAGCAGCATGAAAACAAAGCTTAGAAGCATAATTGAAAGCGCAAACAGGATATGTGCAAAAACTGATGCAATAATAAAGTTTTGCAGAAAAGATGCTTCCTCAAAAGTATCAGGGAGAGTCTTTCCCGTATTAACTTTCAGATTGTTTTGTTCAATATCGTATTTGTTTGTTTCAATTGTCATTTTGTCTCTTTTAATTGATTGCTCTACATTTTAATTTTAAATAATAGATATTTAATTAAAATAGCCGAGTTGTTTAAATTAGTATTCGTATTTGTATTCTTCAGGAGCACTTATTGTTATGGGCTGGGTGAAAGACACATCAAGATATGCTTGTGACGGAATGGATATGTCCTCGCCTCTGTTCGACACCCCCTTTATAACCCCTAAGCCGCCGCCTATTGCAGTTCCGTATATTGCACCTTTTCCGACGGAACCGCTAGACAGAGCCCCCATTGCAGTACCTAATGCAGCGCCTGCACCTGCACCGATAACGGTGTTTTTAGCATAGTCTTTAGCGGCATCAATTTTGCTTCCGCCTTTTAAAATTCCCGTATTATCGTCCGTTTTAAATACGGCATTAACGGGTATGTTATATCCTTGCGGAGTTTGAATATTGTTGAATATTACCTGAATTTGACCGTTTCTGTTTGCAAGGCCCGCTTTTTTTGCTTTAACAATTGTGCCTGTTATGACGCTTCCTTTTGATGCAATCATGCGGTTATTATAAACAAAATCCTGAACTAATGTTGCGCTCACGGGAGAGCCTAATGCGGCCGTGTTTGAGCTCAAAGGAGAAGTCAGCATGACGGTTGTCGTTGTACCTTGCGGAACGTAGATTACTCTCCCTTGTAAAGATGTGTTTTGTGCGCTTGAATAAGCGGCGGGTGTTGTATATGTATAGTTAACGGCTTGCACACCGCTAATTGTTATAAAAGAAATTAAGCCTATAACAGGTACTAAAAAAAGATTCTTTTTCATAAAAATTATCCTCCAATATTAAATAAATTATATTATAAACAACGGTATATGCATAAAACTTAATATGTGTTAATAAGGAGAGAAATCCTCGTCCAAAATTATATAGAGCATTTCATTTGGCATGATTGTTATATGCTGCCCGAATTCGTATTCGCCGCTTGGCACATACTGCGCAACCACACCGTTATAATATTCTCCTTTTCTCGGGTGAAGCGCTTTATTGTATGATAAGGGCGGTGTAAGGTTACCCCCTATTTGTCTTTCGCCATTATACGAAACCGTTCCTTTTAGTTTGTATTTTGAACCGTCAGGATATGTTATATCTTCGGTTTCAATTCTCATTGCGGCATTGACACCTGTAACGGGCATTTTTAACATGGATATTTGCGCCTTAACTATACTGTTTTTTGGAACAATTTTAAATTCATCTATCCACATATCGGTTGGAACTATAAAATACACGGTATCAAATTGTTCATGGACTGAAGTTGAAAGAACTTTAACCGGGTGAACAGGTATAAACATATCTTTTGATAAGTATTCACTTTTATATTGAATTGCATACCCTCTTAAATTTATAAAAAAGACTATAAATATGCTAAAAAGTATATTTTTTAATATCTTCATATCAACAATTTTAAAGTATTTTTTCTTTTTTTGCAAAACGTAACTCTTTTTTTGTATAATAATAAAGATGCAAAACAAAGGCAAAATTTTTAAATCGGGACTTATTTTTATTATTCTGTCGGGAATTATTATTCTCATATTTTCATGCCTTACTGTATTTTTAACTAAAAAGCTTTCATCTGCCCCGTTTGTTGAAAAGATGATAAAAGATAAAGTCGGGCTAAATTCATCAATCATAAACCCAAAAGTTAAATTAGCAGGGATTTATCTTACTTTTATGGCAGATGATATAATCCTATACGGTGAAAGTGAAAAAAAGCCTTTTGTTGATATTAAGGATTTGAAGCTTAAAGTTAGCCCCCTTAAAGTTCTAACAAAAAAAATATCAATTCTTGAATTTAATTCATCCGACATTTTTCTTAATCTTTCAAGAGAAAATGACGGGAGTCTTGATATAACAAAATATTTAAAAAACAATAATAAAAGTAAATTTAAGATAGATTTTACTCCCCTTAAATCTTATATTCTCCGATATAACATTAATTATGCGGATAAAATAATAAATAGCGGATTTAATATAAAAGGTAGCTCTTTATTAATTGAAGATTTAAATATTCAAAAACAATTGAAATTTGAAACACTGGGGCAAATTTCCATAAATACAAATAATACAATATATAATTCCCCCTATTTATTAAATATTGAATATACCAAAAAAGGAAAAAATATTGACTTAAAAAAACAAGAAATACTAATATCCGGTATTGATATTTCTTTTCTTAAAAACTATCTTTCAAAATTCGGGTTTAAAACTTTGAATTCAAAAATTGATATAGTTTCATTTGCAAAAAACTCTAATATGTTTAAACTGTATTTTGTTGCTTCAAACACCAATATGGCTTTTGATTATAAGGGGGATACAAATACAATCATATCAAATGACCCTCTTATAAACGAAGTGGATTTTACCTTTGACAGTAAGGATTTAATTATCGACAAAGGATTGTTTGTCGGAAACGGTTTTAATTTCAGCTATAGCGGAAATATTAAAAATGTTACTAACTTAAAAAACCTTGAAGCCCAACTTTCACTAAAAATCGCCAATTCCGATTTAAAATCAATCCTTGCAATTCTCCCCGACACGGTTTTACCCCTTCAAGAACCTTATATTAAAAATATGAAACGCTATAATGCCAATGCTCTTATTGACGGGAATGTTGATTTTAAATACAAAAATAAAGACGAATATGGTGCCAAAGGCAAGCTCGATTTTTATGATGTTTACGTTGTAAAAAGGCCTGATTGTGCCCCGACTTCATTTGGAAGCGCTGTTTTTAACAACAGAGATGTTGATATAAGCGTATATGCAAATGCGCCAAATAATTCCATACTGACCGTTTTTGGAAAAACGAAAATGCAAAAAATGCCCCCGGGGGAATTTTATATTGAATCAAACGGGCCCCTGGATTTAAAATTTGCGCATGAAGTTTTAATGCCCGTCCAAAAAATACTTGCTCTAAAAATGGGCCCCCTTCCCTATATGACATTAAAAGGAACGGGAGAGATAAAGCTTCACACCAAAGGTACCAAACAAAAAGCAAATTTATACGGCAAATTTTCAACAAAAAATGCAACGGTTACAATGGATGGAATAAATGCGATCTTAGAAAAAGGGGCGGTTGATGTTCTTTTTGATGGTTCTAATATCACATTTAATGGTGCCAATGGTTATATTAACGGTGCAAAAACCAATATTGACGGTTCAGCGGATACGGACGGGAATTTAAATGTTGATGTTAAAGTTGAAGATATAAATTCAAAATCAGCGCTTGACATTGCAATAACATCAACTACGGTTTTATCTGCTCTTGATGGGGGCGAATTTTTAAACACTTTTAAGCCTGAATCGGGAAACATTGATTTTTATTTAAATTTAAACGGTAACATTCCCCCTGATGCAATTTTCGGTGCACCGACCGATTCGCTTAAAGCTAAGGGCAGAATTGATTTTAAGGGAGTAAATCTTTCGATTGAACCTAAAATAAAAGGAGCAAATATTAAAGGGGTCTTAAATTTTGAAAACAGTGCAGATTTTAATTTAAATGCTGATATTTTTAACTCACCTTTTAAAATAACGGGCACGGTTGAACAAAAGGGGGCAAAAAATAAAATCCTGCATGATGTGCCTGCTATATTAACTCTTGAACTGGTTTCGGATAATTTAGCTTCTCAATCGGTCGGGGACTTTATAATTGAAAATTTATCCCTTTTTGCTCCTCCAAACAGGCCTTTTGCAAGAAGTTTGGCTTTAATATTTAAATCAAATAACTTTAAATTAAAAGGGGATGTTAAGGCCCAAGGCAATATTAGTCAAAACAGTGCAACGGTTGATTTATCCGAGTTTAATTTTGACGGCAATATATACGGCATAAATTCTAAAGACTCCGATTTTATTTTTAAGGAGGGTAATATCTCTCTAAAAGATAAAAATGCCAAATTTAATAAGCTTAATATACTTGCTTTAGGCATTAATTTAATTATTGACGGTTCTATTAACAAATTTGCCTCTATAAAACCTTTCTATAATTTAAAAATTGATTTTGTTGATTCTCCCCTTTCTTCTTATGTCGCTATTATAAAAAATATGTTGAGCCCAAAAATCAAATCGTCAATGAACAATTTAAACAATTTTACAGGGACTATATCAGGTTCAATCAAACTTTTTGGCGATAAAACCGACGGGAACATACTTCCAAAAAACATTTCATTTACGGATACAAAATACAATAAACAAATTAAGTTAAATAACGGTACAATCAAAATTAGAAACGATAAAACCATACTAAAAGATATTACCCTTCAATACGGAACTTTGCCATTTTATCTTGATGGGTTTATTGAAACCTCAGGTAGTATTGACCCCAAACTTAATTTATACTTTAAAACCGATTTATCCGAGAGCGCTTGTGATGAACTTATTAACCCTTATGTTAAATATCCGCTGCTTATAACAAATAATGTTCTTATAAACGGCAGAATTCAAGGTTCAACAACTTCTTATGTAACCTATTTAAACTTTGTATTAGAGCCAAACTCCGATATTTCTTTTATGGGATTAAAACTTCATGATTCGGATTTAAAAAGGGAAATATCCTCCAAAATTAAATTTACGGGAAACCATGCAGACATCAACTATGTTAAATATTTAAAATACATTCTAAAAAATAATAAACAAACACCCTATGAAATGATTAACGTCTCGGGGGGAGTAGAAATAAAAGGAAAAGATGCCGCATTTAAAAATGTTAAAATATATACGCCAAACCCTGCACCCGTAAGGTTTATTAATCCTATCTTTAAAAAATCCATTCTAAAAGGCGGAGAATTTACTTCAAACGTAACATTAAACGGCACCCCATCCAATATGTCCGCAATCGGTAATTTGACATTTTCTAATGTTGCAATTCCCGTTTTCGGGTCATTTATTAATGATATTAAAGTAAACTTAAACAATAAAACGGGAAAAATTGATTTTGCGCTTTCAGCATTTGATACGGATGCCGACTTTACAGTTGATTTTGAAAATAAAATAACACTTCCGTTTGTTATAAATAATATTAGTATACATTCTCCTTCCGTATCTGTTCAAAACCTTGTAAGCGCAATATCAGAGCTTCCAAGCTCTCTTTCAAAAACAAATTCCACCTTAAATGAACAAAACCAAACTTTTGTTCTGTCTCCAAATGATGTTCAAATTAAAAAGGGTTCATTGCTTGTTGATAAAATAATGTTTAATGGGGTGGAAGGTACGAATCTAAAGCTTAATTTTGCTCACTCTAAAGATGCTTCTTTTATTATTAATGACTCTTATCTTTCTCTTGCGGGCGGGCTTATAAAAGGAAGCGGAGTGTACAGTTTTGAAAATAATTCTATCAAGTTCAATTCCGATTTTATAAATTGTGATGCAAATGAACTTTCAAAGGCATTTTTAAATGTTAAAGATCAGGTATTCGGAAATTCCAAAGGCACAATTTCTTTGAATATGTCAGATTTTAATTCTGACGATTATATTAAAAAACTAAATGCGGATGCCGAATTTGAAATCCAAAACGGCAGACTCCCTAAACTGGGTTCAATCGAATACCTTTTAAGAGCATCTAACGTCATAAAAAGCGGAATTTTCGGACTTACGTTAAATAACGTAATAGAACTTTTAACTCCTTATAAACATGGAGATTTTAACAAAATTTCAGGTAACTTAAAAATAAAAGATGCAAAAATAACCGACCTTAAACTCTATTCTCAAGGAGAAAATTTAAGTACATACACCTATGGCAGCTATGATATAATCTTGGGAATTGCGGATTTAGAGATTTTAGGTAAACTTTCAAAGAAAATATCCAACCTTTTAGGCCCCCTCGGTAATACTTCCGTCGCATCCGTTATCAATGCGGTTACAAGAAACAAAGCTAACGATTTAATGAAAACCGAACTTATGAAAAATGTTAATAAAATTCCATTAATAGACTTATCGAATGACGACTTTAGACTTTTTAACGTTAAACTGGACGGTCAGGTATCAGCCGATGATGTAGTTAAATCCTTTACATGGCTAAATTAATGTTAAATTTCTTGCCATAAAATCATTTAAACTGTAGAATTTAAACACCGCAATTTATACGAGATGAATTAAATATGAAAAAGTTTTTCTTACTTCTTTTTATACTGTTTGCAAGCTTTTCCTGCACGGCTTGTATAAACAACCTTGCAATTCAGGAGTTAAACCAAATAGGAAAAAACTACCTTGATAAAGGAGACTTTGATAATGCAATAGCAAGGTTTCAATCAAGTATTGATTTAGATGAAAACGTATTTGAATCAAATTATAATTTGGGAATTGCATTCTATCAGAAAAACGATTACAAAAATTCTGTTACTTTTTTAAAAAAGGCCGTTCAAATTCAGCCGGAGAATCCTCTCGGGTACTATTCGCTGGCACTCGCCCTTGCTGATGGTTGGAGCGCATACAAGCAAAGCGCAATTAATATGACTGATGATATTGAAGCTTCAAATCAAAATACGGTATCCGATAACAAAAATGATATATTGAATGAAATTGAAAATGCAAATGAAGCAATTAAAATGTTTGAAAATTACCTCAAGTTAAGTTCTAACCCCGATGATAAAACAAGGGTTGAAGATAGAATTGAAGAATTAAAAAGAGATATTGAGATTGTAAAAGAAGATTACGGTATAAATATGGAGAATTCAAACGAAGAATGATTTTATACCCCAAAATTTTTTTAATCAATTTTTTTGGTATAGATATAAGATTGTATTCCGTTTGCATTTTTCTTGGTGTTTTAGCTTCATTTTGCACAATTTTACTCTTAATTAAAAATAAGATTTCAGATATTAACACAGATATATTTTTGGATTTTACCCCGCTTTTAATTATGGTATCAATAATTGGCGCCAGGGTTTATTATGTTTTATCCGATTTAGGTTTTTATTCTTTGCATAAAGATGAAATTTTTAAAGTCTGGCACGGCGGAATTTCAATCCACGGAGCAATTATATTCGGAACAGTTTTTGGGATTATTTACTTTAAACTTAAAAAAATTGATTTTTATAAATACGCAGATGTTTTTTTCCTGTCGTTACCCTTAGGGCAAGCAATAGGAAGGTGGGGAAACTTTTTTAATCAGGAAGCATACGGAATACCATGTTTTAATAACTGTCTGATAAAATTAAAAATTGACCCGCCCCACAGATACATAAAATATCAAAACTTTGAATACTATCACCCGACATTTTTATATGAGTCTGTTTTGGATTTAACAATATTTTGTATACTTTTTTTCCTGTACAAAAAAACAAAGGATACATATAAGGGGCTTACCTTTTATTTTTATATAATTTTGTATTCCATAGTTCGTTTTTTTATAGAATTAATAAGGTTAGATTCTCAGTATTTCTTATTTAATGTGCCGTTTCCCTGTATTGTATCCCTTGTTTTTGTATTAATCGGAATTATAGGAATTATCATGATTAACAAGGCTAATGCTTAATCATTGACTTTCCGCTCATTTCGGTTGGTTTTTCTATTCCCATCATATCAAGCACGGTTGGCGCTATATCTGATAGTGCGCCTGTTTCATACAGGTTGTATTTATTGTTATCGACAATTATAAATGGAACGATATTGGTTGTATGAGCAGTCTGCGGGGCATTTGTCTTTTCATTAAACATCCACTCCGCATTGCCATGGTCAGCCGTAACAATCATCTTGACACCGAGATTTAATGCCTTGTCTGCAATTTTTCCGACGCACTCATCCACGGCGCTGCATGCCTTAATTGCCGCATCCATAACACCTGTATGGCCTACCATGTCAGGGTTTGCAAAGTTAACCAGTATAAACCCGTATTCGGGGTTATCAAGTGCAGCTAATACGTTAGTGCAAACTTCATAAGCGCTCATCTCGGGCTTAAGGTCGTATGTGGCAACTTTTGGTGAAGGTACAAGCTTTCTTGTTTCTAATTTGTTGGGTTCTTCTACTCCGCCGTTAAAGAAAAATGTAATATGCGCATATTTTTCCGTTTCGGCCGTTCTGAACTGCTTTATGCTATTTTTATCCAACACCTCTCCAAGAATGTTTGTAAGCTTTTGCGGTTTAAATGCAACGGGAAGCCCGAGCGTTTCATCATATTGTGTCATACAAACATAATAGATATTATTTAAGGTTTTCTTTCTTTGAAAACCGTCAAAGTCTTTAATTGCGATTGCTCTTGTAATTTCCCTTGCTCTGTCGGGTCTGTAGTTAAAGAAAATAACGGCATCGTTGTCTGAAATTCTTTTTTTGCTGATTGAAATCGGCTCGACAAATTCATCCGTTATATCTTTATCATAGGATGCCATAAGCCCCTCAATTGCCGTATTTGCATGGTTTCCTTCGCCCAAAACAAGGCAATCATAAGCTCTTTCAATTCTTTCCCATCTTTTATCTCTGTCCATTGCCCAGTATCTTCCAATTACGCTTGCAATGGGGGGAAGTTCGTATTTTTTAAGAGTATTTTCAATTTCTTCTAGGTATGTTTTGGCGCTTTTCGGGGGAGTATCTCTGCCGTCTAAGAATGCGTGGACATATACATCTTTTAGTCCGTTTTCTTTTGCCATTTTAATTAATGCTTCAAGGTGATTTAAGGATGAATGCACTCCGCCGACGGATACAAGCCCGTATATATGAAGGGATGATTTATTTTCTTTTACATGGTTTATGGCATTAAGAAATTCTTCATTTTTATAAAAAGTGCCTTCCGATATTTCTTTATTGATTCTTGTTAATTCCTGATAAACTATTCTTCCCGCACCGATATTTAAGTGCCCTACCTCGGAATTTCCCATTTGTCCTTCCGGAAGTCCGACATTTAAACCGTCTGCATGGATTGTCGTATTTGACATTTCTTTTAAAAATTTATCATAATTCGGGGTGTTTGCCTGATAAATTGCATTATATTTTGTATCTTTTGAAATTCCCCATCCGTCAAGTATGCATAATAGCACTCTTTGTGTCATTGCTAATACTCCTTTTTTAAAAAACATCTTTTGAAAATATAACACAAAAATGATATTATTTAATCTTGATATGGAACATTTTTCTAAAATAAAAAAATTCATTTTGGCTAACATACTAAAGAAAAAGTACATTAAGAAAGGCTCATGCAAAGGGTGCGGAAAATGTTGTCAAAATATATACGTTAACCATGGCAAAAAGGGATTTATAAAAACCGAAGAAGAATTTTTCAGGCTTAAATTGGCGCATTCGTTTTATCGTGGGCTTGAGTTAATCGGAAAAGACGAGATGGGGCTTTTATTTAAATGTAAGCACCTTGACTATAAAACCAATCGCTGCAAAATACACTTTTTTCGCCCGCCGGTTTGCAGAAATTATCCTATGGAAGAAATTTTTACAATGGGAGGAATTTTAACCCCCGATTGCGGTTACAGTTTTGAACCTGTTCAAAAATTTAAAGATGTTTTATCAAAACTTTCAAAATAAATTCATTTTTGCTATTATTTTCTTATGATTAAATCCAAAGAAACACTTAAAAATATTATTCCCTATCAAACCGATAAATATTATAGCGAATGGACCCTAAAGCTTGATTCAAATGAAAACGCATACGGCGCATTTAATTCGGTTATTGATAGTATTAAAAATTTCGACCCGAACAAAATAAAATATTATCCCGCATACGGTGCCCTGTTGGATAAATTGGCAAGCCTTACAAATTCAATCCCGGATAATTTTATTCTTACAAACGGGTGTGATGAAGCGATTAATCTTGTTTTATCGGCATTCCTTGATAAAAATGATGAAGTTTTATCATACTCTCCGACATTTTCTATGCCTGAGCTTTATTGTAGTATTATAGGCGCCAAGTTTAAAAAGATTAAATATAATAACAGATGGGAATTTTCTTTAAGTGACTTTATTTCTAATATAGATGACCGTGTTAAAATTTTATATTTAACTTCCCCGAATAATCCGACAGGAGATGTCATTCAAAAAAAAGATATTGAAAATTTGCTTACAACATATAAAGATAAGCTTGTCCTTTTGGATTGCACTTATTTTAACTATTCATCATATAATATTCAAGACTATTTTAGCCTTGTAAATAGGTTTGATAATCTTGCAATATTAAAATCTTTTTCAAAGGATTATGCTCTTGCAGGTTTCAGGCTGGGTTATATTTATTCATCCCCTTTGATTATAAACGAAGTTAAAAAAGTTATATCCCCCTATTCCGTTAACGCATGTGCTCTAAATTCGGGGTTAGTTGCCTTGAATAACAGGAATGAATTTGAAGAAATCAGGCTTAAGATAAATAAATCAAAAGAAAAACTTGTCGCTGCCTTAAATTCAATGGGGTTTAGGGCATATAATACCGAAGCAAACTTTATTCTTTGCGATTTTGGGGAATATGCCGATTTTATTTATAACAAACTTCTGACAAAAAACATTAAAGTTAAATACTTTAAGGGTATCGAGGGTTTGGAAAATACGTTTAGAATTACCGCTCCAAGGCTTGAAGATGTTGATAAATTAATTGATGCGATAAAACCAAGGGACCTTCTTGTTTTTGATTTGGACGGAGTTGTTTTTGACGTAAAAAAATCATACAGAGAAGCAATCAAAAAGACTTACAACTATTTTACCAAATTAACCCTTGATGATGTTGCCATACAGGAGGTTAAAAATCTTGGAAGCATGTCAAACGATTGGGATGTAACCGAATTTTTGATTAAAAAAGCGGGCGTAAAAATTGATTACAATCAGATGGTTAAAGTTTTTCAGGACTTTTTCTTTGTCCCGAATAAAGTTGGCTCAAAAGGCTTAATTGATAACGAAGAAAATGTCCTCGATAAAAGTTTTTTTGATAAAATACTTGAATATGCCGACTGTGCCGTTTTTACGGGCCGCCCTTGCATTGAAGCTTTTTATTCGCTTGAAAAGTTCGGAATTAAAAAATGCTTTTCATATTTTATATGCAACGAAGATGTTGATGGCAACTATAAGCCAAGCCCGTACGGTTTAAACAAAATTAAGAAAAATACCACCTATAAAAAGATTTTATATTTTGGTGATACCGTTGATGATATTAAAGCGGGGGTTGATGCTTCCGTTGATACATACGGAATTATCCCGCCGTGTGCCCCAAACCCTGAAACCACAAAACAAAAAATGTTCGAAATGGGCGCAATCAATGTTTTTGACAACAAAAAAGACCTTTTAAACTCGCTAATAAAAGGAGATATGATATGCAAACAGTAATTAAACAAAGAAATACAAAAGAAACCGAGATATCATTAACCTTCAACCCTAGGGGAGAAGGAAACTATAAAATTTCAACCGGAATTAAATTCTTTGACCACATGCTTGAACAGTTTGCATACCATGGGGGTTTTGATATTGAATTAATTGTAAATTCAAAAGATAAAGACAATCATCACATAGTTGAAGATGTTGCAATTATTCTTGGGAGCGCATTTTTAGAATCCCTAGAGGATAAAAAAGGCATTAAAAGATACTCCGGTGTTATTATACCCATGGATGAAGCACTTATACTTTGCGCCGTTGATATTTCAGGGCGGGCATATTCAAAGTGTGATATCAGTTTGAAAGACGAAAAAACGTCTGATTTTGAAACTGTCCTTCTCCCTCATTTTTATAATTCATTTGCGCAAAATTCGCATATAACGCTTCATTTAAAGCAACTTGACGGGATTGATACCCACCATATTATAGAGTGCTCTTTTAAGGGATTTGCCCGTGCGCTTAAAGCTGCAATTGAAATTGATGAAAAAAGGACAAATGAAGTGCCTTCTACTAAAGGTGTACTATAAAATTTATACTTGATAAATTTTCTTGTTTTTGAAATAATAAGGCTTGAAATTTAATAAATTATGGCAAGGTAGCTCAGTTGGTGAGAGCGCACGGCTCATACCCGTGAGGTCGAGAGTTCGAATCTCTCCCTTGCTATTTTTTTTTAGGCGTTTTAAACTTTTATTCATGTCCATTCTGTGTCCACTTTCTTTTTTTGAATTAAATTCTAATTGTATGAATTAAGAACACTAATTGCATCACTTTTTCTTTTTGGTATCGGATGTGCATATCTCATTGTGGTTTCTATCTTACTGTGCCCCAATATATCCATTACTACTAATAAATCTATACCTTTTTCAACCAACCGAGTTGCCACCGTATGCCTTAAATCGTGAAACCTGAAATCTTTTATTCCCGCCACTTCTTTTGCTTTATTGAACGATTTCTTTATATCTACATAAGGTAAACCCGTTTCAGGATTTATAAACACATATTCACTTCTCGCATCCATATATAATTTATTGAAAATTTCCATCAATTTCTCCGATATCGGAATCTTTCTTGCTTTGCCCGATTTTGTTTCTAACAACTCTATAAACCCATATTCAAAATCAATGTTGTTCCATTTAAGATTCAAAATCTCTCCTTTTCTCATTCCTGTGTGTAAAGCTGTAGTCACTATTGGCTTGAGAAATTCAGGCAATGCCTTATATAATCTTGCTTCTTCTTCTGCGGTCAAAAACCTTACCTTGTGATTATCCTCTTGCAACTTCTTTACCTTCGATACAGGATTTACTGATAAACTGCCATTATCTATTCCAAGGTTAAACATTTTGCTCAATATCTCCAAATATCTATTTATACTGGCATTCTTAAGACCTCTTTTAACCCTCAACCATTCCTTGAATGCTTCCACATGCTTTGGTAAAATACTCTGAACTATCCTTTTCTCACCAAAATAACCTATTATAATATTTACCGAATATTTGTTATGTTCAAAATTTCTATTCCTATTGTTTGTTTCTGAATAAGCTAAATATATCTGTTTTAATTTGTATAATGGTAAATTTTTCTCCTCTTTCGGTATTACCCCATTCTGCTGTTGTTGAAGCTTATACTTGAAAGCATTTTCAATTTTTTCAGCTTCTTTTATGGATGCTGCACCGGAACATAATTTATGGTGTCTTTCTCCATTCAGCTGAAAACGACAGTAATATTTTCCATTCCTTTTTGAGATAGTCATAATTAAATTTCACCACCTCATGCGTCACTGTCAACCCATTCTGAAATTTTATTTTCTCTAACAAAGATTGTTCCACCAACTTTTTTAAAGAGAAAAGAGGGGATATTACCCCTCTGTTTCCATGTCCTAATCGTGCTTACAGGAACATTTAATCTTTTCGCAAATTCCTTTAAGCTAATTAAACCTATCATAAAATTGTTACCTATCTTCATGAATTTTTTGTTACATTTTAATTGTTATCTCTTACTTTTTCTTAAATGCTGCACAATCTACTATATCTAAAATGCTACAGGAAGGATATACGACATTATTGGATATGGCTTTTAAAAGCGGGCATTTTTGTTGTAAATAGCATTTTATACATATATCATCAGGATTGAAAAATACATCTACTTTCTTAGATTCAACACTATATTCAAACTCCATTTTATGCCTTAATATACTCCGTATAGGAAAAATTAGGAGATTCCATTGTTGCTGTTGCCATCATTAACCTGCAAAGTGCGTGTTCTCTGTGATTGTCTTGTGTATCTCCCGCAAGTGCAGCCGATAAATGCACAAGGGCGTGATTTATGTGAATTTCTCTTGGAACTAAACGCCAGTTGTTAATTTCGTATTTTTCAGCTCCTTCTTTTAAGACTTTTCCAATAGTGAATAAACAATATATGGGGTTATCTTCCAAGATAGCTATAGCTCTATAAAGGACATCTGAATCTCTTGTAAGCATATATTGGGCAACTTCTGTCATAGCATCACATAAACATAAAGCTGCCTTTTCCTTATCATCAATTCTACAGTATTCAATTAGTGCATTACGTTTGATAAA
Organism: Candidatus Gastranaerophilales bacterium; assembly: GCA_947630535.1. Taxonomy (GTDB): domain Bacteria; phylum Cyanobacteriota; class Vampirovibrionia; order Gastranaerophilales; family Gastranaerophilaceae; genus Galligastranaerophilus_A. The sequence continues at coordinate 42,343 of CANRHZ010000001.1, read as the reverse complement.
TTCAGGGTCTATTAAATGTAGGGCAGCAGGTGTTTTTGAACCTTTTCCGCCTTTTTCATTTACTTCAATTTCGGCATCTTTTCCGACACCTTCAATAACTACTTTACTTTCTCGCATTTATAATTTACTCCTAAGCTATAACTTTGTGTTTTCAATAGATGTATTATGAAATTAACAAAGCATTTTTCACCTTTTATGCTTATAAAAACTTTATAATTTGTTGGGTTATCAGGTAAAATTTTACTTTCATCACCATCTTCAATATGTTTATATTTTAAGATTTCAATAGAACAGTGGTTTTCTTCGCTTAAGACTATTAAGCTATTAATGGCATTTTCGTTATAAGGTAAAGAAAATACTACCGATTTTATATCTGTTATAATTTTTATATCTGCCATAATTTAACCTTTTTATTTTTAAAATCATAATCGGATACTCTTAAAATACGGGCCATTCTGGCATTTAAAAGTGCATCTTCAACACTTAAACCTGCTTTAACATATTGCTCTTTAACTACATCCCACATCTGCATCAAAGATTTTTCCCCAACTTCACCTAAAAGCTTTCTTGCGGTTTTATCACCTATGCCTTTGCATCCTTTATAGCCATCAGTCGAATCACCTATTAATGTCTGATACATAAAATTCCAATCGGCTTCTTCTTCCGAAATAATTTTACTTTCGTGGGAGCCATCAGGATTTTCTTTTCTAAATTTACAAGGGATAGTTTTGAAATCCTTGTCAAAAGACCATATAACTTTATCCCCTTTAATTATTTTATCGGACGTTGCTAAAATACCTATTACATCATCACCTTCAAGTGAAGGCTTTTCATAAACTTTATACCCTGCTTTTTTAAAATATTCCCTTAAAAATCCATGTAATAAGGGTTTAGGCTTTTTCCTGTTACCTTTATAATCAGGATTTATCTGCTTTCTAAAATTTAAGTCTTTATCTGATAATGCTATTGCACAATTTTGACTTTTTGTTTGTTTACAAATTCTGGCTATTGTTTCTTCTATATATTTTATAGCTTTGTTTTTATGAGCAAATTTAATTATCTGCAAGAGCCATTCATCATCATCATTGCTTATATTTTCTTCAAATTCTTCTTGCGAAACCAATGCAGCCTTATATACCAATATGTCCCCATCAATTAAAACTGTTCGTGTCATTTTTTAAACCTTTTCAAATATTCTTCATAACGAAGTATCATTCCGTCTATAATACGTTCCTTTTCATATATACCTAAGTTTCTGTTACAGGTTGCACAAAGCAATCCTCTTATTTCACCTGTATCGTGGTTATGGTCAACATGTGGCATACTGGTAAATTCTTTTTTACAAATAGGGCATTTATTGTCTTGGTCTTTTAACATAGCAAAAAAAGTATCCGCTTCTAATCCATAACGCCTTTTCCAATCATTATCTCTGTTGCAGATACGGCAACGGTGAGTTTTTTCTGCAAAATATTCCAGTGGCAGCCATTTTTTACAACAACTGCATTTTTTGAAATTTATAATACAAACCTCTTTTCTAATGGGTTTCAGCCCAATTAAAGCCTTCTTTAGCTTCACCTGTTAATGGGCATTTAAAACTAAAATAATCGCCAGCTTTTTCAATGGCCTTTACGGCCATTATCATATATTCTTCAACTATTTCGGGCTTAACTTCCGCTTGAAATTCATCATGGATGTTTAAAACAAAATATACTTTATCATAAGGATTTATATAAAAAGAATCATTTATCCAACCTTTTTGTACGCATTCATCATATAAAATAATTAATGCTTTTTTCATTACGGTTGCACCTGCTGATTGTAAAAGTACATTTAAACTTTTATATACTTCCCTTACTTTTAATTTTCGTTTGTCAATTCCATATAAATACCCACGTGTTTTAGCCTTATCTTTAACTTTTTCCATTAAATTAGCTAATTCGGGAAGGCCTTTAAAGAACTTCGCCTTTGTATCCATCCCTTTTAAAATATGATTCACAAGCTCATTGGTAGGAACTTTACCGGCTTTTTTAATACGTTTTATAACGGCTTCACGTCTTTTATCTATTTTATATTGCAAGGCTTCTTTTTCGCTTACTCCTGCCATATATCCTATCTTTTCATCACCTGCACCATAATTAAAAGCATAGATAAATTTCTTTGCTTTAGCCCTTGTACTTAAACCTGCTAGATGTTGGTTTTTTGTATGAATGTCCCCTGATAAGATTTCTTTGGTATAAGAAGGAGAATTAATGTAATGAGCTAAATCTCTTAATTCTAAACCCGAAGCATCACATCCTACAAGTTTAAATCCTTCTCTTGCTTTAAATAATGCCCTGCATTCATAGCCATACCCGCCATCAATCCCGAATAAAATATTGTTGTCACCATCCTTTTCAACCGCAGGTGTTTGAGCTAGGTTAGGGCTATAATGGGAACACCTTCCTGTCACTGTACCGAGTGTGTCCACCTTCCCTCTTATAGCTCCGTCATTTTCCACTTTCTTCAACCAAGCGTTTTTACCTTCTGCAATATATCCAATAACTTTAGCTATTTTTATATATTGAAGTAAAAGCGGAACCTCTTTATATGGAAGTTCTGATAATATTGTTTCACTTACTTTTGGTAGACCTGTTTCGGTAAATTCTAAAGGTTTCCAGTTGTATTTTTCAATCAAACGTGAAGCCACCATTTGATTTGAATTAGGATTAAAAGGAACCTCTATTTGTTTTATGAAAGGAGTGCCTTTTATATATCCCTTTTTTGAGTTATTAACTTTAGGTATAAAAGTTTCTTCAATTATTTTTGGTTTAAAAACTTCTTGTAATTTTAAATAAATTTTCTTCTGTTCTTCAAGCAGCTCACTTACTAATTCAACGGCCCTGTCTTTATCGAATAATACACCTCTTTGTTCCTGCCTTGATATTATTTTTGCAAATTTTTGTTCCAATTCTAAAACATCAAGTTTTACATTAGCATCTAAAAGTTTATAATACAGTTTTGTAGTAACTTTAACATCCTGTTTGCAATAGACTTGCATTTCAGGCTTCCATTTTTCCCAAGTATTTTCTTCCTTGCAATAAGTGCCTTTTAGCTCTTTCAGTCGATATCCAAAAGATTCAAGTGAATATTTACCAATTAATTCTTTTGGCAACACCTTTTTCCTGTAAAGAGCATAGTCTATAAGTTCTATTTCAGGGTATATTAATTTTGCTGCTATTAATGTATCAAAAATTTTATCATTTACTTTAAAAGTGGGGTATAATTTCTGAATAGCAGGAAGGTCAAACCCTATTATATTATGTCCTACAATTAATGGGGCCCCTGATAAAATTTCAAGGCCTTCTTTAATTGTAAGCTTATTCGGGTCGTTATCCGTACAGTCATAATAACAGTCTTTTTCAGTATCATAAATAACAAGAGAATGTATTATATCTAAAGTATTTAATAGGCCATTGGTTTCAATATCAAATATTAAAGCCATAGTTTCTATTCTTTAAAATTTTATTAATACGTTTAATCTATATACACGCTAACCAACGCTTTTTTGGTATCAGGTACTTCTGATGAAAGGTTTATAACTGTTCCGCCATAGTGACAGATTTTTAAAGATTCTTTATCGGGATTGTCATAAACCCCATTATCAATTGCCGTTATTAACTCCCAATCTTCCCATTCGCCTGTGTATTCAACATCATATTTTTTAATACTGTTTTTATTACTAATAAGATTGGCTACAAGGATTTTACGGGGTTTATCAAATATACTTTTTGTCATACTTAAAATGGCTCCTCATCAATTTGTTCCGTTTTTTCTTCATAAGTTTCAGATACTTCTTTTAGCAGCCCTGTATCTTTTTCATATTTAATAGATAAGGTTTTTCCGGTTGAAAGGCCTGTATATCTATCTTTAAGACAACGAAGTGTGGTAGTATGCCTTATATCTTCATCTTCTGATTGTTGGTTTCTTTCTAAGCCAAAGGCAAAAGAAATCCATTGTTTTAAAGCTGCTGCTCCATATAAATCATCAAGATGAACCCTGCCACCTTCTTCATGTGGTAATTTTCCTTCCGTTTTCCTTAAGTGTGAAATAATAAACAGTCCTATGTTTAATTCCCTTGTTAAAGAGGCTAGTTTTGATACAACATTACGCATTCTTTGGTTTACATCAGATGTTGATGATACCCCATCAGCCATTGCCGTTATATGGTCGAAAAAGATATATTCACAATCACATCCTTTTGCCATATAACGTATAATGTTTTCAATAACATCAAAGTCTGTGGTACCATAACCGTTGTAAATTACAGGTAAATCACTTCCTATAACTTCATCAAAGGCCTTCTTAAAAACTTGCTTTGAATATTTTGCATCCGGTACATGAAACTTAATTCCGCAATGTTTTGCCATAAGGCCTAAGGCCGTATCTCTTGCTATTTCTTCAAGGTGAATTATACCTACTTTCTTCTTATGTGTATTTATTAAATGGTGTTCTATTTCTTTAAAGAACTCTGTTTTCCCCATACCTGTTCCGGCCCCAAATACAACAATTTCGCTTTTTCTGATACCGTATGTGAGTTTGGTAAGACCTTTCCAAGGATAGCTTAGTCCATATTCAACTGGTTTTTGAACTTCACTCCAAAGTTCTTCTTTAGAAACAATGCCATCAGGTCTGTATGTTAAGCCATTCCAAGTGGCTTTATATAAATCAGCTTCCTGTCCGGCTTTTAACATCTCGTTAGGGTCTTTTAGCGGGAGCTTCATTATTTTACACTTACCGACACTGATTAAAGGTGCGCATTCTTTTATAGCTTTTTCGCCGGCTTCATCCATATCAAAGCATAAAACAACTTCATCAAAGGATTCTATCCATTGTAAATTCTCTTTTATGGCAGCTTTAGCGTTTCCCGCTCCTAACGGAACAGACACAACAGGGTACCCCTTAACAACTTGGCTTACGGATAAACAGTCTATTTCGCCTTCCGTTATAATAAGTTTCTTTGTTTGTCCTGAAAAAAGGTGCATACCATATAAAACCGGCTTATATTTACCAATTATCATAAACCTTTTTTCATCTGTGAAACGTACTTTTTGAAATACAGGATTGCCTTTTAAATCTCTATAAGTAGCAATTTCACAAGGGTGACCATTAAAAGCGGATGTCATATATTTATATCTTTTACAGGTATCTTGTAAAATTTTCCTAGAGGGAAGGGACATTGCCCTTCCTTTTAGAAAGTCTATATCATAAGTGTCATTTGCCGTACTTAAGTTTTCACCATCAGTAGGTGTAAATTTTCCACAAGAAAAGCACTTGGTAGAGCCATCTTCATTAATTAAAAGTGCATCAGAACTTCCACAATCCGGACAAGGTTTATGAGCTTGTCGCACCGCTATCTTCCTTTAAAGTAAATTCTAATAGCTCCTTAACATCATTGAAACCATATACCTCACATCCATCTTCAATACGGGCTTCAATAAATTCTTTTAGTGGCATTTGTACGGTATATTGATGTAAAAGACTTGTAGGCAGAATATTTACCGCACAATAATCAGCGCATGAAACTATATATGAAAAATTAGCCCTTTTTATATGGTAATATTGACAAGCATCAAGTTCATCAGTTGTTTTACAGTTAGAGGGCTTTGTTATTTGTTTTATTATTTTGTATTTCATCTTTAATTTCCTTTATCCAATCAACAGGAACGGTTTTATCCGCATACTTAAATCCATTATGTATACACCAAGCAGCATAAGTGGTTTTTGATTTTTTACTTATCTTTGCTTTGGAATTTGTAAAGATAAACCTAATATCTAAATTGGGGTATTGTTTCTTTATAAGAAGCATTTTCATCCTATCGGATGTTAAAAATCTGCCTTTTGTTTCAATAATTATTCTCTGACTTACCGGAAAATCAGGGGTATATTTGCAATCTTTTTCAACCCTGTATGGAAGTTTGTATTTTTCATATAAAGGGTCTATTCCTTCTTTTATGAACTGATTAGCAATTTCCGCTTCAAGCCCTGACCTGAATCCGTATTTTAAGCCTACCTGCTCTTTAGAAATCTTCTTCTTCATCAGATGCTTCCGCAGCATTTACTTCATCATTGGATACTTCTTCATCATTATCCATTATAAATCCATCTTCAACTTCAAAGCCTGTCATATCAATGGTTACACCTGTTTTTTCTACAAATTTAATAATCTGCACCGCTTTTAATACAACTGTAACATTGGTTTCTTTTGGGGTTGTATAGCCTTCCAAACTTACAAATACTTTAGCAACTGTTCCTTGTCCTATGTTAAGATTTTTAATAGGTTGTTTTGAAGCATCTACAACTAAAATTTTATTAGATGGTATACCATCTTCAATCCAAGCTTTTGCACTTGTTTTTAAAATGTATCTGTTTTCAGGGTCTGGGACTTCTTCCCCTTCTTCATTAATGGTTGCGAAAGGTTTAATACAGGTAATCTCTGAAATTTTTTTACCTTTACCATAAGCTTTAAACTGTTCTTTAGCAATTTCTTTAACTTTAGCCGTTAATGCTTTACCTTCTTTTTCATCAAGTAATATATTTAAAGAATAAGCTCCTTTATCATTAAATTTTGTAGAAGGTTTAAAAATTGCAATAAACCCTGTTAATACACCTTTACCTGATACATAGTTTTCCTTAATTCTGCTATCTGCCATTTAATTGCTCCATTCTTCTTTCATAAACTCTGTAATTGCTTTAAAATCTAAATAAGATTTTGAATTTTTATCAAAAATCATATTATATGCCATACTTAAAACATCAGTTGCATCTATGCTATATCTGTCTAAAAGAATTACCATTAAAGCCCCTAGTGTAAGAATTTGGGCGGATGGTTTTTTTGTTTGCAGCTTGTCCATTACAAGCATTGCACAATTTGCAACTTCACAAGCCGTTGTTTTAAGCATGTTTTCATAAATTATTCCGGCCGTACGATTTTTATAAGCCACTATGTATTATCCTTTCTAAGCTTTTTAAAAAAGGAATCAAGCTGCTTTTTTAGCCATTTTTCTTTTTTGTTTTCTCTGCTTGCTTTCATAATCGCTCTGCCTAAGTTTCCAATTTTCTTTGTTTTAATTTTCTTTTGTAGCTCCTGAATTTCTTCTTCGTAACTCACACAATCTCTTAATGCTAATGCGTTTAATTTCATATAAAACTCCTTTAAATATTAAAATGCCAACTACAATCTTGTAATTTTTCTTTTAAACTCCTTACAACAATCACATCTAAATCTAAAAGCTTTGAAAGTTCTCCTAAAAACTCCGCCCTTGTTCCGATTATTTTCTTTGACCCCTCTTGCACTAAACACCCAAGTGTTGGGTAAAAAGGGTTAATTTTTAACTCAAATAACTGAACATAATTAACAGGGTCTTTTAAATTAGGAAAACGCCCTTTGCCATCAGGCAGAATACCTGCTTTTTTACATATAATCCTACTTAACATACATACAATCCTTTAACTAATTAAAAAAATAAGTACTTTTTAACACTTCATTTATATCCAAAATGCCTATTTCAGGGCATTCGGGTACATTTTCCACGTTCAATTCACCGATTAAATCATATTCAAAATCATTTAAAATAGGACGTTTATAAATTTCCACAAACGCCTCTCTTAAAATTTTTGAGGAAAGTTCTGAATCGGGAGCTAGTGTTCCATAACAGTCATGAACCGAAGTAAAGCTTTTAATTCCTTCTTTATGGGCCTTTATTAAATAAAGCATTAAAACGGCAGCATCTAAACTATGAATAAAATTAGGGCAAATACCATTAATTTGTTTAACTTTTGCAACATCATCAGTTTGTTTAGTTATAGTGGTTTTAATTATCTTTCCAAACAGTTCTGTACTTATTTCTGTCTTTTTTCTGTTTTTATAACCTTGCCTAACAAGTAATCCCATTGGTGTTATCCATTCTATGAACGGCTGAACTTTATTTACAAGGCGTGCCAGTGCTTTAAAATAATCCATTCCAAGCACCGCTGATTTAACTGTTTCTTTAATTGATTCCCATAAATATTTTGCAAGCCAATTAGAAGCTTTAAAACAGTTGTTTTCAGGGTCTTTATCAAGCTTAAAATGGTTTTGCAAAAATTCAAGTGAATAATTTTCAGTCAGATATTCTTGAATGTAACTTCTGCAACTCAATAATGTACCCCCATAAGGAAGCACCATTACAGGCCTTTTTGTTAGTTTCCTTGTAATACCTAATTGTAACCAACGATACCCGTTAATATCCGTCATACTTTTAAGTTTTTCCGTTAACCTGTCCGCTATAGTTGCGTATATATCATTTGGTTTGCCTGAATCTACAAGATTAACTGCACGTCCACCTGTTTCATCTCTGAATAGTGCCGAATAATGTTGTAAACCGTTACAGGTACCATCAAGCCTTACAGGAAGGTGGGTTATAAAATCATCAGGATTACTAAGAAAAGCTGCATATTCCATACAAAAAGCAAGGAATTGGAAAGGTTTATCGGCATCAGTCCAAAACCTGTATTCAATAGGAGCGTTAGCACATTCTTTAATGTCTTGAATGTGATTATGCACCCATTTAATACGGTCTTGAAAAGAAACTTTATCAATTCCATAAACATTTGCCCCGTGGATTTCAAGCCATTTAACATTTTGAGCATTTAACTTTTTTCCTTCTGCGAATAATAATAATCCTTTAGCTAAATCATCTCCCTGTGGGTTTAAAAGGGGTGGTATAGGGTATAAACGTCCCCTAAAATCCATTTGATGCGGGAAATAAATTTCTGCATAATCTTTAAATCTGTTTGCTATATATAAAAGCTTTGTTGTTAAAATCCTTAAAGACCTTTTTTGTACATTGCTTTTATGCGTAAGGTATGTTTCAAGTTTCCATTGTTTAATTCTTTCAATTTCGTCTTTGGTATATTCCTGTTTATCACGTCCTTCAAAGGGAAATTTTTGAATCGGTGTATCGTCCCTTGAAGGAAGTGATGCTACAGGCTCTCCCATACTCCATAATATATTAACCGCATCTAACACTTGTTTATTTATTTTCCAAGGCGTTTCCTGTAAAATGTTTATTGCGGTATATACCTTTTTTAAATCCGTCTTACTTAATTTTTCGAGATAACTTTTATCGTTATTCTTTATTACTTTATTTTTTCTTAAATAAGGGGATATGTAACCACCTTCAAAAATACCCGTCCACGGTTTTGGTTTACATATCATAGGCAGATAAAAAGGCTGCATAATTTCAAAGAATGAATCTGTCTTTTTTAACCATTCATCAAGTTCCCTTGTTGGTTGCAGATATTTATAGTGCTTACCTTTTTTATACACATCTATAAATTTAACGCATCCTGTTGATTCTATGAAAAGTTGTAATAAGACCTGTCCTGCTTGCGCTTTGTCTGTTTCGTCCCATTTATCGAACTGTAATTTAATTCTTTTTTTAAATACGCCCGTTATAATGTTTTTTCGTCTACCACGCTTACAGTTACGCTTGTTTAAGTCTTTTTGAATGGCTTTGTAGTATGCGATATTTTTCTTTTTACAAGACATCATTTTAAATTCATCAGATAAAGCGTTTCCTATACGGCAGCAGAAGGCCTGTTTAGGGTCATTTTCATAAACGCAATCTAAAATTATTTTACTTGCAATAAAAGCCACATTTTCAGGGTCTTGCAAGTGTGATATTATTTCAGCTGCTTTTGTCGAACGTACTGCATTTCCTTTGGAGTAATTATCAAGGTAATTGATAATTGCTTTTGTAAAGGCATTTAAAATAGTTTTTAAAAAGGCCGTAGCACTTTTTGTAGTTGAAAATGTTCCGTTTTGTTTGGCTTCTATTACCGCTTTTCTGTATTTATCAATTGATGCTTGTGTCATTTCTTTTTCAAGTTCAATTTGTTGACTAAGCATAAATTTACTTCTATTCCTATTATGTTTTTAAATACTTTAAGGTTAAATTCATAATCAATCGCCTTTATATAGCATCAACGTCTATGTTAACTGGGCTTCCGAGATTATCAGCCATCATTAAAATATCAACCGGTGACATATCTTCAACAATTAAGCTATAAGCTTCATTTATATCATTTATGTATTCAAATTCTAGAATAGTATTTAATTGTACTGATACACGCATTTTTAATCCCTTCATTGATTTATTTTTTGTTGGTTATAACTTCTTTATTATCTTCATTAGCTTCTATTAGTGCTTCCAGTTCTTCTTTAGAAGGTGATTTATAAACGGCATAGGACTTATTAAAATCCGTGTGCATTGCACATCTGTTGTAATCTGGTTCAATATGCCTTTGAAAAAAACTACATAAACTGTTTTGGCATCTGCCACAAGTACTACAATAATGCTTTGTCATAAAAAACTCCTTTATTTTTATTACAAAATGTTACAATTTCTTTCGTTTTTTGTTTTGTGTGTTATAATAAGTTAAGGTTTTATATATTACATATTAATATATAAGATTTTATATTATTATTATTCCACATTATTTTATTTTGTAACATAAAATACTATAATTGTTAAGGAATATTAAGAATAAGAGGTGAAAATGTCTGAAACTACATTGGCTGAACGCATTAAATATGTAAGAATAAACATTTTAGGAATATACACCCAAAAAGAATTTGCCGAAAAGCTTAATACTACAAAAATTGTTATTTCTAACATTGAAACAGGCAAAACCGATACATTAAATAAAAATATCCTTAAAATCTTAACAGTTAATTACGATATCAATGGAGAGTGGTTATTGACCGGAAAAGGTGAGCCAAAAGGCAGGAATATCGAAGATTATATTAAACTGTTTAAATCATCCTACACTTTCCCTGTACCTTTTTACAATGTCAAGGCAGCTGCCGGCAATGGGAATATACTTCCTGACTATGAAGAAAAAGATGTATTATTTTTTGATATAAGATATTTAAAAAACATATTAAATGCTAATCCTGTTAATTTATCATTGATTCTAGCTGACGGTGATTCAATGGATTCAGGTGAAAACAGGGCGGATGATATAAAAGATGAAGATTTATTATTGGTTGATAATAGCCAAAAAGAACCCATTAATGGTAGAATTTTCGTAATTAGAAAAAATGATAAATTATTTGTTAAAAAGATTAAAAAAGACATAGCAGGTAATATTACTTTACTTTCAAACAATCCAAAATATTCGCCTATAGAGCTTACACCTTTTGATAATGCTGAGATTATAGGTAAAGTTATTTGGAACGGGAGCAGGGAACATGTATAAAACGGTTACAATAAGTATTCTTTTATTAATTATTATAGTGATGGGATATGCACAAGCTGATGAATACGTGCGTGGATACTATCGAAAAAACGGTACATTCGTTAATCCTTATGTAAGGACTGAACGTGATACATCCACTGAAAACAATTATTCAACAAGCGGTAACTATAATCCTAACACTGACAGATATGGCACCCAAGGCCAAAAATATAATTATTATATAAAAAAGAATAAACCACAAAGGATTACACCACCGCCTACAAGTTACTATAATTTGAACTATTAATAAATCAGGCAACAGGCGTGCGCAGGAGTGGACGTGCAAAGGAACAGACGTGCAAAGGGTATGTTTTTATTTCTTTTTAATTTCTAATTCATAGCTGAGCAAAGTCTAAAATGTTCATAATTTTAAATAAAAGGGTGTTTTATACATCCTTTTTAATGTATAGACTATAAAAGGGCAACAGCGTTTTCAAGGGTTTTATTTTCAAGATGTGTGTATAACTGCGTAGTAGATAGGTTTTTATGGTTTAATAAAGCCTGAATTGTAGTAATGGCAACGTCTTTATTTAAAAGGTTGGTTGCAAACGTATGTCTTAAACTATGAATTGTTATCTCATTTCTTAAATTTAAGATTTTTTTCATCTGTTTAAATTGATAGTATATAGCCTGATAGTTAAGAGTGAAAGGCATAAATATTTTTTGCAGACGTTGCATTTTTTTATTCAATGGGACGGCATAAGGTCTTTTGCTTTTATTTATCTTAAAATAAATATAATTATTTTTAAAATCTTCCTTTTTTATATTAAGCACATTGTTAATCCTTGCACCCGTATAAATACAAAGCCTAACCGCTTGCAATAACTCTTTAAGGTTATTTTGTCTACAATAATACATTATACGTGCAAGTTCATTTCTTGAAATAGCCGTGCGCTCATTCCTTTGAAGTTTTAAAAAAGGAATTTTAGGTTTATTTAATAAACTATTAGTATCAATCGCAAAGTTTAATATAGTGGATAGCATACAAAGTTTAGCATTTATTGTAGCGGGTGAATTACCTTTGTGTTTTAAAAATAAAATAAAATCGGTTATTTTATTATAATCTAGTTTTTTAATATCTAAAGACCCGCCAAAAAAAGTTAATAGTTCTTTTTGATGTGTACATAAGGTATTAAAGGCTTTATATAGATACAATCGTTTTTTATTAAATTGTTCAATAAGTTCAATTAATTTTATTTCTTTTATCATTGATTTTTGCATTTTATATCCCTTCTACTAGCAACTGTTTTAATGAGGTTTCCCCAATTTCATCTAAAGCCACATTGAGGAAGTTTTTATCAAGGCAATATACTGTTAGTAAATCTTTATCTGTTATAAAGATATCAGTTACAAAACGGTTTCCACGAAAATCAAAATAAAAATAATATTTATTTTGATTTCTATTATTCCAATTAATTTCTTGCCCGTTATTCAATCTTAAAGCAATATCTTTTAATTGTTGATAGGTTAATAGGTTCAGTTCATATCTTTCGGTTTTATTTTCAGTTTTAAAATAGTTACCCGAATAATAACGAAAATTATCTACATTGTTGTACTCATCAATAGCGGAAAAAACACGCCCCACATCATTAAGATAATAATATTTTCCGTATTTATCAGCTCTCCATCTAACCTGTTCAGTTTGTTCCTCTGTTTTAAAATAATCACCTGAATGCTTTTCTCCACATTCAACCTTTTTTATAGAATTGAATTGCTCAATTTTTTTCAATTCAACATATTCTTTTGATATTTCAAGTGCCATAAGTAATTGTTTTTCAAGTTCTTTTATTTGTTCATCTATATTCATTTATTGCTCCTTTTTTATTAATTATATTTATTTTCTTTTCTTTATATGTATATTATGCTATTTTGCCATCCTCTAAAAATTCATACTCATTTATTTTTAATGTTTCAAGAATTGCTTCATCAGATGTAAAGTATATATAGGTATCCTCTAATTCCTTGTAAATTTCATCTGATAAGGACTTGCGCATTTTATCAATTCCAGATGCAATTGCATCAAGCAATTTGCTTGCTTTAAGTGGAGTTTTATAAGTTCTAAAAGTTAAAATAAAATTTCTTGAATTACTATGACAATATAAATTCCCATAGTGATTGCGGGCAACTTCACCTGTACAATAATTTTCTAAAAAGCGTAAAATAAGTTTCTTATGCGGTATTTTAAAGCTTGTCTTTTCAAGGCTTGTTAATAGCTTTTTAAAGTCTACCTCATTACATTCAAAGCAAGCCCCATCCCCTTGAGAATAAAAGCCTGTAAAATATATTTTGGTATTAATAAATCCATATTGATTTAATCTTGTATCCCATTGTTTTAGAATATCTTTATACCAAAAATCGTCATCAACGTTTATGTAACGGTGTAAATCTAAAACTTTATCTTTTAAACTTGCATCTTTAATAACATCATTAAACGAATAAATTGCAAGCGGAATTTGCTTTATATACATTTTAAATGCTCCTTATATTAAACCTACTGGCTTATAATGTTTATTTTTTACTTTTAATTGTCTTATTTTTATATTTCTTATCACGGTTCATATTCTTTCAATTTATCTTGAAGCTCTAAAACCCTATCACATTGATAATATTTGTAGCATTTTTCGCAATTGTCCAAAAGCTTATTTATTGCTTGGGCTGCGGTGTAATAATTTACAGTATCTAATATTTTGCAGCCGTGACATATTTTCAGATTACATTCTTTTCCCGTGCTTGCACACATTAAAATGTTTCCTTTATATTCGACGTTATGACATTTAAGCATCTTTAATTTCTCCTTTACTTTTATTGAACAGTAGTTTTATACTTTTAAGCTGCTTTACTTATGGTTATTTCATTTAATAAAGCTTGCAAGTTTTTTGTTGGGATTTTGTGGCAGCTTATTCTTATAAAATCTTTTTGAATATCTAAAACTATATACCTAGATATTTTCATTCCACGTTTTAATTTGCCTTTACCCCACAGTTTTAAAAATGTTTCGGCTTCTTTCCTATCAACTCTAATAAGGTAAGATGTATAGCAATAATCATCATCAAACCATACAAAAGATAATTCATTTTTAGGATTAAAATATTTTTCTAACTTTGATTTTAACTCTTTTTGTGTATTATAATCTTCAATAGAGTAATCATTCAACCTTATACCAGCATAAGTAAATCTGATTAAATCCATATATGAATATTTTTTTAAAAGAGTATTTAATTCTTTTTTAAGGTTTTCTTGTTTTTGCTTTTCAAGTGCCCTTTGTTTAGCTTTTAATTCAATAATTTTATCGGGGTCATTTAATATATTAAATAATTCTTGATATTCTTTCAGTGTATTTGTAATTTTTTTAACTTCACTTTCAAACCCTTCAAGGTCTAAAGTGCTTTTAAGCATCCTATAATTGTTTTTAAAATTTTCTCTATTTGCTTGTTGTGTGAGTTTAGAATTAGCGTAATACATTATATTGTCAATACAACGCTTTACAACATCATAAGCATTAAAATCCCCTTGCCACATTTTTTGAGGTAGACGTATCACTTGAAAAGGGCAAGCCTTCAATAATTCCCCTATATGTTTTGATGTTGTATTTGAGAATGTGTTATCGGATATTATACATACTGTTTTACCCTCTATGTTTTTAGTGATTTTTGCAATAACTGTCCCATAGCTCCAGTATTTATTGTCTGAATAACTTACAGTCATGGAACTTCTTGAAAATGACCTCATAATGCCATAATAAAAGTTGTGTGCCACATCATAATTTCGCATAAGTGCCCCCTTTATTTTTAATTAAATAATTTATTAAATGTTATTTTTTTAAATATGAGTTGCTTAAAGTTATCTAGCTTTTTACCTTGTAAAGCATTGATAAAATCTAATAATTCAGTATAAAAAGGTTCTTGCTTGCTAAGGTCTTTTAATATTTCACAAAATAATATAAAAGCTTCATCCTTGTTATCTATTAGCATTTTTTATTCCCTTTACTATGTTATGTACCTACATAATATAAATACCCATAAATAAAAATAATTAACATAAAATGATACTAATATTAAGCAATCTTTACAATTTAATTTGTAAAAACGCTAAAATATGGAGAGGGAAGGGCATGAGGAATTTTTATAAAATGTTATTAAATACTGTATTTAAATTAATATAGTATTTAATAATTAATTTAATTATAATTATTTATTTATGTATAAAATGCCCTTGCAGGATGTCAAATAAGACATGTTTTACTACTTGGATGATGGAACTATAAGGGCATATCATTTTAAACCCCTTAAAATCAATTCTATGAGTTATAAGTTTTCCATTCAATATAATAATATATTATATTGAAACTATTATGTATTCAGGCTTTAAGGGTTTTAATGTGATAACATTAATAAGTGTAAGGGGTACACGGGGGGAAAGTTTTAAAAAATTCTATGACGTTACCCTTTTAAAAATTCGCAATAAATTTTAAAACTGCCTTAATGCCCCGAAGCGTTAGCGAAGGGGCATTATACAGACTAAATATCAAGCCAAGTTGCTGAATCACTTAAAGGAACATCAAAGTATTCTCTAATTGCTCTATTTAATTCATCATCTTGCCTTCTTTTAACCATATCATCAGCATTAACACTTAAATATTTAAGACAATCATCAATTCCCATTGCTATACAATCAATTTTATCGTCATGGGCCAAACATCCTCTCTCTGTTGTAATTCTTGTTAATTGATAAATGAAGGAGTATTGATGCTGTGTTTCGATTGGATATTTTTCAATAGCTTTCTTGTCTTCCATTAAAACATCTCTTGCAACAATAAGCCTATGCTGATTCATTACAGGCTCTATGCTATTGATAATTCTTTTTTCTTTTTGAGTATTGTGTCTTATTTCTTCAACTTTACACGGATAGTATTTCCTTAAATAAGGGGTTAAAAGAGCTGTAAACATACCATCACCAAAGTTTGATTCTATTTTTATTTTATTTACTTTATACTTAGAAGCAAGTTGAGATATTTTTAATAAATTATCATCACAATACCCACCTTGTAAGCCTTCAAGTTTTAATATATAAATTAAACCATTAAGTACACCTAACACACATACTGCAAGTTCGTCTTGGCCTCTACCTGATGGGTCTATAACCAAAGTTTTATAATTATAAGGAAGCCACTTTATGTCAGGTATAGGTATAGGGGAATAAAACATATCATTACCTATTCCCATACAAGGTATATCTTTTACAATAAGATTTGGACTTGAACCCCACAGAACCTTTTCAGGGGCAAGTTCTTCATCTAAATCAGTGATTATTAAGTCAGCACATTTTAAAGGGTAGCGGTCTATATCAGATAAAGTATTATCTAACATATATTGCATTTGAAACTTACTTTTCCCTTTAGCTTCTTCTTTAATTATTGTGTCAAGGTCAAATCTAAGAGGGTCTGTAGGCTGTCCTTGAAGGTTTGGATTATCTTTTAATCTCTTTTCCAAAGCTCTTGAAAGACTTCCATTATATTTATACATTTCCTTTTCGGTAGGGTAACGTACGGGAAATATATGAAGACTTGCACCTTTCTCCCTTTGTTCATTATATACGGATGTTTCTGTATGAGGTGTCCCTAAAAATAAAGAACGCCCTTTTAATGGTCTTAATATAGGTGAAAATTCACTTACTTGTTTTCTTATAGCGGTTCTTTTTGTTGCTGTATCACAATTCTGTGAAGTTTCTATATCATCAGCAATAATTTCAACCGCTCTGTTTCCTGTAAGCTGCCCAAATATACCTAATGCTCTACATGAAGGTTGTACACGAGGAATAGCAGGGGCTACATCAAATTGAAGGAAGCTGTCCCTTTGTTTCTTTTCCTTATCAGGGATTAAGAAATTAAAAAAGGGTACAATATCAAGTAGTCCCCTTGAAAATTTAATTAACTTTTCAGCCTCATTCTGATTGGCACCTACACCTAGGATTTGGTAATTTTCAGGGTCATTTAAAAATCTCCAATCTATATAACATCCGGTAATAGTTGACTTAGCAACTCCCCTAAAGCCTTCAACAATTGTATCATCAAACCCATATTGAAGTACATCAGCTATATCATACTGTATTTGAGTAGGGTCTGGTAAATTTATATATTTAAAAACGGCATATAAACAGTTTTTGAAATCATTTTTTATTTTTTGAAGGGCTTTATAATCTTGATATATTAACACTCCGGCCCTTCATCAGGCTTTAAAACCAAATCTACATCATCAAAAGGGAGCTTACTTATCAAGGAAGTTTGTAATTGTTTAAGACCTTCATTGGCTTCTGTAGCCTGAATATTATTATTTTTAAGGAAGTTTAATATAACATTTAATATCTTGGGGTCGGTTCCATCACTTTCAAGTAGTTCAATCAAACAATCAATAAATTTATTATAAAGCTCACGTTCTTTTTCCATTTTAACCTTCATTACATATTTGAATAACTCATCCCGTTATAATAAAGCACTTGATTTCTATTATTATCTTTATTATATGAAATGTGTACCCACTGGTTTTTTTCTAATATCAACTGGTCAAATTTTATATTTTTTCTCACCCAGTTTATTATTTCTTTTAAAGGTACACCTTTTATAATAAAATCGGCAGCTTGCCCTTTTATATGTTGTGAGTTTGCTGCACCTCTTATTTTTTCATTTAATTTTTTGCATCTAAATCCACTTGTGATTATTAAAGGTTTTTTATAGTAATCCCTTATTGGCTGCAAACAATTCACTACAAGCTGTTCTATATTATTAATCTCATCTTTTGTAGGGTAATTACTTATGCCACATGCTAGTGCCGTATCAGAGTGTATAAACTCTTTAAGTGTAAAATTTTTTCCAAGCATTATAAATTACTTCCTAGTATTATATCTACCTTTTGTTCAATTCGTTGTAGCTGTTTTTCAATTATCGAAAAACTGTCTTTACTCACTGCATAGGAAGCCATTTGTGGAAATGTTACAAAAATTCCGCAGCTTATAATAGTTTGAATAACAAGCCACGTAAAACCTAGTGTTATTAATTTTTTATTGTCCATACTAATTATATTTTTTAAACTTTTTCAATAAATTGCTATAATCTTCATAATCATCTTCTGTCATAAAGGGTACATATTTTGAAAAAAGGAAGATAATATTTTCGGATATATCCACTGCCTTCTGTAAATTTTTCCTATCCTTCAACATGGCCGTTTCTGACTGCCTGTTTTTACAGATAGCGAAGCCATCAGCAACGCTTTTTATAGCATCACCAATGGCTCTTACCGCATCTTGTATCGTCATTTATTATTCATCCTTAGAAACTGGTATTTTTTCAATTAATACATCCAGTAAATTTTTAATTGGTGTAATAAGGACTGCTAGAATTTTTACAAAAGCATTGGAGCTTAATTCTATTCCTCTATTTGCAATATTTGCAGCTGCATTTGTTACAGCGGTTGCAACTGTTTTAGCAAGCATTAATAATTCTTTTTTAATTACTGTGTCCATTTAAAATCCTTTCTTAATAGCCTGATACTTTCCAAGAAAGAGAGGCTGATATTGTTTTAAAACCATTTACTGTTTGTTCTGAATAATATGGTACAGTTGAAGATGTTTCCATAAGTGTTAAATCCACATGATAAGTTGATGTTCCCATTGGGACATACAATTCAACATCATTACCTGTACCTTTAATACCCCATTGTTCAATATAACCATCTGAAAATTTTCTATAGCCACCTGTAGGTGATGCTTGAAACTCTACTACAAAATGACCTTCGATAGCATATAAATTATTATCATCAGGGGTTTCTATTTCGTTATATTGAGCATTTGATAAAAGATTAATTTTTTGTAAGTTATAAGATGTTTGTGTCATTTATTTAAAAACTCCGTTGATTTATCCCCTGAAATACTTGATGATAATACACTTCCGGCAACTAAACTTGCACCATCAGTCCATGCAGCTAAAGCAAGTGAGCCTATTATAATTACAAGTTCTAAAAAACCTAATAGAAAATCTAAAAAACCACCTGAATCTTCTTTATTTGAAGGTAAGGCCCCTTGTGATGAAACCACATATTGAGCTGATTCAGAATCAGCTATTGTGAAACTTAATTTTTTAGCTTCGATTGATAATTTATTTATACCGCCATACCTTCCGCCACCGGTTTTTCTGAAAAATATTGTGTCTGTTATAATTGGGGAATTAGAAGAAAATACCAATTTTTCAGCACTATTTAAAGAATTACAAGAAAATTCCTCACCAATAGGTGTTTCCATAGCTTCATCAGCAAAATACTGACCACTTGTATAATTATCGGTATCATCATCAAACCTTATCAAATTATTGTGTACCAACTTTGTAATTGCAATTTTATATGGGAACTTTATACATAACCAACCTTCATTACTTCCTTCAAGATTAGGTTCAGGACACCATGAGTTCCTTTCATTATGTCCTATATGATTGTAACATTCTGATTTATCAGATAAAGGCGCCCAAGCTGGGTTTCCTTTTTGCTCACTTGAAGCAATGACTGTAATATTGCCATCATCTGTCTTTGTTAGATGTTCTGTCATTATAGGCATTTCCCATTCGTATAATTCGTTATCAGTCCAGTCGGCATTATCCAGTATTGAACCATGAAATATTACAGCAGCATTAATTCTTAAATCAATTGTAGGTGATGTTGATTTTCTATAAAACTTTAAAGCTATGTACTTGCAAGCCTTCCATCCGTTTTTAGGTATATATATACCTTGTATCCCTTCTTTATGGTTACACCGTAAAGAATTCCCATTATAGTAAAATTCTTGATGGCCGGAACCAAATACATTATTTACTGTTCCTATTCCGGTGTAATTTATTCCATCATAACTTCCAAGAACGTCTATTTTGGCTATATTTGTACTTGATGTACGTAATCCTATACCTTTTAACAAGATTAAAGCAGGTGAATGAAATACCAATATTTCATATTCACTTGTGGAATTTTCAGATTGCCACTTATCATGTCTGGTATTTGATTCATTAATATAATCAAACGCATCAAAAGCAAAGGCTTGGTCATTTACCTGACCACCGTTATAATATTTTAAAGTGGAACTTGCAGCAGCTCCATAATTTCTATCTTTAGCTAGATTATATATAATTCCATCCTCTACAAGTAAAGGCATAGTCCAAGGTACCCAGTTTAGATATACCGCATGTCGTCTTTGTATATCATATCTTTTGCCTTTTCTTATATAATTATAATATTTATAATAATCTATATTATCCTTAGTTACTTCTCTAAATTCTATATGATTATAGTCATTAAAAGATTTCACTTCTTCTTTAATATAAGTAACTGCTGTAATTGCTATGTTCTGAATTGCAACGTATGAGGAATTACCACCAGATGCCTTTGTTACGGTTAATCTCCAGTATTTATGACCTTTCTCTAAATTTACAGGAATACTCCAGTAAGCATAAGCGCTTTGATTTGGAGATGTACCGCTTATAAAATTTATATATGAATTTCCATCATCACTGTAAGATAAGATATAATCAGCGGGAAACGAACCATCTTTATCCCTGTTTCTTATTGTAATTTTAGATATCTTAAGGGGGGTTGGATTATACCATTCAATCCATTGTGAGCTTCCTAGACTTGAATGCCAGTTATCTTCGTATGTATCATTATCCTCATTAAATGCTTTATATGCTTTACGTTCTTCATTTAAATAGCTGGACTGGTTACAAGCAAAGGCATCTCCACCCATAATCCCATTACTTTCTAATATAGGCTGCTCAAACTCGGTTTCTGTTATGGTATAATAACGGGCTATTCCTTCTTTTGGTTCTATATCAGTTAAATTACCGTATTCATCTTTATATTTTATTTCAGTATAATCATTTTCATCTGATTCTTCTTTAATTATTGTATATGCCGTTAATTGTAACTGTCCAAAACCCCATCCTGTAACTTCTATATACAGGCCTTCTAAAGGTACATTATCAACAGGTATATCTATATAAGCATTATCTTCCGCAGCCGGTGTACCTGTACCTATGAAAATGCTTTTAGTTGAATCACTATATACGGAAACAGTGCCTGTAGGATAACTTTTTGATAAGCCTCTTTGATAGATTCTTATATTACTTATATATAATGTTTCGGCAAATTCCCATGTCCATGAGCCATCAGTATTATTAGTTGCCCAATTACCATTACCGCTTTCCATATCCAAGTTTCCGTTCAATGCTTTCCAAGGAAATGAATCGCTATAAGTGTAGGTTCCATATACTTTTCCCCATGTGGAATCCGAGGTAAACACGGGTTGTTCCCAATCTTTATGTACATATTTATAATAAACAGGCACTGTATTTTTAGATGCTTCTTCTAATGAAGTATAATAAACATCTTTTACTGTTGACGTGGTAGCGGTTATCTCAACTTCACCTATACCAACAACGCCTGTTCCTTCTACATAAAAATACAGATTATCAGTTACAATAGGAACTTCAAACTCACGCTCTATAAATGTGTCACTTCCTTGTTCTATATCCGTAAGTGGTATAATAAAGTCACCATCTGCTTTGGTTTTTACGGCAACTTTCTCGGTATAATGGTCGGGATTTTGATTACGTTGATAAACTTTAATTTTAGTTATGGTAAGCGTTATAGGAAACTCCCAATTAACCCATCCTTGTGATTCATTGTTAGTTTCCCATGTATTTGTATATCCTGTAGACGGGAGTAATCCATTAGATATATGCCAAGGAGCTTGTGAACTACTGGAACAGGTAATAGTACCATAAGTAGTATTAGACGTTAAAACTGGTTGTACCCATTTTATTCCTGCTTCAACAGTTTTCCTTTTAAACATTGTCGTGATTAAAGGATTACGTCTTTTAAACATTAATCATCACTCCATACAACAAGTTCTATGCTGCCTGTACTACCGCCTGAACCGCCACCAGAACCGCCTAATTGCTTTATAAGGTCTATACCTTCTTGTGTAAGATTACTTAAATCATTATTAGCTTTAGAAGTTAGTGTTTCTTCAACAGTATTAGCTGCTTGTTGTGCTTTATTAGCAGCATTTTGAGCATTTAAAATAGCTTCTTGTGCAGCATTCAATGTGTCTGTAAGTGTATCAATGGATTCTAATACTTCATCTATACTAACATCTAATCCGTCTGCATGTGATGTTAATAAGGCAACAACAGACGTTAAAGATGCCAGTGCGGATTGTAATGATTCTAAATTAGAAGTATGTACGATATTTTTATCTTGAAGTTCCTGAATTAAATATAAAAGTTGTTTTGCTTGTATATTCAAATTAGTATTCTTTAACAAGCTTAAATTTGAAAATTCAGTAACATTGTTTGTGTTATCTGTAACTCTTTCAATAAAAACTTTATCCCCTACTTCAAGTGAATCATTAATTACTATAGTTTGTGCATTATTAAAACTATAAGATGATGTTAGATTACCATTTATATATACTTTTATATCATCTTTCTTTATATAAGAAAAAGGGATGAGGAATATTTTATCCCCACCCTCATAAATTTGTTCAATATTTGATAAACTCATAATCTCTACCAAAAACTGTTAATTTCATCCAGTAAACCATTAAATCGTGATTCATCTAAATATTCGCCAAGTTCGATATTTGCACGATTTATACATTCATCAACAGTTTCTCCTTTATCATTTATATATTCACCTTCTGCATATAAATCACTTATTTTCAACTTAGCTTCATCAGCATACTCTCTGAAAATATCATTAATAGAATTAATCTTGGTATCATCAGTTCGTGTGAATTTTGAAGCTTTATCTGCACTCGTATTTATACCTAAAGGAAGTTTATTGTAATAATCGCTTGTAACAAGTTCTCTAATTGCTTCTTGTAAGGTTTTACCATTTATAACCGTTTTAGAAACTTCTTCTTGTAACCTATCGTATAAACTTCTTCCGTTTTCATTTTTAAAATCGGTCAGTTTATAATTAAGCTTGGAAGATATAACTTTACTTGCATCTGTAGGACTATAGCCATAATGTGCTAAGTTTTCAAGTTCCTCATATTCAGGTGCATCATTAAATTCCACCTGTCTTGTAAAACCAAATATACTATATACATCTTGTGTGTTTCCAAAAACATCACGTCTGAAATCTCCACGTAAGCCTTGATAATAGTTATTTAAAATGTTAGTGGTAACATCTTTATCAGGCATTGATTGGGACTGTTCTCCCGTATTTCCAATAGCCCTAACTAAAGACGTGGATGGTACAAAGTTTTGTATATATTTGCTCATAGCTCTTTTCCATCCGTTTTCATCATCTACATTTAATAAATCATTTATAAGGCTCATACCTTGTCTATATGAAGATGTATCCAGATAAGATGGTATTACGGTTCTTAAGGTTTCAAGTATAATTTCTTCAAATATATAGTCATTAACAGGGTCTGCAAACTTAGAAGCTAAAGCCACATAATCTGCTGTTGGTGCAAGAATATGTTGCAGCGGTTCTATGCCTTGATATGAGAAGTAATTATCACCTATCAATACCGAATAAGGGCGCCACCCTGCTTCATATAAAGCTTTCCTTTCTTTCGGGTCAACGGGTGCAGAACCTGTTACTTTACCTGTAAAGGCTAATTGTAGTCCTAAAAGAAGGCTCAAAGAACCCATGAACATCCTTCCAATCATTTCTGATTTTTCTTTGGATGGGGGCCCAAATAATATATTTCTTTGAGATGTTGATAATATATTATATAAAGGGCTATGTTCAAGATTGAATTGTGCAATGTCAACAGATGTTTTTAAAAATGGTAGTGCATTTTTTATAAACCAATGTTTATTTGCAAACGAATTAACCGCACCACCTATACCCATCAAAACGGATGTATCTTTCATTTTAACACGTTTTCCGGATACAGGGTCTTTCACCATACCATCTAAATCATTTTGATACATCATCCGTTTAACTTCATAATAAGACCCTAAATCTATAGGTAATCCTGTTTTACTATCAAACGAACGATTGAAAAATGTAGATGTTAAATCATTGATGAAATCAATATCATTACCACGGTCTAAATTATCGGCTACCTTTGTTGCCATTTCCATGGCCTTTGCTCTTGTTATTGCCCTATAATTTAACTGTGAGAGCCATTCATCTGATGCTCCCATTAGCCTTGCACCAAAAGAGTGAAGATTCTGTATTTGCTCCCAAAGTTCTTGAAGGTTTGTAGGTACATACCAATCATTATATGAAGGGTTGGAATCAAGGACATCTTGTATATTTGATATTTTTCCATTCCCTTTCTTAAAAGCTTCTATACCTAATTCCCAAGCATCTTTCATATATAAATGCAAACCCTGTAAAGTTCTAAAACCTTCTCTAAGAATTTGTTTATTGCCTGTTAAACCACCGCCTATTATCTTAACCAACGGAAAATAAAATGTATTTGAAAATCCTGAAATTACATTCCTAAAAGTCGAAACGGGATTTGATAACAAATTGTTTATTACGTAATCTTGAACCTTGTCATTAAAACCTCTTACAGTTTTCATAGCTCCATCAGTTGATTTAACAGATTTAAGGTTACTTTGCATTTCATCAAGAACTTCGTTGGTTAATATGTTTTCAATAGATTCATTTAGTTCTTTTTTACTTATTTTGCTTCCCTTTTTAACATAAGCATCTACAATTCCTTGTATATCTTGTGAAAATTTAGGGGAGTTTTGCAAAATAGGAAGTAGGGCACCATCTTTGTATTTAGTAACGGCGGTTAATACCGAATTTCTTACAGCAGGTATATTTAAAACTTTACCTTGTGTGAAGTTTAAATTATCTATTATAGCCTTAAAAAGGTACTCACTAAAATCATCTACACCTTCTTTTGAAGCTAGTGATAAATGTGTTGCTGCGATTGATTTCAATACTGCATTATCAACTTTTTGCGAAACAAGTCCACGTCCGGCACTTGCTTCTATACCATAACAATAGTCACTTAAATATTTTAAAATATTTAATTTTTGTGCTTTAAGGTCTAAAGATGTGTTTTCGGGAAGTTCTATTATCTCTTTATATAGCTTATCAACTAGCAATCTGGCTGCTATTTCTTTTCTTACAAGCTTATCTATAGCTTCTGTATCACCTGATGCTAAAAGCTGTTGGTATTTATCTACATCTGCTCCTTTAAGTAATTCAGATAATTTTTTACTAAATATTTCCGAATCATCTTTAACCTGTTCTAGTTTAAAGCCTGAAATTTCAGGCTCTAATTTAACGACTTCATTAATGATATTATCAATATCACCATAAGTTTTAACATTAGCTGTTCCACCGGTGAGTTTGGTATAAGCATCATCTAATGATGTAACATTTAATGTGGGGTTTTGTATATCTTCTACCTGCCTGTAAATTACATCAGGCTCTCCATTATTATATTTCTTCCATACATTTTTATCCCATTCGATATTCCCATCTTCATCTCTTGGGATATATTCATCATTCCATTTTTCCCTTGATACTTCCTTAAAACCATGCTTTTCATAAAAGTTGCTTAAATAGGTATCAAAATGGTCTAGTTTTGTTCCACCGGCAGCCCTAGCTGCTATTATTAAAGAATGTCCTGTTCCTTTAGGCCTATCAGGTGAAACAAATACAGATGTTATTTCTCCATCAGGTTTAATGGCAAAACCACATTTATTATTTTCGTCAAAGAATATACGCATCTTAGAATAATCTTCTTTTGAATGAAGGGTTACTTGCGCATATTTATCTTTATGGTTTTTCTTTAAAGTTTTCAGTGTTTCATAAAAAGTATTTACATCTTGTAGGTTGTTAGTAGATTCTTTAAATTCTAATTTAGGAAGTCCAATAGCATCAAATAAATCACCTATTGCCACCATGTTGGCACGCCATACGTTGCTTCTTCGTATGTAAGCCCTGCTTTCATTGCTTCTTCTATTGTAACTATTGATTTGTCGGAGAATACTTTGTCTATAAGTTTCTGCCTCTCCGCTTTCCAAGCTTCCCTTGACTGTTCCTGTTCCTTGTTGCTGTCCATTTTCCGGTACCCCCTCTTTAGAGTATACCGTTTCCTGCAAGGTTTGTCCATCATTATCTACAAGTTGTGAAGCTCTGTCTTTTTTAGAAACCGCTTTTTTATATACGTAAGAAGGAGCCATTTCCCCTTCATTGAGGCCTTCGTAACGGGAGAAATGCTTTTCCTTTTGATTAGGTATTGTATTTTTAGCAAAATCCCTTATATGTTCAAGTTCGGAACGAAGTACGGCATAAGGGTGTTTAGCATTTGTATCTATTTGGATTTTAAGGTCATTAAGTTTTGCTTTATATTGGCCCTTAGCATCATTTTCAAGGATTTTTAATTCGTTTTTTGCAATCCTTAATTCTTCTTTAAGGTTGTCCAAAACATCTACAATAGGTGCATTGCTACCTTCTTCAATAGTTATTTTATTTTCAAGTTTAGATATTTGAAGCTTTTTTCTATCAATTGCATTTTGTTTAGATTTTGGTATATTTTTAGTTTTACCAAGGTATGTGGCTTTTTGTGAATTTCCTTCAATAGGAACCATTTTTCCATTTTTATTAACTTTTAACCCATCTACAAATTCAACTTTTATATTATTATCTATTTGGAATTTATCTTTATAATTTTTAACTATCCTTGTTGCGGTTTTTTGATTAAGTTCTTCATTTTCACCAATCCAACTTCTGCCTACCCAAGTATCTTTAACGCTTTGATTCATAAAATCTAAAGCCGTGTCGCCTTCTCTAACAAGTTCATTTGGGCCGGCTAAAATAGCTTTTTTATTATCATTGTGTATAAGCTGCTCTTTAAATTCATCAGGAGTAACTTTATAAGCATCATCCCATTTTTCAATTTTAATGCAAAAAGTGCCATCTTCTCTAATAAAAGGTTTTTCACCTTCTTGAAGCATTTCAACCATTCTTCTTGCATCTGACCTTTGGGTAGGATGGATATTCTCAACAATTAATGAATCAGGTTCCACTCCTTCATCTAAAGCACGATTGTAAAGTTTTTCCGTTTCTTCATATAATTTAGCGGTATCAAAAATATTTTGTATATTATTAGTATCTTTTATAGCCTGTTCGGCACCAACTGTGGTAGCTTCTCCCTGATTAAACACTTTTGGGAAAGCTCTTTTTAATATAGGAGATAAACCAAATTCAACAGCTTCTCCAAAAACACCCCCAATTAAAAACCCTTCAATGACATTTTTTATTTTAGCTTCTACTTCTGAATCATTTTTTGTATCAAAGAAAATCGTATCATCATCATCAGTTCTAAATAAATTGAAATCAGCAATAGCACCTGCAACTGAACCACTTAAAAACGCATTTGCTGCTCTTGCTCCTATTTTACCTAATTGGGTTGCTTTTTCACCTGTTTTAATAATAGGTGTTGCCCCTGATAAAGTTTTTAAAAATTTAGATGCTTTGGTAAGCCCACTCGCCATTTTTAATGCTTGTACAGCTTTGGTTCCCGCTGCAAGTGTCGTTAAGCCACCTGTCGTAAAAAAGCTTCCGATTGTAGCTAAGGTACCGACACCATATCTATAAAGCATTTTTAAATTATTAGCAGCTTTCGTTCTAGGTTTATATTGAGGTAAATTAGCTTCTGTAAAGAAGTTACCTGTTAATTTGGCGGTTAGTCCACCTTCTTTTGGAGCAAATACTCTTAAAGCTTCGGAACCTACTGATTTTGTAATATCATCAAAGGTATCAGCTATGTTTAATTTTTCGAAATCAGCTTCGCTATCTTTATTTGACCTCTCATCACTTTTAGTGGGTTTAGTATCTGTACCATTATCTTTGTTTTCAGAATCATCTACAATCATTCCCACATCTTTTAGTGCATCTATACCATAGCCGGTCTGGGGCTCTGCAAGTGCTTCCCATTCATCAGCAGAGTGTCCGCCTAATTTTATTTCATTTTCCATGTATAATAACCACCTATTTCATTAAAGTATCAAATTGCATTGGTGTTATCGGGAACATATTTTTATCATAAAACTCTATATGTAAATGTGGCCCTGTTGCCCTTCCAGTGCTACCTATTCTTGCAAAATTTTCACCTTTTGCAATGTAAGTCCCAATACGATTCTCAATTGAATTTTGTAAGTGCATTATACGTATAGCACCTTTACCTTTATATTCAATTATGGCAAAATTTCCCATTGTAGCTTCAAAACCGGCATATTTAATAAATGCACCATCCCAAGGGTTATATAAACGTGCACCCATAGGAGCAGCTATATCTGTACCCGAATGTTGTCCTGTCTGGCCTTTTAAAGTTCTACTTTTTTGAGGTAAAGATGTTATATCATAAAATACTTTTCCCCAATCTTCCTTTATTAGGCCTTTTCTTTTAAAAAACTTTTCACCATCTGCTTCATTATATGTAGGTGAAGGCAATTCTTTTAAATATACAGGTTTTAAAAGGTCACTTATTTTACGTGGCTGTTTTTCAAATTTAGAATAAGCTGTATAAGCTCTAACAAGTTCTTTAGCCATATTTGCAGCTTTTATAGGGTCAAGTTCATTTATCATGACTTTATTTTTTATAGTTTCCAGTTGACTTATAAAAGAACTATCAATTTCACTGTTTTTTGTGCCTATACTTTTATTCTTTTTGGCATCTTCAACCATTTTAGCTATATATTTTACTTGTTCTATAGCTTCACTTTTGGCGTTATTTTCGCCGTTTTTAAGTTTAGTGTAAAAGGTATTTGCCGTACTAGGTTTTATATTTCCGGCCCTTAACTCCTCTACAACATCCTCAATAGATAATTCACCGGTAATAGATTTCAAAGTTAAACCTTCAACAATTTTTGAATTTTCTGTGGGTGATTTATTTATATAGTTATCAAGGCTTGCAGCTTGTGATAAGAAATTAAAACCATTAGCTTTAATACCATATTTTCTAATAAGCTCTAGCGCTAATCCCTTAACCTCACCAGAATCCATGTTAGGATTATTACTATAACCTTCAATAAATTCACCTAGCGCATTTTTATAATTTATATCATCTTCCAACTGTGTTTGTTGATATGTTAAATATTTATCATTATAATCAGCTCTTTTAGCTTCTTTAATTAATAAGGCTGCTTTGGTATTAAAATCCGGAATTAGTTCACTTATTGATTTATCATTAACTTTTAGATTTGCAAAAGCAAGTAACATTGTCTTAGAATCCATTATTGATGCGTTTTCTAAAACAAAGTTTTGAACACCCGCTTGAAGCAAGGCTGCTATATCTGTATCAGGTATACCTAAATCATTGCATTTATTAACCGTATTCTGCCATTCCGTGTCAAAAGCTTTTAATTTTAACTCTTTTGAATCCGCTTTTAATATAGCATTGACAGCCCTTGTATTAAAATCATAAATTTCCTTATTTAACAGATTTTTATAATTATATTCAGCATTTTTAACTACATAACTATTGCGGGCCGATTGTATGCTATTTTCAAACTCCTTAAAAGGCTCTATATAATGTTCAGGTTGAAGGTTTAAAAGATTTAGTTTAACTTGTGTTTTATTTTTTATATCCTGTATAAAATCTTCATACTCTTTATTTGATAGAGTATAACCTTTAGTGTTGGCATTTAATTTAAGAATCCCTTCATTTATAACATCTTTAGCAACAAGTTTTTTATATTCATCTTGTATATAAGGATTAAATTTGGCCATTCCTTCTAATTGTTTAGAAGCTACACGCCAATCTTTCTTGTTATCATTGCCATTAGTGTCTTGATAAAGTTTAAAAGCATCATATATAGCATTTTCTTTAAGCGTTTCATCTAATACTTGAACACCATTACCTATGTCTGCTAAAGTATCAACAATAGCTTTTCTTTTTACATCATCTAAAGGGTTTATAGAAAATTGACGCCTTTTATCTACCGGAGAAGCTATTACATCAGGGCTAATCGTATCACCTACATCAGGTGTTACTCTTTTATTATCAGGCATTCTTAGTATCTCCCTCTAAAACTTCCCTTGTATCTATCCTTAAGCCTTTTTTCCAGTTTATATTCTTTAACTCTCTATATGCTGTTTTTAAACTATTTATATCAAATTCATAATTGTTGTTATAGCTATAATTATAAGGTTTTATATCATAAACAGCATTTAAAGCTCTTACTTTTAGCCCTTCCAAGTTCTCATTGAATTGGTCGGTTAAATTCTGCATATTATAAGCTGCCATGTATTTATTAACGGCACTTATTCTATCATATGCCCTAAACAAAGATGTAATTGAATTACCACTTACATTTGATTCCGCTGCTGCTGTTTGAACTATGCCTTTTCTTTTTAAATTATCTAAAATACTTGCTTGTAAATTATAAGCTGCAAGTTCTTTTTCTTGTTGATAGCGTTTATATAATGTATCAGCACCCGAATCAAAGTTATCAATAGCAGAAGATATGTTTGCTAATTGTGTTCTTGTGTAATCTTTAATAGATGAGGCTTTTTGAATACCTACAACAACATTGCTTAAAGATTTGAATATAGGTGAAATCTTAGAAGTTTTGCTTGTATTATTTTGCATTACTCACCTCTCCTTGTAAATTCGCCTATCCAGTCCAGTCCTAATATTTCAGACGGTAAGTGTGAATCATTTATTATTTTTATTGTCACTTCTTCATTTCTACATCTAACGGGAAATACAAAAGTACCATTTAATAACTGTATAACATCCGTATAAACTTGACCTGTAATTGAAGATGTAAATATATAAGTAGAAGGCTGCATTGAAGGATATAAGGGTAAAACTTCAACTTTAAAATAAGCCGTGTTATTATAACCTAGTGTTATATCTTTTACCATTAATAGCCCATCAACCATATATTCCGTATTATAAATACGTTGTCTGTAATATAAAACAGGAAGCTCCATTAATGTTTCATAAGTGTTTCCTACAATTAATTTCTCATAGTTTCCTGAAATCGTTACAGTTACACCTGAAATCGAAAATTCCACCGGAAAACCTTTTTCATCATATACTTGAATGTTACTGTCGTTTATATAAGGTAAAGTTAATGTTGTTATACCATTATTTGGTGTTAAATTTTTATAGTATACCTTACGGTCGATATATAATTGGAAATCTAAATTAAAATCTTTTAACTTGGGTGTGAAATCTAACTTATTTAGATATAATCCGTCTGAATACTCAATATACAGATACAGAATGTTTTGATTAAAATATCCACCTCTAATTTTAGCATTTTCAAATTCCCATTCATGCCAAGCAGCTTGTTTGGTTTCATCCTGTGCATCTAAATAATAACTGTAAACGTATATTTTATTTAATGTATCAGTTGATAGGAATAAAGCCATATTATTTACTGTGCTACCGATTATTTTATAAATGTTTTTAGGCAAGAAACAAGGGACTTGTTCTGTGATATCCTTTGCATTTATATTGTAAGTAGAATCTATATAAATATCCCTAACACCTGAATATTGACCATTTTCAAAAACAAAGAAGCCACCTTTTCTTGAAGAAATAGGTTCGCATTTTGAAGAACAGTCATACTGCATTGTTAAATCACAACTTATTGTAGAATTTGAGAATACATTACCACCTGAAATTGTGAAACATGCCAGTTCTGAAAATGTTAACAGTTCACCATTAAATGGCAAACAGTGCTTCAATTCGGTCATACCTACATTAGATGTTATATCAATAGGGTCTGAATCTAAATTTTCTCTTACAGTCGTTTTAAAGAAAGAAAAAATATCCGAAGTGCTTGAAGCTAGAAAATTTCCGTTTGATAAAATAACAAGCCTTCCTTTATGTGTCGATATTTTTTCAATTTTATTATTTATGAATGATGGAGATGGTGCCGATTTTTCATCACCTGCATATCTTTCTCCCCATACACCTTCCTTAAATACAAAACTACCGTCTTCTTCCCTTACAAGTAAATGAGGCATTGTAGAAGCATCTATTTTATAAGGAAGTGTAGGGTCTGAACATTCTTCCCAATAACCTTCTCCAAATTCAATATTATCTTTAGTTTTAAACTCTACAAAATAATCATCTGATGAATCAGCTTCATAGCCTGAAATTTTTATTATAAAACCATTAGGAGCTGTTACTGGTAAACTTGTGAAAGTGCTTGTTGTTTTATAAAGCGTAATTATATCTGTATTTGCATCTGTATCTGATGTTTCAATTGTAAATGATGTGCCATCTTTTTTAGTTATTGCAATAACAGCTCCTATCCTGTTTACTTCCCAATCTGTTTCATCAAGAAGTTGTTTTAAGTTCTTTTCAAGGTTTGATGCAATTGTTATAGGTGTTACTTCAACATTTGCTGTTAAAGCTGCGGATGTATATTGAGCTATATGTGTACCATTTATGGTTATTTTATAAGTAGTTTCATAAGCGCCTTTTTGCACGAAAACTAATGCTACTGAATTATAAGATGAATTTTTTATACTATTATCCATAACAGGTATTTTTTTCCTGTTTAAAATAAATGTATAATCATTTATGGTGGTAGCGTATAAATCTTTTAATGGGTTATCGGTTTTTATATAGCTGAAATCTTCTGTAATATATGATTTTACAGTTTTTTCATTTCCTTCAAGGTCAAAAATTCTTATTGTACTTCCATCTAATACTATGCAATACTTTTCATTTTCTTTAACTACTGTATGTATAAAAGGGTGTGTTGTTAAGGTAGATGTAAGTTTTGCAATATGCTGCATAGGCGGACGTCTTATGGTTCCCCATAAAAGACTAGGTATGGCATTTTTAAGCTGTTTAAGATTAGATTTAAACATAAGCTTATCAGCTTGCTTACTTACACCATCTTTAAAACTTGAAATATTACCACGTGCAAGCATTATATCGAATCCCTCACCCTTCCCTCAATTCTGTATGTGTTATAGTTATAATTTCCGGTATTAAGTTCATCTTGTATAAAAGCAGCTCTCGCCTTTATTAAATCTTCTTGTGTGTAAATGCAATTTGTCTGCGTACCTAATACACGTTTTGTGAATTTATAACTTGCAGCCATTTGTATATATAACTGTGCAGCAGGTGGTAATTCCTCAAAAGGATGGACGTATACAACATCACATTTTAAAGGTTTTTCTATTTTAAATGTATGTAGAACCTTATTGTAGATTTTGCCATCTCTTATAACATAAGTACATCTTTGAGGGAATTTTACAGAATAAATGTTATCAGGTATTTTTATAACCCCTGTAGTATCGGGAGTTAATGTAAAATTACGTTCCGTGTTAAAATTCCAACCCTCTGCCTGAAATGTTTTAACTTCTTCATTTAATATACTTAATGCCGTATAAGTAAACGAATCTTGCATTTCTTCTAATGTATTGATAGGCATGTGGTCTGCACAAGATAACATTGTGTTTATAACATCTAATTTTGTTAGCATTTGTCCTTCCAAAAGGTGGGGAATTAAACCCCACCTACACATTTAATATATTCGTATGTTAAATTTATATTATTCTTATTCGGATGCAGCAGATGAAATTTCAACCGCACAATCCGGTCTTAAGATACCATGTCCTTGGAGAATACGTGCTACGCATAAATGACCAAGGTATTCAAGCATCCATTTAGTTTCGGTAATTAAACCTTGAACACTTACTGTACCTACAGCACCTTTATTCATAACAAGAGCAACAGTATTTGTGAAATCACCATAATAAATATTATTAGGTTTAGTTGTATCTTCTGATTGTTTGATATTGGTTGAAGGCAGACTTGTGGTTTTAACTATTTGTAGACCACCAATTGAACCTGTTAAACCAAATTCAAAAGAACCGCCACCGATATCTTTATTTATAACATTAGCGTTTTGTGCAAGCCTTGCATACTGTAGAGGCCTTACAAAAGCTGCTCTGTCTGCTTCCGGTACTTTTTTATTATCCAACTCAACATTAGCCAAAGTTAAGGCTTCAATTAATGCACTAGAATCTGTAGCTACGGTTTCCCCTCGTTTAAGAACAGAACCACCTGCTCTACCTTCTACAATACCTTTTTCTACCCTTGCAGCCAGTACACCTACCTGTGCAAGTTGTTGGTCTTCTGTATCAGCTAAGGCACGGCCCATTTCAGTACAGATTTCAGCCCTATCTTCATAAGCTTGAAGTTTTACATCAAAATCGTGAATGAGGACATCTGATACCAAGAAGGGGTCAACATTGATTATGATTTCGTTGTGTGCAATCTTTTGATTTCCCAAAAGGCTTTCACCAACACCTACATATTTTGCTCCTGTGGTACCAAGAACAGGGAATGCTGCTGATTTAGCATTAGTGATGGTTTTCTTACGTACGTAATTAACCATTTTGCGGTTTGTTTCAAAAGCTGTAATCAGTTCGGGTACAAAAAATTCTTTAAATAATTTTTCTGTATCACCGGAAAAGTTTGCCTGTCCTAACCTAGCGAATGAATTTGCATTTACTGACATTTAAAAATTAACTCCTTTAAATACTTAAATTAATACCATGTGCATAGCTTGCACTTATTTTTCTGCTTACCTCTCCTCTGTAAGCAGGGTCTTTTGCATAACGTGGATTAGATATAGCTTCTAACATCTGTGCTTTAGACTTAAAGTAACTTGTATCTGATGTGCCACCATTGCCTGAAATTAAATTCGGAACCGAACCTAACGATTCATTCATTTTGTTCTTCAAATTTCCGTATACCATCTTCATGACTAAAGGGTCTTGTATATTGTTGATAGCGGTAATTTCTTCTTTACTTAATGAATTAGAGGCCCAAGCTTTAATTTCATTTAATACTTTTTCTCCACCAACTGAATTATAAATATCTTCTAAAATCTTATTAGCTTCAAGCTGTTCGACTTTCTTTTTAGCTTCAAACCCTTCTATATAACTATTTAGACGGTCTTCATTAATTCCTTTTTCTTTTAAACCTTGTTTAAATTCCTCTGATATTTCCCCTTTTTCATTAAATTCGTTTTGTAATTCCGTATAAAAATCAATAGATGCAGAAGTCGTTTTTGCATCTCCTTTATCTGTATCAATATCGAGTTCTTTATCAAGGTTTTTTGTTTCGTCCTGTATAGCCGTTTCAGGGGAAGTTTTATTATCTGTTTCGCTCATTAAGTGTTATTAACTCCTGTATTATCTTGTGTAGCATCATTGGCTGTTTTCATAACATAAGGAATAGCTTTATTTGCTAAGTTGTTTTCCATAGCCCTTTTTTCCATTTCTTGTTTTTCGGCTTCCGAATAAAAATAACCATCAATACTTAAATTCATTGATAATGCTACTGACTGTGCTATAGCTTCGATTTTTGCACCTAATGCTTGAATAGAGGGTGCCAAATTTTGCATAATTGTTAAAAATGTTGTTAATTTGTTTAAGTCTGAACTTCTGCCTAAAGCTTCTAAGCCTGTAGTTACCGTTAATTCTATAGAATCATCTTTCAAAAGGTCAGGTATATTAGCACCTTTATCCTTTTTCATGTGATAGAATTTTATTTTTACATAAGCTCTTTGAAACTCATTGCTCATAAGTGCATAATGGTTTCCTAGTGCTTCTTCTAAGTCCTGTGCCATCTGTTTTATTTCTTCGGCCGTAACTCTTTCAGCATCTCTTTGAATAGCTGCTTTCATTAAAAATACACGATTTAGCCTTGATTCAAGACGTTGTATTTCCGTTAAGGCAGATTGTAAATCGTTATATTTATTAATTTGTAATATTTGGATATCTTCCGGATTTCCTGCACAAAATCCACAATTACGTGTTGAGGTTAAATCCGAAACCTTTGTATTGCCTGACGGATTCACTAAGAATATAAGTTTACTGGCTGCTAAAGCCGAATCTTTAACTGCTAAAGATAAAGCATCTAAAGCAGCTATATCTCCAAAATATTCTTCAATCAGGCTTCTGCCATAGCTTTCACCATCTATTCTTGTATATCTTAAAGGGATAAAAGGACAAACATCCAACGGATATGTCCCTTTTGAATTAGGCAATGTAAAACCTTCAACCTCTTGATATACATTCCACCCGTTTTTAACTTTTTCACATACGGTATATAGTTCAAAATCTTCTTTTTCTGTAACTTTTTCAGCTTCATCAGTTTCATTATCTGATTTGAAACCATATTTTTCAAGAATTACCTTTTGAATATCATTAGGCAAATCATAAAAGCTTATACTTTCTTTGGAAATAGCCCTAATAAGCTTGCCTGTATATGTTCTTTTTACACAGTACCTATCAAGTGGATAATATTTTAATCCTTCTTTGAATACGTCTACTAATAAGACATTTCCGGTATTGTATAAATGTTTGAAAGCTTCGCCGGCACATACTCTATCAGCTTGCTTTTCCTGATACTTTAACAGGGTGTCTTCTATGCTTGAAAGGCCCTTATTGATTGCACTTTCATATTGGCTTCTATCAATACCTTTCAGCTCTGCATTTTTAGCAATTTCAGCTTTAGATATAGCAAATTTGTAAAAAGTCTGATTTGGTGGAAGTAAAGTCATAACAACTTTACTTGATAAATTATTAATTCCATCAGCCACAACTGATTGATTTGGGCTTATTATGGTTTGTGGATTACCTTTAGTTGATTGCTTCCCTTCATCAGCTAAAAGTGAAGGCATTGAATATTTTATAGCTTCCCTTGCTCTGTCTAAATAAGGCTGCCGTTCACTTGTCATTTTGTCATACAGCCTTTTTAATCTACCCTTACATATATTTTCCATTTTAATCCTTAAAGAGGCACGTTTAACCCTACGCCATTATTAGTACCGCCATAAGGAAGTTGAGATGTATTTTTTATAGGAATTTTTAAACTTCCTAGGCCTCTATCTAATCCCTTATTAGTATTAATAATGGTTGCTGTTTGTGAGATATTTTTATTGGCTCTTTCAATATTAAATGCTCTCATCTCTGCATCTGATTGTGCCTTTTGTAACTTTCTTTGTTGATTCATAGCCTGATACTGGCTATATGCACCTACCCCTAACTGAACCGCCTGTAATACGGATGATATAATT
Organism: Candidatus Gastranaerophilales bacterium; assembly: GCA_947630535.1. Lineage (GTDB taxonomy): Bacteria > Cyanobacteriota > Vampirovibrionia > Gastranaerophilales > Gastranaerophilaceae > Galligastranaerophilus_A. The sequence goes on along the minus strand of CANRHZ010000001.1, from coordinate 4,932 downwards.
GATTGCCACATATTAAGTATCTAATAAATTATCTCGTTCATTATATTGTTTTTCATTTATCAATTTGGTGATTACCCTTTGTTGTCCTATCAAAATCCCTAATTCAAATTCGCTTATTTTATCTGTTGGTAATCTGTTAGGGAAATCATACATTAATTTATTTATAAGTTCTTCACTTATTGCAGGGTATTTTGAATCTATGAATTTATTATTATTATTAAATATATTCATTTATTTATATTCCTTTATATTATATTAATAGTTGTGTTTTTTCGTTCTTCTGCATTTCATGCACGGTGTTTTATGACGTTTTCTTTTAAAATATCGTCAAAACCTTTGCAGCAGAATAGCTATAGCCTTGAATTTAATTTATAAATCGTATATTTAACCTTAATTTAAATAAGATTTTCTGTGTCCATTCTGTGTCCACTTTATATGTTAATTCATATAATTAGGATTTAATTCAGCGAAGTGGGTTTTGTTGATTTTTGGTGGTTTTTAACCCATCAAGCCTGCAAAGGAGAAATCTCATACCCGTGAGGTCGAGAGTTCGAATCTCTCCCTTGCTATTTTTTTTAGGCGTTTTAAACTTTTATTCGTGTCCATTCTGTGTCCACTTTCTTTTTTGAATTAAATTTTTTGTCCTTATGGCGCATTTAGCGCCACTCACGGGTGTAATTACTTCGTAATTACCCTCTCCTCGAAAGCAAGGTATCTTGCTTTCTCGTTCGGCAAAAGTCCTGTGAGGCCCTTGAGTTCGAATCTCTCCCTTGCTATTTTTTTTTAGGCGTTTTAAATTTTTATTCATGTCCATTCTGTGTCCACTTTCTTTTTTTGAATTAAATTCTAATTATATGAATTAAGAATATTATTCTTATTTTTGATAATCAATTTTAAAATAATCTAAATATGTCTTGAACTTGTCTTATGCCGATAAGCAATTGTCAATTAAAAAGCCTTTTTCTTTTTTCCATTCTTTTAAACCTCAATAATAAAATAATTTTATTCCATCATCCGTTATGAAAGGCGCAATATTATTTTTAAGACACTCTTTAAGCATTATTAAACGACCTACCCTGCCGTTTCCGTCCCGAAACGGGTGTATTAATTCAAATTTATAATGAAAACCTAAAATTTCAGCTAAATTTTTTGTTTTGCCCCTATTATAGCTTTTTAATAAATTCTGCATTTCTTTTGTAACATCTTCTGGTTTTATAGTTTCAATGTTTCCTATAATATTTTGTTTGAAAATTCTCTTAAATTCTAATTTCGGGAATTGAATAGCTTCAAGTAAACCTCTTATCCAAGTCGATATGCCATACAATGTTTATTGAATGTTTCATTACTAATTCAATTATAGCTATAGATGTCTTAAAGAATACTTTGTCTGTAATCTTTCCCCCTCTGCTTTCCGAGCTTCCCTTGAGTTTTCCCGTTCCTTGTTGCTAAAATATCAGGTTAAAAAAATTTGCTAAAGATATCGCATCAGATATAAAAAATGTTAAATATTACTTGATTAGTTTTTTGCAGTTCTTCTTTAGTTATATTCGTTTATAGCTTGTAAATTTTTTTTACTCCATTGTTTTTAATTTTATATGAATATTAGTTTTCCTCATTTAAATCTGTTGCATTTAAGCAAAATAAAAAAGGATACACCTGTAATTTTCAGGGACAATAAAGCACCTTGCACAGACACATTTGAAAGAACAACCGTTTGTGATAAGCCAAAAAATGCGCCTGAAGGTACAATAAAATGTGTAAAATTAAAGGACTCTGCAAATAATTCATATATTGATGGCTACATCATAAAAGATTCCAAAAACAGATACATAATGTATGTAAACGGTGAAAAAAAGTGTTTTATGGATGTTGTACCAACGGATGAATGTTTGCATCTTGATTTTATATGCAATACGGATGGTTCAAAGAGCATAAAAGGTTCGGGAAAAGAACTGGTAAAATACGCAGTTCAATTAAGTAAAGAGATGGGAAACAAAGGAAGGGTGAAGCTTTATGCCGCAGGTTCGCAGCCTTTTCATTATAAAAATAATTTCAGAATTATGAAACATCCGGTTCCAATGCTGGATCATTCAAATGAATATAATGCTGCTCTTGATTATGCAACAAGAAAAGGTGTAGAACCCAAGAAAATTCTTTATATGTGGAATTGTGCGCCAATGATGTTTTTGGATGAAAAAAATGCCCAAGCTCTTGAGAATGGCATCAGATTGATTGATAATTCCAAGTCACGGGTTCTTTATTCAAAAGAAATAGATGGCGAATGGTACGATATGGATTTTTGTGATTTGGGTGATGATTTTGTTTTACAGTTGATAAATAAGGATTACGACAAGGGTTCCGCCCAGAAAGCTATTCTTGAAGGGAAAATCGAAAACGGAAAATTAGTACCCGATTATAATAAATTTAGTGCCGAAGAATTTAAAGATGAATTTAATTCGGCTCTTAAATTGGCTCAAAAAATATATTCTTGCGGGTCTTAATCGCCTATATAATTGAATTTTATTTGCCGCATACAAGCTATAATTTATTTTTTCTACAATATATTAATTTACAACGGCAACTTTCATAACATTATCAAGCCTGTTTTCAAAAATTTCGTAAGCTTTTTCAATATCCTTTAGAGGAAATTTATGTGTAATTAAAGGGGTTGTATCAATTTTGCCACGTTCAATTAAAGAGAGTATTTCTTTGCAATCGCATCCGTCCACCCCGCCTGTTTTAAAGGTCAGGTTCTTGCCGTACATATCGGGCAAGGGTAAAACCATTGGTTTATCATAAAGTGCAACTATGGTTACAATCGCATTTGCCCTTGCAGATTGCCATGATAGCTTAAATGAATCTTCATTTCCCGCAACTTCAATAACAACGTCCGCTCCGCCGTTTTCACTTTCTTTATTTACGGTATCTATGCAATTTTCAGGTTCAACAACAATAATGTCCGGGTATAATTTTTTTACAAAATTTCTCCTTGTTTCATCTTTTTCGCATACAATAATTTTTTTAGGATTTTTTAACTTGGCACAAAGCAATGTGCAAATTCCCGTTGGGCCTGCACCTATGATTAAAACCGTATCCGTTTTTTTAATTTCTGAAATCTTTGCTGCCCAGTAACCCGTTGATAATATATCCCCCACAAAAAGAGCCTGTTCATCCGTTATTGAATTCGGGATTTTATTTAGTCCAAAGTCCGCATAAGGAACCCTTACATACTCGGCCTGCCCACCATCTATACGGCACCCCAGTGCCCATCCCCCGTTTTTATCCGTGCAATTATTTACAAAACCGTTTTTACAAAAGAAACATTTACCGCAGAATGTTTCCACATTTACGGTTACTCTGTCATTGCATTTGACATTTTTAACTTCATCCCCGATTTCTTCCACTATTCCAACCATTTCATGGCCGAGCGTTATTCCCTTCACCGCTTTTGAAACAGAGCCGTGCTTAATATGTAAATCGCTTGTACATATACTGTTCATTGTTATTTTTACAATTGCATCTTTAGGGTCCAGAAGCTTTGGTTTTGGCTTTTGAGTAAGTTCAAAAACCCCATGGTCTTTATATACGTATGCTAACATTTTACTCCTTTTTAAAGCTCTTTTATTTTTCTTGCGGGCGCCCCGTATGCAAGCGTATTATCGGGAATGTCTTTTGTAACGATTGAACCTGCACCGATTACAACATTGTTTCCTATTTTTACCCCGCCCAAAACAACAACATTGCCCCCTATCCATACGTTATCCCCCACGGAAATGGGTTTTGCGTATTCTAAACCTTCGTTTCTTGTTTTGTAATCAAGCGGGTGTCCTGCCGTATAAAAAGCGCAATTCGGTGCTATAAAAACATTATTTCCAAAGGTTACTTTAGCACAATCTAATATTATAAGATTATGGTTTGAATAAAAATTTTCTCCAATTTCAATATTGTAGCCGTAATCACATACAAAAGGTTGTTCGATTAAAAAATTGTTGTTTGTTTTGCCTATTATTTTTTTTATTAATTCAATTCTTTTCTTTGTTTTATCGGGTGCAAGATTATTATATTTGTGACATAAAACCTTACATTTTATTCTTTCTTGAATTAATTGCGGGTCATAGTTTGCATTATAAAGTTCGCCCTTAAGCATTTTTTCTTTTTCTGTCGGCATAGATTGATATTAGCACACTTTATCCCAAATTAAAACTTTGTTTTACCTGTTAAATTAAGTAATTTTACAATTTGAGCCCAAAATTAAAACTTCGGGCTCAAAAAACAAAAACTTTTAAAAGATTTTTTATTCGTTTTTCTTGATTGTATACGCTTCCGATTGTAATAATTTTGACGTATCTGCTTTTCCGTCCTCGCCAATTTCCGCTTTTGATGATATCAAAATATAATTGCCGCTATCCTTGTCTTTATCAAGTCTTACAAACTCTCTATAAAGTTTACCGTCATCTTCTTTATAGTATTTGACATACAATCCTGATTGCTCGTCAACGTGCTTGTACCCTTTTTCTTCAAGAAAATCAGATTCTAAATCAAGCTCTTGTAAAGCGCTTTCAACCCCACCTTTATCTAAATTTTCGCAATTTTCCGGAAGAACATTAAATTCTTCAAGTTTTTTATCGTAGCTAAATCTATCCTTCATAATTTTGTCCGATGATATGCTAAAAGCATCCGTGTTCAAATTCTTAAAATGTTCATTAATTCTCATAAATTATGTCCCTTCCGTTAATATTCGACTTAATTTTTATCGGCAATATTTGATTTCGCTTTAAATTTATTTACGTTTTGTAACATTTAACTTTTTATTTTTTTTGCATCTTTTTTGCATCTGTACTTGAAAACTTTAATTCAATTTGATAAAATAAAATTGTACTAAAATATAGATGGGAGTTTAATTTATGACGAATTTGTTTGGAGCTTACCCCC